>CALRQM020000044.1:0-22953 GCA_943370335.1 Bordetella parapertussis | reverse complement strand
AGGCCGGGGGCTGGGCGGCGGTGCAGCTGCGCAAGGCGGTGGCCAATGCCCAGACCAACCTGCTCACCACCGCCCAGGCGATGGAGATGGCCTTCGACGCCATGATCCAGGAGGGGCGTCTGGCCAACGGCGGGGTGGCCGAACTGCGTGGCAATGGCCAGTTGCTCTCCCGGGAGGCGCTCCTGAAGGTCGGGGGCTTCAACGAGGACACCGTGACCGACGACCTCGACCTCAGCTTCCGCTTCCTGCTCGAGGGCCTGCCGATCGGCGTGCTCTGGGATCCTCCGGTGCAGGAGGAGGCGGTGCTGACCCTCCCGGCCCTCTGGCGCCAGCGCCAGCGCTGGGCCGAGGGCGGCCTGCAGCGCTTCTTCGACTACGGCCCCGGTCTGGTCTCCGACCGGCTCACGTTCAGCCAGAAACTCGATCTCACCTGCTTCTTCCTGCTGCAGTACGTGCTTCCGGTGGTGGCCAGCGCCGATCTGATCGGCACCCTGCTCACCCGCACGGCCCCCACCATGTGGCCGTTCTCGATCGTGGCCCTGGCCCTCTCGGGCATGGCGATCGCCACAGGCTGTCGGCGGCCGTCGGAGGGGCCGCCCCTGCCGGCCATGAACCCCTTCAGCGCCGGCCTGGGCATCCTCTACCTGGTCCACTGGTTCCTGGTGATCCCCTGGGTGACGCTGAAGATGGCCCTGTTGCCCAAGAAGCTGGTCTGGGTGAAGACCCTGCACCTCGGGGCGGAGCCAACGGATCTCTCCCCGGCTGATGGAGGCCCATCCGACGACCCTGATGGCCAGACGGAGCTTGTCTCCGAGGTTGGCTGAGCGGATGGATGACAACCACCCTGGTACCGCAGGGCCTGGGAATCCTTGGGTGTCGTCGTTTCGCAGGATTGTCCATGCCCGTCCTGCGTGAATCCAGGGGCTGCCATCAAGAATGGAGGCCTGATGTCAAGCGTTGATGTTTCCGTCGTCATCCCGTGCTTTAACG
This sequence comes from Bordetella parapertussis, assembly GCA_943370335.1. Lineage (GTDB taxonomy): Bacteria > Cyanobacteriota > Cyanobacteriia > PCC-6307 > Cyanobiaceae > Cyanobium. Next base: position 21,963 of record CALRQM020000044.1, on the reverse strand, counting down.
CGAAGGACTTTGTCGGAGAGGCGATCAGATCTGTCCGTTGCTCGCCTGCCTTATCCGTTGAGGTGATTGTTGTTGATGACGGGTCAACGGATGGATCATGGGAAGAGCTGAGCCGGCTGCGTGAAACCGAGTTTCCGTCCCTGAAGATTCTTTCTCACCCAGGACATGCCAACCGGGGGGTCAGCGCATCAAGGTATCTGGGCTTCAGCGCTTCCATGGGCCGTTACCTGGCATTCCTTGACGCCGATGATGTGTTTATGCCGGACAAGATTGACGCGCAGGTCAAGGTCATGGATGCCAGCCCTGAGGTTGTACTCTGCCACACCGGGGTTCAGGTTATCGGCGATACTGGCAGGAGTGCATACTTTGCGTCGTCCTTCTCTCGAAATCCTGTCAGGCCCTATCGACTGCGCTCTCTGAAGGACTATCTGGTTAGAAATAGCATCTGCAATTCTTCGGCCATCGTGCGCGCGGCGTCGCTCCGGGGAATCCCATTCGCCTATGTTCAGTTGGCTCAGTATGAGGACTGGTTGTGCTGGTCATTGCTGGCGGCAAAAGGCTACTTTCTCTATCTTGACAAGCCACTGGTCGGCTATCGCGTCCACGCGAGTGCGGCAACCGCTTCGATTGAAAAGGGCAAGCTCCCGCATCTCTATGCCTTGCTTGAGTACAAGATTGTCCTGCTGGCCCGTTCGGAGTCAGCGTTTCATGCCTGTCGCGTTCTGTGTTCCCTTCTGGAGACGATTCGACTGCTGATGGTGGAGTACCTGTGGGATCCTATGGAGGTAGCAGGGAAGGCTCCGAAGATCCGTAGAAATCCCGTCGTCTGGATCCTGATTGGAGGAGCAAAAGTCGTTCGAAAAGTCCGGCTTCCCCGATAGCACCTGCAGGCCAAGAGAGAATGTGTTTGTAGGTTCTTGATCGTTCGTTGGTCAGGGGACATCTTCAAAGTCTTCAATTACTTCGCCACCGAAAAAGTCTGCAAGGGTCCGCGCCTTCTCGTTCAAGGGTGATGGGGCGACGCGAGAGGACGGTCCGGTCTTGATCGCGTCTTCCTTTGGTGCCCCGGAGACAGGCGCAGATGCCTGCTCCTGGGGAGTGATGGTGATGGCTGGGGGGGCGCCATTCCCGGGACGAGGCCCGGAAGGGACCACCTCCGGCTGCGGGCCACCCCGCGGCTCCGGCGATGGCGACTCCCGCCGCTCCAGGGGCATGGGAGCCGTGGGCGGTGGCTGCGGCTGTGGGGTTGCTTCCGATCCCCCCGCCTCCAGGGTCAGCTGGCGCGGGCTTCCCAGGGCGCTGGCCACGGCTTTCTCCAGCAGGGGCAGGCGGCTCTGAACCATGGCCATCCAGGTTCCGGCCACCCGCACCACCGCCCGCCGTTCATCCAGCCGCAACAGCTGGGCCTGCTGGGAGAGGAGCATCCGGGTGGAGGGGAGTTCCAGCCCGGCCAGGATCTGCTGCCAGAGCTCGGCCAGGTCCTCGCCGGCGGGCCGCGCCCCCTCCGGGGCTGTCTCCGGTTCCGCTGGCGCCGGGGCCGGTACGGGCGACGCCGAGGCGGCCGGCACGGGCTCCTGGCTGCGGCTGACCCGCTGGCCTTCGGCGCCGGGCGGCTGCGGCCCGGCCGGGGTGGCGGCGGGTGTGGCGGCCACGGGGGCCGGTTCGGCGAGCAGGCCCAGCAGCAACACCTCCAGCCAGAGCCGTGGCTGGACGCTGTGGCGCAGCTGCTGCTCGCTGCCCTTGAGCTGGGACTGCCACCGCAGCAGGCGGGATTTGCCGATCAGGCGCGCCACCTCAGGCAGCTGCGACCGCAGTTCCGGGGACACGCTGGTGAGCTCCAGTCGGTCCGGTGCCACCCCCGCCAGCAGCAGGTCCCGCAGCAGGCTGACCAGGCCCTGGAGCACGGCGGCCGGTTCCCTCCCCCGATCCAGCAGCTCGCGGCACCCCTCCACCACCTGCAGGGGATCGGCCGCGGCCATGGCGCCGGCCAGCCGCAGCAGCTCCTGATCCGGCACCGCCCCGAGCAGGTCCCACACCGCGTCGGCGGCGATCGGCGCCGGCAGCAGGCTCAGCTGGTCGAGCAGGCTTTCGGCGTCCCGCAGGCCTCCCTGGGACCGCTGGGCCACCAGGTGCAGGGCCTCCGGGGTGATGCCGATGGATTCCTCGGCGGCGATCCACTGCAGATGACCCACCAGGGCCTCCAGGGGGATGCGGCGGAAATCGAAGCGCTGGCAGCGGCTGAGGATGGTGGGCAGCACCCGCTGGGGATCGGTGGTGGCGAGCACGAACACCACCCGTGGCGGTGGTTCCTCCAGGGTCTTGAGCAGGGCGTTGAAGGCGGCGGTGGAGAGCATGTGGCACTCGTCCACCACGTAGACCTTCCAGCGGGCCTGGACCGGGGCGAACCGGGAGCGTTCGATCAGTTCGCGGATGTTGTCGACGCCGGTGTTGGAGGCGGCATCGATCTCGATCACATCGAGGGCGTTGCCGCTGGCGATGTCCGTGCACAGCTGGCAGCTTCCGCAGGGCTCCGGGGTCGGCGCCGGGCTGGCCAGGCAGTTGAGCGAACGGGCCAGGATCCGGGCGCTGGAGGTCTTGCCGGTGCCCCGGGGCCCGCTGAACAGATAGGCCGGGGCGATGCGGTTCTGGAGCAGGGCCTGGCTGAGGGTGTCGGCCACGGCCTTCTGGCCCACCAGCTGGTCGAAGCGCTGGGGCCGGTACTTGTGATGAAGGGGCTCGTAGGCCTGGACCATGCACCCTGCCCTGACCGGATGAGGAGCCTAAGGCGGGCGGCCGTCGGCTGGATCAGCGGGGCGGATCAGCGGTAGGTGGCGTGGATGTGCTCCTGGATCGGCGGATGGCGGTCGTACTGATGCAGGATCGCCGGGACCCGGCCATCCACCTCGACGAGCCCGTCGCCATTCACGCGCAGGTGCTCAGCTCCCGCCTGGGCAACGGTGGCCACAAACCCGTTCCAGGGAACCGTCTGGAAGGGAAAGCCGTCCAGCAGCAGCATCTTGATGTGAAAAGCCTGATCCCAGACAGGCAGGGTGTCCAGGCACTTGTCCTGCATCACCCGAAGGGTTTCGTGGCAAAAGGCCTCGAGATAGTCCTGCATGGAGGCCAGAGTTCCGATCGAAACCCCTGAGCAGACGGAGACCTTGTCAGCGAGCCTGTTGTAGATGTCTTCTCCGTAGGCCGCCTTGATCCAGATGGCATTGGAGGGACATTCCTTGACCTTGAGGATCTCGTCTCCCGTATACCGTCCGGACGAGATGTGGGCAAAGGGATCGGACTGAAAGATTACATCCCGCACGTCAGCCAGCAGGACTGAGCCGATATTTTCGTCGACACTGTCGACCAGCAGATCTCTAGCTGCGAAATACCTGCGGATGCACACATGGACATTCACCAGGCTGAGTCCAAGCAGCGACGGCCTATGACGTCGAATGATCGGCTTCAGTCCCAGCTTGCTCTTGAGCAGCAACATCAAGATGTGCTTGTACTTTTTCAGGAGCCTTTGGGCCTGGCTGAAAGGGGTGCTCCCGCCAGTCTGGCGGGATGGCTTCCGCTCAGGAATCAGGAAGAATCTCAGGTTGCCATAGCGCTCGGTGAGGCCGCCATAGCGGGCCGCATCCGCTGCGGTGGTGATGATCACCACATCGGCGTCCCTGCAGACGCGGTGGGCCGACTCAAGAAACGGGAGAAGCTGTGCTGGGTGATAGCTGAAGGAAGATGTGATGATGAGATTCTTCACGCATCCTTGAGGATGAACGTTGATTCACTCTACATCAGCTCTTTGACTGATGCCTGATCTTCATTGATGCCCCAGGCCGCTGTCGTGCCTCCCAGCCGGGAGATCCCACTGCGGCTGCCCCAGATCCCGTGGTGGAAAGAGGCGTCAGCATCTAGACAAAGAATGGTCGGCATCGCCCTTTCAAGGATGTAGACTGAGTCTTCTATTCGGCAAAGAACACAGCTGCCAGTGACGATCATTTCCCAGAATAAGCAGTTTATTTTTATCTCCAACGGCAAAACGGGAACGACGTCAATCGAAGATCAGTTCGGGCAATTTGCCGATCTCCATGGTCTCAATGGTGGTCTGCCGGGCCTCTGGGCCAACAAGCACATGCCGCCGGCCATCCTCCGCTCGCTCCTGCCCAGGGAGATCTGGGACAGCTCCTTCAAGTTCGTCTTCGTGCGCCAACCCCTGGATTGGTTCACGTCCCATTACACCTACAACCTGACCCATCGGCCTCGGCATCCTCAGGCGGCCGAGCGTCCCAGGCGGTTCCGCAGGCTGCTCCACAGGCTGGAGCGCGGGCGGGCCGTGGCGGTGGCTCCCGCCCCTGCCAGCTGGGATTCCTCCGGGAGCGCCTTCAGCCAGGCGGTGTTACACGGTTGAAGACGTGAACCATCTGCACAGTTATCTGGGCCGGTATCGGGGCCTGGCGATGGCCCCCACCCTGCTGCAGACCTCCCATGTCTGCGATGCCAATGGGAAGGTGATCGTCGATTTCATCGGCCGGTTCGAGAACATCGCGGCCGATTTCAACAGCATCAGCTGCCGCCTCGACCTTGCCATGACCCTGCCGCATCTGAACCGGACCGATCACCTCCCGCCCAGCGAAGCCTTCGAACCGGAGGCCGAAGCGCGGATCAGGGAGCTCTGGGCCGTGGATTTCGAGACGCTGGGTTACGACTGATCCGCAGCCTGTTCGGTTGTGCCCGGCTCCAGCAGGCGCTGCAGCCTGTCCTCCATCTCCTCCACGGCAGCCAGTTGGTCGGCCAGGTTCTGCCCGGCCAGGCGCAGTTGCTCGAAGCCCTCGGTACCCGTAGTGATCGCCCCGGAGCCTTCGCCCCAGCGCCGTTCTGCCCGGGTGAGCTCTTCCTCCAGGCGCTGCTGTAGCCACTGCCGCACCCCATCGAGCTGCTCCAGGCTGCGTCGGGCGAGCTCACGGCCCCGGACCAGCTGCTCGGGGTCCAGCCCGCCCGCCAGGGTCTCGGCGAGGGACTGGCCCTGGCGCAGCAGCACCCGCGCCCCGGTCAGCACGGCGGCCGGCACGAACTGACCCAGGGCGAGGGCACCGAGGCTGCCCGTGTGCAGCCAGTCCTCCACCTGGGCGCTGCGGTGCCGACCGGTCTTGCACCAGTGGGCGAAGTGCTCACAGTTGTTGAACAGCAGATTGTAGCGCTGCTCGCCGATGCGGCCCATGGCCCGGCGCAGGGTGACCCCCACCGCCGAACAGCTGCCATCGGGGTAGTCGACGGTGCTGATCAGCTCGCCGCGGCTGAAGTCAGTCCGCGGGCTGCGCAGGATCTCCCTTCCCTCCAGGTAGTGGGCCACCGTGCCGTCCCCCAGGTCGATGCCGTGGTGCAGAAACAGGCCGTGCTGGCGGGGGGCCTGCAGGTGATCGGCGGCGGCCAAGGCGTGGCAACAACAGAATCTTCAGCTTCGCGCCGCTGCGGTGCTGCTACGCGATGGCGGCGGGTACGGATCGCCGCTCCGTGGTGCCTCTGCAGGTGGCACCTCAGGCCGTGGCCTGCTCGCCCCGGTGTCCGTCGAGGTCGGCGGCGGCGCTGATCGGCAGCACCTTGGCCTTGCTGCGTTGCTCCACCAGCTCCCGGGTGATGGTGAAGGTCTGCACATCGCGGCGGGAGGGCAGGTCGTACATGACGTCGAGCATCAGTTCCTCGACGATGCCCCGCAGGGCCCGGGCGCCGGTTTTGCGGCGATGGGCTTCGGCGGCGATGGCCTCGACGGCGCCCGGTTCGAACTCGAGCCGGACGTTGTCCATGCTCAGCAGCGTCTGGAACTGCTTGACCAGGGCGTCGCGCGGTTCGGTGAGGATCGCCTCCAGGGCGCTGGTGTCGAGGGGTTCGAGCACGGCGCTCACCGGCAACCGGCCGATGAACTCGGGAATCAGGCCGTAGCGGACCAGATCCTCCGGTTCGAGGTGGCGCATCACGTCGCTCGACTGCTTGTCCTTGCCGGTTCGCACCCGGCTGCGGCCGTCGGCGGGCAGGAAGCCGATGGCGTTGCGGCCCATCCGTTTCTGGACCAGGTCGTCCAGGCCCACGAAGGCGCCACCGCAGATGAACAGCACCTGGCTGGTGTCGATCTGGATGCAGTCCTGGTAGGGGTGCTTGCGGCCGCCCTGGGGGGGCACGTTGGCGACGGTGCCCTCCAGCATCTTGAGCAAGGCCTGCTGGACCCCCTCACCGGAGACGTCGCGGGTGATCGAGGGGTTTTCGCTCTTGCGGGCGATCTTGTCGATCTCGTCGATGTAGATGATGCCGCGCTGGGCCTGTTCGACGTCGAGGTCGGCCTTCTGAAGCAGGCGCAGCAGGATGTTCTCCACGTCCTCGCCCACATAGCCGGCTTCGGTGAGGGTGGTGGCATCGGCCACGGCGAAGGGCACGTCGAGCATCTCCGCCAGGGACTGGGCCAGGAGCGTCTTGCCGCAACCGGTGGGCCCGATCAGCAGGATGTTCGACTTGTGCAACCGGGTGGCGGTCTGGTCCGTCTCCCCCTTGCCGTCCCCTTGCCAGGCCAGGCGTTTGTAGTGGTTGTAGACGGCCACGGCCAGCACCTTCTTGGCCTCCTCCTGGCCCACGACCTGCTGGTCGAGGAAGGTCTTGATCTCCTGGGGCCTGGGGATGGTGGCCAGGGTGGGGGCGGGTTTGGCCGATTTCTTCGCCGGGGCCTTGCGGCTGCCATCGGCGGCGGGCCTGCCCTGGGGCCCGGGCCCGTGGTGTTCGACGAGTTCCTCATCGAGAATCTCGTTGCAGAGATCAATGCACTCGTCGCAGATGTAGACGCCCGGCCCGGCGATCAGCTTGCGCACCTGTTCCTGGGACTTGCCGCAGAAGGAGCACTTCAGATGGGCGTCGAACTTGGCCATCGGCGAGGAGGCGGCGGGAGCGGCGGTGGTCGCCCAGGGGAGGGGTTGGTGGAAGCCCGGCCCCCAGGATCGACCCCAGCCGTCGTTTTGTCAGTCGTTCCTGAGGTTCGGACCGGTGGTGGAGGGTCGGTTGAGGGGCGACGTCCTAGGGGACGACAGGGGCTGGGGCGTCATCGACCACCCGGTCGATGAGTCCGTATTCAACCGCCTCCGCTGGGGAAAGGAAGTAGTCGCGGTCGGTATCTTCAGCGATCTTGTCCAGTGGCTGGCCGGTGTGCTCGGCCATCAGCCCGTTGAGCGTGTCCTTGAGGAACAGGATCTCGCGGGCCTGGATCTCGATGTCGACGGCCTGTCCCTGGGCGCCCCCGAGGGGCTGGTGGATCATGATCCGGGCAGTGGGCAGGGCCATCCGTTTGCCGGGGGCTCCGCCCGTGAGCAGGAAGGCCCCCATGCTGGCGGCAAGGCCGTAACAGATGGTCACCACATCCGGCGCCACCTGCTGCATGGTGTCGTAGATCGCCAGGCCGGAGGTCACCGAACCGCCCGGGGAGTTGATGTAGATCTGGATGTCCTTCTCGGGATCCTCGGCTTCCAGGAACAGCAGCTGGGCCACCAGGGAATCGGCCACCTGATCGTCGATGCCGGTGCCGAGAAAAATGATGCGCTCCCGCAGCAGCCGGGAATAGATGTCGAAGGCCCGGTCGCCGCGGCCGGACTGCTCCACCACCGTGGGCAGCACCCCGGGAGCGGCGGAGGGGCTCGGAGCGGTCACGCCGTTCCAGGGCAGCGGCCCCTGCCAGAGGTTGCTCACGGGGTGGGGCCGTGACCCCGACGGGCCCGCCAGGTCGGCAGGCAGCCAGTCGGGGATCAGGGGCGAGGGGGCGTCGATCACGCGGATTCGCTGGCGGACGGGAGGAGTGGCTTCAATCTATGGCTGGGTGCCTTCCTCCTGAGCCTTGCTGCGCCCGGCAGCAGCGGCGCCCTTCTTCGCTTTGGCCGTGGCCTTCGTGGCTTTGGGCTGCTTCTCCGTGGTGGATTCCCCGGTGCTGTCGCTGGGGTCGGAGGGCTCCTCAGCCGCCGGGGCCTTGTCGGTGATCGTGCTGTTGGCCTCCAGCCACTCCAGCAGCTTCTCCTTCAGCAGATCCTCGGCCACGGCCAGCCGCAGCCGCTCCTGGTCGATGGCGGCGCTGTCGCTCAGGCCCTGGCGGATCTCGCTCAGCTTGGCCTCCAGGTCGGCGGCAGCCACCTCGATCTTCTCGACGGCGGCCAGCGCCTTGAGCGCCAGGGTGCGCCGCAGCCGCTGCTCGGCCTCGGGCCGGGAGGTGTCCATGAGGCTGCGCACCAGATCGGGCGTGAACAGCTTTTTCACGTCCATGCCCTGCTGGGAGATCTGGCCGGCGGTCTGCTCGATCAGGTTGCGCACCTCCTGCTGGATGAGGGTCTCGGGCAGTTCCACCTCCAGCTGCTCCACCAGCACCGTGAGCAGGGCTTCGTGGCGGTTGGCCCGATGGCGGCGCTCGGCGTCCTCCCGCAGGCGCTGCTCCAGGTCGGCGCGGAGTTCGGCCAGGGTCGGCTTGTCGCTGGCCTGCTGGGCGAAGGCATCGTCGAGGGCGGGGAGTTCCCGGGTCTTGAGTTCCAGCAGGGTGATGGCGAAGAGGGCCTCCCGGCCGGCCGCCTGCTCCTGGGGGTAGCTGTCGGGGAAACGGCAGCTCACGTCGCGGCTGTCGCCGACGGCCATGCCGACGATGCCGGCCACGAAGCCGGGGATCATGCGGCCCTCCTCCAGCTCCACTTCCATCCCCTCGCTGCTGCCGCCCTCGATGGCCTCGCCGTTGTCGACGAAGCTGCCGCTGAAGGCGATCTGGGCCACGTCGCCCTCGGCGGCGGCCCGATCCTCCACCGGCACCAGGGTGGCCAGCTGGCGGCGCGACTGCTCGATCAGCTCGTCGACCCGGGCGGGGTCGAAGGGCACCGGCTCGGCTTCGGCCGTGAAGCCCTTGGTGCTGCGCAGGGTGGGGATGGGCTCCACATCCATCTCCAGGGTGATCGTGAGCTCCTCGCCCGGGTTGAAGCGCTGCAGGACCAGCTCGAAGGCCTCGTTCAGTTCGGGCCGGCCGATGGCCTCGATGGCCTCCTGCTGCATCGCCTCCCGCACGACCGCATCCACCAGGTCCTCAAGGGCGGTGGCGCGGATGCGCAGCGGTCCGATCTGCTGCAGCAGCACCGGCCGGGGCACCCGTCCCTTGCGGAAACCGGGCAGTTTGACGCTGCGGCTCAGCTTCTCCAGGGCGGCGTCGTAGCTCTTCTGGCTGCGCCCCGCAGGCACGGCGACCTCCACGGCCAGGCGGCTTCCGGGACGCGGGGAGGTGGTCACCCGGAGGTTGGCTTCGGTGCTGGCGGCAGGGCTCATGAAACGGGTTTGCTCGGGGCAGCCCCCCATCCTAGAAACTGGCCGTTTCGGGCCCCTGCCACGTATTGTGCGATTGACGCAACGGCGCGCCCATATCCCCAACTGAACACTCCTTTCCGGCCTCAGGCCGGTGGTTTTGTTTCAGGGTCCCGTTTTCGCAGTCCCCTTCCCGACCCCGTCCCGCCACCTGTTCCTTTCCCCCCGTTGACCGTCTCAGCGACCCTGTCCTCCCCTCCGCGCCAGCTGCCTTCGAGGCCGCTGCGCATCGCCATCCTCGGCGCCACGGGAGCCGTGGGCCAGGAGCTCCTGGTCCTGCTGCAGGAACGGGGCTTCCCGGTGGCGGAGCTGCTGCCCCTGGCTTCCCCCCGCTCCGCCGGCCAGGAAATCGACTGGCGGGGTGACCGCATCCAGGTGCGCCCCGTTGGCCCCGGGGCCTTCGAGGGCGTCGATCTGGTGCTGGCTTCGGCCGGGGGGTCGGTGTCCCGGCAGTGGGCCCCGGTGGCGGTGGCGGCCGGCGCCGTGGTGATCGACAACTCCAGTGCCTTCCGCATGGATCCGGCGGTGCCCCTGGTGGTGCCTGAGGTGAATCCCCAGGCCGCCTTCACCCACGACGGGATCATTGCCAATCCCAACTGCACCACCATCCTTCTGACGCTGGCCCTGGCCCCCCTGGCGGCCCGGCGCCCGATCCGCCGGGTCGTGATCAGCACCTACCAGTCGGCCAGCGGCGCCGGCGCCCGCGCCATGGAGGAACTTCGTCAGCTCAGCCGCACCGTGCTCGATGGCGGCGAGCCGGTGAGCGCCGTGCTGCCCCATTCGCTGGCCTTCAACCTCTTCCTGCACAACTCGCCCCTGGAGCCCAGCGGCTACTGCGAGGAGGAGCTCAAGATGCTCCACGAAACCCGCAAGATCATGGGGCTGCCCCAGCTGCGTCTCACGGCCACCTGCGTGCGGGTGCCGGTCCTGCGGGCCCATTCCGAAGCCGTCAACATCGAATTCGAGGAGCCCTTTCCGGTGGAGGAGGCCCGCGCCCTGCTGGCGGCCGCCCCTGGCGTGGAGCTGATCGAGAACTTCGAGACCAACCGCTTCCCCATGCCCACCGACGTCACCGGCCGGGATGCGGTGGCCGTGGGCCGCATCCGGCAGGACCTCAGCGATCCCCGGGCCCTGGAGCTGTGGCTCTGCGGCGACCAGATCCGCAAGGGAGCGGCGCTCAATGCCATCCAGATCGCCGAACTGCTGCGCGAACCCGCCACGGCGGCTGCGGGCCCAGGAGGTGCCGTTTGAGCACGGCCACCCTGCTGGCGCCAAGCACGGCCCCCTCGCCCGAGGCCCCCTTCGGCCGCCTGCTCACCGCCATGGTGACCCCCTTCCAACCGGATGGTGCCGTCGATCTCGAGCTGGCGGCCCGGCTGGCGGACCACCTGGTCAGCAACGGATCCGATGGGTTGGTGCTGTGTGGAACCACCGGCGAATCGCCCACCCTCACCTGGCAGGAGCAGCACGAGCTGTTCGCCGCCGTGAAGGGTGCCGTTGGCACGCGCGCCCGCCTGCTGGCGGGCAGCGGCAGCAACTGCACCGCCGAGGCGGTGGAAGCCACCGGTGAGGCGGCCGCCCTCGGCGCCGATGGCGCCCTGGTGGTGGTGCCGTACTACAACAAGCCTCCCCAGGAGGGCCTGGAAGCCCATTTCCGGGCCGTGGCCCAGGCCGCTCCTGAGCTGCCTCTGATGCTTTACAACATCCCCGGCCGCACCGGTTGCAGCCTGGCGCCTGACACCACCGCCCGCCTGCTGGATCAGGCCAACGTGGTGGGGTTCAAGGCCGCCAGCGGCACCACCGAAGAGGTCAGCCGACTGCGGGAGCTCTGCGGCGACCGCCTGGCGATCTACAGCGGCGATGACGCCCTCACCCTGCCGATGCTGGCGGTGGGCGCCGTGGGTGTGGTGAGCGTGGCCAGCCATCTGGTGGGCCCCAGGATCCGGGCCATGCTCCTGGCCTACCTGAGCGGCGACGTCGTCGCCGCTCAGGACGCGCACCAGCAGCTGCTGCCCCTGTGCCGGGCGTTGTTCTGCACCACCAATCCCATTCCCGTCAAAGCCGCGCTCGAGATCAGCGGCTGGCCGGTGGGTGCCCCCCGACTTCCCCTTCTTTCCGCCGATACCGACGTGCGACAGCGCCTTTCCTCGATCCTGGCCGCCCTGCGTCCCACCTGACGCCAAGGCTGATTTCCAGAGTCACATCCGCTTCCCGTTCCTTCCCACTGCCAACCTTTTTCTTTCCTACATGTCCAGTCAGAACGTTAATCCCATCGTCCGCTCCGGCAACGGTGCCAAAGCCAAGCACCAGGGCCTGCGCGTCATTCCGCTGGGCGGCCTGCACGAGATCGGCAAGAACACCTGCGTCTTCGAATACGGCGATGAGCTGATGCTCGTCGATGCCGGCCTCGCGTTCCCCAGCGACGGCATGCACGGCGTCAATGTGGTGATGCCCGACACCAGCTATCTGCGCGAGAACCAGAAGCGCATCCGCGGCATGGTGGTCACCCACGGCCACGAAGATCACATCGGCGGCATTCCCCACCACCTCAAGAACTTCAACATCCCGATCATCTACGGCCCCCGGCTGGCGATGTCGATGCTGCAGGGGAAGATGGAGGAGGCGGGTGTCACCGACCGCACCACGATCCAGACGGTCGGTCCGCGGGATGTGGTGCACGTCGGCCAGCACTTCAAGGTGGAGTTCATCCGTAACACCCACTCGATGGCCGACAGCTTCACGCTGGCCATCACCACGCCCGCCGGCGTGATCATCTTCACCGGCGACTTCAAGTTCGACCACACCCCCGTGGACGGTGAGGCCTTCGACATCCAGCGCCTGGCCCATTACGGCGAGCAGGGTGTGCTGTGTCTGTTCAGTGATTCCACCAACGCCGAGATCCCCGGGTTCACCCCTCCGGAGCGGTCCGTCTTCCCGAACCTGGATCGCCACATCAACCAAGCGGATGGCCGGGTGATCATCACCACCTTCGCCAGCTCGATCCATCGTGTGTCGATGATTCTTGAACTGGCGATGAAGAACGGACGAAAGGTCGGACTGCTGGGGCGCTCGATGCTCAACGTGATCGCCAAGGCCCGGGAGCTCGGCTATATGCGTGCCCCCGATGATCTGTTCGTTCCCATCAAGCAGATCCGTGACCTGCCCGACCGCGAAACCCTGCTGCTGATGACCGGCAGCCAGGGTGAGCCCCTTGCGGCCCTCAGCCGCATCTCCCGCGGCGAGCACCCCCAGGTTCAGGTCAAGTCCACCGACACGATCATTTTTTCGGCCAGCCCTATCCCTGGTAACACCATCTCGGTGGTGAACACCATCGACCGGCTGATGATGATGGGCGCCAAGGTTGTCTACGGCAAGGGCGAGGGCATCCACGTCTCCGGCCATGGCTGCCAGGAGGACCACAAGCTGATGCTGGCGCTGGCCAAGCCGAAGTTCTTCGTGCCCGTGCACGGCGAGCACCGCATGCTCGTCTGCCATTCCAAGACGGCCCAGTCCATGGGTGTGCCGGCCGATCACATTCTGATCATCGACAACGGCGACGTGGTGGAACTCACCCCCGACACCATCAACAAGGGCGAACCGGTCAAGGCCGGCATCGAACTGCTCGATGCCTCGCGCAATGGCATCGTTGATGCCCGGGTGCTCAAGGAACGCCAGCAGCTGGCCGAGGACGGTGTGATCACCCTGCTGGCGGTGATCACCACCGACGGCGTGATGGCGGCACCGCCGCGGGTCAATCTGCGCGGTGTGGTCACCGCCGCCGATGCCCGCAAGCTCTCCGTCTGGGCGGAACGGGAGATCACCTGGGTGCTGGAGAACCGCTGGAACCAGCTCGCCCGCAACACCGGCGGCAAGGCCCCGGACGTCGACTGGGTGGGTGTGCAGCGGGAGGTGGAGCTGGGCCTGCAGCGCCGCCTGCGCCGCGAGCTGCAGGTGGATCCGCTGATCATCTGCCTGGTGCAGCCCGCTCCGGCCGGCACCCCGGCCTACAAGGGCCGGGCCGATGCCGAGCCCGACACCCGTCCGGCGCCCCGCGGTGGACGCAGGGATGGGGGTGGCCGCCAGGCGGCCGCCGCCGTGCCCCAGCGCCAGCTGGTGACGGCCGCCGCCGCGGCGGCTCCGGTGGCCCCCATCGCGGCGCCGGCCTCGGCGCCTGCAGCGGTTGTCACCAAGGCCCCCCCTGAGGAGCCGGAACCCACCGGTCGCGTCCGCCGCCGTCGCTCTGCCGCCTCTGCGGGCTGATCGCCGTACACCCTCCGGCTGGGGCCCGACCGGGGCCCCGGCTGCGGGGTTGCCTGGGCCTCAGCGGATGCTGACCAGCATCAGGCCACGGAGCAGGTCCTCATCGGCCTTGTCCTGGGACGTTGTGGCACTGACGGGTTCCTGCCAGGCGAGCTCCACGTCCTCGGCCAGGGACGGATCGGCCTGGTGCAGTTCGATCAGTTCGGGCTCCTCAACCACGTCTGGAATCAACGAGGGCTCACTCCAGGGGGCGGCCGGTGACGCTGCCGGAACCTCCCCTGTGGGCGCCATCACCTCCAGATCGCCGCTGGGGGCTGGTGTGGCCGGCGATTGGCTCAGCCATGGGGCCGCGGCGTCGGTCACCGCCTGGCCGGGGGGGGTCGAGCTGGGCGCGATCAGGCCTGTCGCGGCTGTCGCGGCTACCGCCGTGGCCTGCTCGGCGGGCGTCTCTTCAATCGCGCACTGTTTCAAGCCCTGCTCGGCGATCCTGGCGAGGGCGGCTTCGCTGGTCTGGGCCGCCACGCCTCCGTAGTACCCAGCGGCAGCGGCCTTGTCGGTGTAGCCGTAGAGATGGGTATGACCCAGCAGCAGCTGCAGCCGCATCTGCAACCCGAGGACCTGGGTGTTGTCCGATGACTGGAGCTGCTGCAGCAGCTCCTCCCCGTTCTGCAGCACGGTGGCCCATTGTTCCTTTGAGTAGGCCTGCTCGATCACCGCGTAGCGCTGGGCGGCTTCGTTGGCGGTGGTCTCAGCCATGGAGCGCGTCAGGAGATCGGACCCACAGTGTGCTGCGATCCCAGTGCAGTTGCCATCCTCCGGCCAGATCCAGACGGCCAGGATCCCCCCCGCGGCCCAAACGGCTCACCAGGGTTTCGAGGTTTTTCGCACCCGGGTCGCTGCCCAGGTGGCGATGCAGCCAGTGCTGCAGCAGCCTTCGCTGGCTGGCCGGGGCCAGGCTGAGCAGCCGACCGCGTTGCAGCCGGCCGGGAGTCCCTTCGGCCTCCAGGGCCCCCAGGGCCAGCTCCAGCAGGTCCGTTTCCGCTTCAAACTGCTGCACCAGCCGCTCCGCCTGGGCACTGATCCGCCGGCTGGCTCCCGGGTGGAGGGCCTCCAGCACCGGCATCACCTCGGCGCGGAGTCGGTTGCGGGCGAAGCGCAGGTCGGCGTTGCTGCTGTCCTCCCACACCGGCAGATGTCGTTCCCGGCAGAGGCGGCCGGTGTCGGCGCGATCAAACACCAGCAGGGGCCGGGCCAGCCGCAGGGCGCCGGCCTCCGGGCCCAGGGGGCGGCTGGCCCGCAGGCTGGAGAGGCCCCGCAGGTGGCTGCCCCGGGCCAGGTTGAGCAGCACGGTTTCGGCCCTGTCGCTGGCGGTGTGGCCCGTGACCACGTGGGTGCAGTGCCAGCGGAGCGCCGCCTCGGCGAGGCCGCCGTAGCGCCAGTCCCGGGCCTCGGCTTCGCTGAGCGGAACGGGATCGGCCCGATCAAGCTGCAGGGCCAGTCCCTGGCTCCTGGCCCATTGCTGCAGTTCCCTGGCCTGGCGCGCGGCGTCGGGGCGCCAGCCGTGGTCTCCATGCCACAGCTGCAGACGCCAGCCATGCAGAGGCTGCAGGTCGCGCAGGAGGGTGGTCAGGACCATCGAATCCTGCCCGCCGGATACGGCCAGCAGCAGGGACCCCCCCGCCGGCAGCAGGCTGGGGTGCCGCAGCAGATGGCGGTGCAGGCGCGTCTGGTCGCTACCCCAGGGCCGCCGCGGCTGACTTGGGCCGGGTGGGAGAATCACGTCACGCTTCCATTCGTCCGCCGATGTCCCGCCTCTCCAGCCTGCCCACCGCCCTGCAGCAGGCGATCCGCCAGGGGCGCGCGCTGAAGGTCATCGCCGGACTGGATAACTTCGACGCGGCCCGCGTGCGGCAGGTGGTCAGGGCCGCTGCCGCCGGTGGCGCCGACCTGGTGGATCTGGCCTGTGAGCCCGCCCTGGTGCGTCTGGCCCATGGGCTGGCACCGCAGCTGCCGATCTGCGTCTCGGCGGTGGATCCGGCCCTGTTCCCACCGGCCGTGGACGCCGGTGCGGCCATGGTGGAGATCGGCAACTACGACAGCTTCTATCCCCAGGGGCGCGTCTTCGGTGCCGACGAAGTGCTGGCGCTCACCAGCCGCACCCGCGAGCTGCTTCCCGAAACGGTGCTGTCCGTCACCGTGCCCCACACCCTGCCCCTCGCTGCCCAGGAACGGCTGGCGGTGGAGCTGGTGGCTGCGGGCGCCGATCTGATTCAGACCGAGGGCGGAAGCAGCTCCCGCCCCCTCAGTGCCGGCGCCCTGGGACTGATCGAAAAGGCCGCCCCGACCCTGGCGGCCGCCCACGCCATCAGCCGGGCGGTGGACGTGCCAGTGTTGTGCGCCTCCGGCCTGTCTGCCGTCACGGTGCCGATGGCCCTGGCCGCCGGTGCCGCCGGTGTCGGGGTCGGCTCCGCCGTCAACCGCCTCGATGACGAACTCGCCATGGTGGCCGTGGTGCGTGCCCTGCGGGAAGCGTTGCCCGCGGCGGTTGTTGTTCATGGCGAACGGCTTCAGTAAACTGATTGAGCTTCTGCTCCACCTCCCATGGGCTCGCTTGCCTGGCTTTTGCAATGGCCGATCCGGGCCCTCATTCTGCTCCTGGTGGCCCGGTTGCCCCTGGGCGTGGAGATGGCCAGCTTCCCGGTCGCCCTCCTGTCGGCGGTCGTCATCGGTCTGCTGGGCACGCTGCTGATCTGGCCGCTGAAGCTGATTCTCGGGCCGATCTGGGCTGTCACCTCCCTGGGGGGCATCATCAGCCCGGTGTCGTTCCTGTTCAACTGGCTGATCACGATCATCCTGTTCGGCCTGGCCGCCTGGTTGATCAAGGGCTTCCAGCTCAAGAACGGTCTGGTCAGCGCCATCCTTGGAGCGCTGGTCTACAGCGTGCTGAGCAGCCTGGTGCTGGGCTGGATGGGGCTGGATGTGCCGCTCACGCGGGCGATGGCGGCCACCACCGGCCTGGGCTGATCGGTTTTCCCCGCCGAGCCGTTCCCCGGGGGTGAACGCCAGAATGGCCCGATGCCATTCCAGCTGCACGCCCCCTACGTCCCCAAGGGTGACCAGCCCACCGCCATCGAAGCGATGGTGAAGGGCGTTGACGGCGGGGAACGCTTCCAGACCCTGCTGGGGGCCACCGGCACCGGCAAGACCTTCTCGATCGCCAACGTGATCGCCCGCACGGGGCGCCCCACCCTGGTGCTGGCCCACAACAAGACGCTGGCGGCCCAGCTCTGCAACGAGCTGCGGGAATTCTTCCCCAACAATGCCGTCGAATACTTCATCTCCTATTACGACTACTACCAGCCCGAGGCCTACGTTCCCGTCTCGGACACCTACATCGCCAAGACCGCCTCGATCAACGAGGAGATCGACATGCTGCGGCACTCGGCCACCCGTTCCCTGTTCGAGCGGCGCGATGTGATTGTGGTGGCCTCGATCAGCTGCATCTACGGCCTGGGTATCCCTTCGGAATACCTCAAGGCCGCCGTCAAGTTCGAGGTGGGCGACAAGCTCGATCTGCGTGGCTCGCTCCGGGATCTGGTCAACAACCAGTACTCCCGCAACGACATCGAAATCAGCCGCGGTCGCTTCCGGGTACGGGGCGATGTGCTCGAGATCGGACCCGCCTACGAAGACCGGCTGGTGCGGATCGAACTGTTCGGCGATGAGGTGGAGGCGATCCGCTACGTGGATCCCACCACCGGTGAAATCCTACAGAGCCTGGAGACCATCAACATCTACCCGGCCAAGCACTTCGTGACGCCCAAGGAGCGGCTGCAGGGGGCGATCCAGGCGATCCGCTCCGAACTGCGCGAACGCCTGGATGTGCTCAACGGCCAGGGGCGGCTGCTGGAGGCCCAGCGGCTGGAGCAGCGCACCACCTACGACCTGGAGATGCTGGAGCAGGTGGGCTACTGCAACGGGGTGGAGAACTACGCCCGGCATCTGGCGGGCCGGGAGGCGGGCACGCCGCCCGAATGCCTGATCGATTACTTCCCCGACGACTGGCTGCTGGTGGTGGATGAAAGCCACGTGACCTGCTCCCAGCTGCAGGCCATGTACAACGGCGACCAGAGCCGCAAGCAGGTGCTGATCGAGCACGGCTTCCGCCTGCCCCGCGCCGCCGACAACCGGCCCCTCAAGGGGGACGAGTTCTGGGAGAAGGCCCGCCAGACCATCTTCGTTTCGGCGACCCCCGGCGCCTGGGAGCTGGCCCAGAGCCAGGGCCAGGTGGTGGAGCAGGTGATCCGCCCCACCGGCGTTCTCGACCCGATCGTGGAGGTGCGCCCCTCCGAGGGCCAGATCGATGATCTGCTTGGAGAGATCCGGGTGCGGGCCGATCGCCAGGAGCGGGTGCTGGTCACCACCCTCACCAAGCGCATGGCGGAGGACCTCACCGATTACCTGGCCGAGAACGGCGTGCGGGTGCGCTACCTGCACTCGGAGATCCATTCGATCGAACGGATCGAGATCATCCAGGATCTGCGCAACGGCGCCTACGACGTGCTCGTGGGGGTCAACCTGCTGCGGGAGGGCCTCGATCTGCCCGAAGTGTCCCTGGTGGCGATCCTCGACGCCGACAAGGAGGGCTTCCTGCGGGCGGAACGTTCCCTCATCCAGACGATCGGCCGGGCGGCGCGCCACATCGATGGGGTGGCCCTCCTCTATGCCGACAACCTCACCGACTCGATGGCCAAGGCGATCTCCGAGACGGAGCGGCGCCGGGTGATTCAGCACGCCTACAACGAGCGCCACGGCATCACGCCCACCCCCGCCGGCAAGCGGGCGGGCAACTCCATCCTCACCTTCCTCGAGCTCTCACGCCGCCTCAGTGACGACCAGCTGGAGGAGGCGGCCGACCAGGCCGAGCACAACGCGGTGTCCCTCGATGCGTTGCCCGAGCTGATCAGGCAGCTGGAGGAAAAGATGAAGGTGGCGGCGAAGAGCCTGGAATTCGAGGAGGCCGCCAACCTGCGCGATCGCATCAAGAACCTGCGCCAGAAGCTGGTGGGCCGGCCGGCGGCCTAGAGGGCCCGCCGATCCAGGGCTTCGGCCAGGCGGTTGGCGGCGGCGGCCAGTTCGGCCTGGGGGTCGGGCCCGGCATCGAGGGTTTTGGCCGCTTCCTGGCGCCGCATCGCTTCGATCGCCCGCACGATCAGGAACACCACGAAGGCGATCACCAGGAAGTTGATCAGGGCCACGATCACCGTGCCGGCGGGCCAGGCGCTGATCGAATCCACCCGCGCCGCCTTCAGGGCTGGCTCCAGCGCGTTGGTCATCACCAGGCTGACGATGGCATCGACCACCTTGCCGAAGGCGGAGCCGATCACCACGGCAACGGCCAGATCGACCACATTGCCCTTGTTGATGAAATCCTTGAAGTCGCTCAGAAAGGAGGTGGCAGCGCGCCGGGCCATGGACATCGTTCGTGAATGTCGCCCTTTCCTACCTCATGGCCAGGGGGACTAACGCGGTCCCAAGGGTTCCAGCCGGAGCAGCTGGCCATTACCGGCTCCGTCCGTGAGGACATACAGGAATCCGTCCGGTCCCTGGCGCACGTCCCTCACCCTGGCGCCGATCGGAATCTGCTGCTGTGGTGTCACCGATCCCTTCGGATTGGGGCGCAGCCGATGCACCTGCTGCGACACCAGTCCGCCGGCGAAGAGATCGCCGCGCCAGCCCGGATAGCGATCGCCGTCGTAGAGCGCCAGGCCGGAGGGCGCGATGGCGGGCGTCCAGACCAGCGCCGGATCCCGCAGGCCCGGGGCACTGCTGGCCGGCGCGATGGCGGGGCCGAAGTACTCGCGGCTGTGGGTCACCGTCGGCCAGCCGTAGTTCGCCCCGGCCTCGATCCGGTTGAGTTCGTCGCCACCCCTGGCGCCGTGTTCGCTGGCCCAGACCCGGCCATTGCGGCGATCGATGGCCAGGCCCTGGATGTTGCGGTGCCCGAGGCTCCAGAGACCCGGCAGGGCGCCGGGCCTGCCGGCGAAGGGGCTGCCCCTGGAGGGGCTGCCGTCGTCGTTGAGGCGCAGCACCTTGCCCAGGGCGCTGCCCGGGTTCTGGGCCTGGAAGCGGATCAGGGCCCCCTCCAGCTGGAGAGGAGGATTGCCCCCGTCACCGATGGCCAGCAGCAGGGTGCCATCGGGCAACCAGAGCAGGCGGGAGCCGAAGTGCTGGCTGCCCGCCTTGCGTTGCGGCACCGCGTACAGCACCTGCAGGTCGGTGAGGGCACGCCCGTCGAAGCGGGCCCGGGCCAGCCGGGTGTGGTTGGACGCGGCGCTGCCGGCCGCATAGGTGAGATAGATCCAGCGGTTGGTGGCGAAGTCGGGATGCACGGCCACGTCCAGCAGACCCCCCTGGCCGGCCGCCAGCACCTCCGGCACGCCCCGGATCGGCTCCGGTTGCAGCACACCGCCCCGCACCAGGCGCAACCGGCCCGGCCGCTCCGTGATCAGCAGGTCGCCGTCCGGCAGCCAGGCCACGGCCCAGGGGTGCTCCAGCCCCCCCACCACCGGCACGCTGCGCACCGCGGCGGAGACGGCCGCCGGCTGACACCCCCCCAGGAGGGCGCTCACCAGCAGGACAGCCGCCAGCCCGTTCAGGAGCGGTGAACGGCGACGGGCCATGGCGTGGGGGAGATCTCCAGCAGCACCAGGTCGCGCAGGTCGTGGAGCAGGGCCAGTTCGGTGCTGCTGAGCTGGCGCGGCCGGGTGTCGATCAGACAGAGGGTGCCAAGACAGGTGCCGTCGTGGAGGATGAGGGGCGCGCCGGCGTAGAAGCGGATGCGTGGCTCCCCCAGCACCAGCGGGTTGTCCGCGAAGCGGTCATCCAGCCAGGTGTCCGCCACCAGCAGATCCGACCTCTGCGCGATCGCATGGGCGCAGAAGGCCAGATCGCGGGAGGTCTGGCCGGTGGCCAGGCCATGGCACGACTTGAACCACTGCCGTTCCGCATCGATCAGGCTGATCAGGGCGATCGGCACGTCGAAGGCGGCGGCGGCGATCCGGGTGAGGCGATCGAACCGTTCCTCCCGCCCGGTGTCCAGCAGACCGAGCTCGCCCAGGCGTCGCAGGCGCCGCTGCTCGTCCCCCGGCGGCCGGGCCCGTTGCCAGCGGCAGGGGGTGCGCAGGCTCCAGGCCCGAAGCCTGGCGCGCAGGAAGCTTTCGGAGATGGGCTGCACCAGCCACTCGTTGACCAGGGGGTCGTCCAGCGGGGCCAGGCTCTCTTCGGCGGCCAGCATCAGGACAGGGGTCTCGGCCACGCTTTTGCCCAGGGACTCCCGCAGGCGGCGGGTCAGACCGGGGCCGCCCGGATGGGCCGCTGGTTCCAGCAGCAGCACCGAGGCCCCCTGCTGCTCGAAGGCCTCGATCAGTTGCGATTCATCGCCAGTCACGTGGAAGGGCAGGCCCTCCAGGCGCAGGGCGGTGGTGAGGGCCGCCTCCAGGTCCGTGTCTGCCACCCACACCAGGGCCGGAGGGCCGCCGGACGTCTCCGCCTGGCTTCCGGCCCCGTCAGCCTCCGGGCCGACGCCGGTGCCTGCCGTGGGGGAGGTGCGCAGCACCAGCCCCTCCGAGGCCGCCATCACCTCCAGGGGGGAGCCCCGGTCGGCCAGATCGGCGCGTACCCGGGCCAGGATCAGATCGATGGCCGCATCGTTGCGCAGGGGATCGTGGTGGGTGAGCACCAGCCGGGCCACCCCGGCCTCCTCGCAGAGGCGCACGGCGTACTCCACCGAGCTGTGGCCCCAGCCGAGCTTGGCGGGGAACTCCAGGGCCGTGTACTGGGCGTCGTGGATCACCACGTCGGCCCCCTCGATGAACTCGGCGTAGTGCAGGTCCTGGCCGGACACCGGGCCGAGGCCGCTGGCCAGTTCGGGCGCGTGGGGTTCGTGGTCGCAGCAGTAGACGACCGTGGCCCCATCGGCCTGGAGCCGGTAGGCCAGGGTGAGGGCGGGATGGTTGAGGTGGTGGGTCGTCACCGTCACGTCGCCGATGCGGAAGGTGCCGACGCCCAGATCGTGGTAGCGGATCGTGGCTGCGAACTGGTCGAGGGTGACCGGGAAGTAGGCGTGCTGCATCTGGCCGGAGAGCACGCTGCGCAGGCTGCCCGAGAGGCCGCTGGGCCCGTAGACGTCCCAGGCGTGGCCGGGGGCGAAGAAGGGGGCGAAGAAGGGAAAGCCCTGGATGTGGTCCCAGTGGGTGTGGCTGATCAGCAGCGACCCCTCCATGCCGTCGGGGCGCTCCTGCATCAGGGCCTGCCCCAGGCCGTGGGCGCCGGTGCCGCAGTCGATCACCA
>CALRQM020000043.1:0-23663 GCA_943370335.1 Bordetella parapertussis | reverse complement strand
GGCAGCAGCAGCGCGGCGGAGGCGGCCGCGTCTGCCGGGTCGGCGCCGTCCGCCTCCGGCGCCGCCGGCAGCAGGCTGCGGTCGAGCCGTTCGAGATCCTGCTGGAACCCCTGGAGGCTGCGCAGCAGCGCCGGGGAGGGGGGCGGCAGTCGGCGCGGCTGGGGCGCCGGAACGGGGGTCTGGGCCCGGGCCGGGGCTATCGGCGCCACCACGGCCAGCGCCAGGGCCGGGGCCAGCCAGCGGTGGGCGTGGCGCCGGATCATGGCTGCCGGGGGCCCGGGGCTGGCGCCGCGTCCTTGGTGGGGGAGGCCTGCATCAGGTCGTGGAGGCCCAGGCTGGTGCGGGCCAGGCAGCCGATCGAGAAGCAGATGGCGGCGCTGCCGAACAGGCCCAGCTGCGCTTCCCGGGTTTCGCCCTCGAGGCGGGTCAT
The DNA here is from genome assembly GCA_943370335.1 of Bordetella parapertussis. Lineage (GTDB taxonomy): Bacteria > Cyanobacteriota > Cyanobacteriia > PCC-6307 > Cyanobiaceae > Cyanobium. Next base: position 23,233 of record CALRQM020000043.1, on the reverse strand, counting down.
GGCCAGCAGCACCACCCCGGCGGCCAACCAGGGCAGGGTGACAACCATCCCGAGCTGGGAACGGGTCATCGCCATCAACGCAGACCCAGCTCCTGGCGCAGCTGCAACTCCAGCTGGCGCACTGCGCTGAAACGCGCCATGGCCCACGAGAGCTTGCAGACACAGCCGATCGAGAAGCAGATCGCCGCGTTGCCGAACAGGCCCCATGCGTGGCTGTGCAGGTTGAAATCCTCGGCCAGCAGCAACCGCAGCGCCAGGATCACCAGCAGGCCGGCCACCACCCAGGGGCCGTACACCCAGCCGACAAAGAACTGATCGACGAACAGCCGACGCGGCGGCGGGGCCATGACACCGGTTGACAGGATGCCAAGTCTGCCTCCGGCCCCCGGCGATACAAGCCGCCACAGCCGCAGGTCTAGCTGGCCCTCAGGAGCTGCGGCGCCTGAGGGCCAGCAGCAGCTTCTCGAACACCTCCGGCAGGGGGGCCTCGCACACCAGCCGCTCGCCGCTGATCGGGTGGTCGAGGGCCAGCCGCACCGCGTGCAGGGCCTGGCCGGGAAGCGCCACCGGAAGCTTGCGGCAGCGGCCATAGGTGGCATCCCCCACGATCGGATGGCCCGTGTGGGCGCAGTGCACCCGGATCTGGTGGGTGCGGCCCGTGTCGAGCTTGAAGCGCAGCAGGGCGTAATCGCCCAGGGGTTCGATCAGGCGCCAGTGGGTGCAGGCATGGCGTCCGGTGCTGTCGGAGACCACGGCGTACTTTTTGCGATCGACCGGATGGCGGCCGATGGCGCCCACGATCGTGCCGCTGTCCGCCGCGGGATGGCCATGCACCACCGCCAGGTACTCCCGCGAAGCGATGCGCTTCTGGATCTGCACCTGCAGCTTCACCAGCGCTTCCTGGCTCTTGGCCACCACGATGCAACCGGTGGTGTCCTTGTCGAGGCGGTGCACGATGCCGGGCCGCATCTCACCGCCGATGCCGGGCAGGTCGGGGCAGTGGTGCAGCAGGCCGTTCACCAGGGTGCCGTCCTTGTTGCCGGGGGCCGGATGGACCGTGAGCCCGGCGGGCTTGTTGAGCACGATCAGGTGGGCGTCCTCGAACAGCACGTCCAGTGCCATCGGCTGGGCCACCAGGTAGGGCAGGGGCTCCGGCGGCGGCATCCACAGCTCGACGGTGTCGTCGGTGCGCAGGGGTGTCTTGGCCCGGCCCGTGACGCCATTCACCCGCACGTAGCCCGCATCGATGAACTTCTGGATGCGGGCCCGACTCTGTTCGGGCCGCTGGGACACCAGCCAGCGGTCGAGCCGCATCGGCAGCGGCTTCGGGTAGTGGAGCGTCAGCAGCTCCCCTTCACCTTCCCCGAAGCAGGCCATCAGCTGGGGGGCGCCTCCACCGGAGGCAGGGCCAGAGGAGGCAGCTCCAGGGAGATCGGCCCCAGCAGCGAGCGGCGGAAATCATCGAGCAGGCGCTGGGCCATGCGGGCGGTGTCGCCGCTGGTGTGGCGGGCCGCGGCGGCGCTGAGCCAGGCTTCGGCATCGGGAACCGGCATTCCGCGGGCCCCTCCGGCCAAGGACGACACCGGCACCCCATAGCGCCGCTCCACCAGCCCCGGCGCCACCCCGGCCGCCGCCACCGGCTCCAGCTGCACCAGCAGGCGCAGAAAGGCCTGGGCCACCGCCTCGCCGTCGTAGGAGGCCTGGCCGATGTCGTCGCAGAGGGCCAGCCGCAGCCCGGCCAGCTGGTCGTCGAGACGGGGGGGCAGGACACCGGGTGCGTCGAGCAGATCCAGGTCCTGGCCCAGCCGCACCCAGCGCAGGCTGCGGGTGACGCCGGCCCGGCGGGCGCTCTCCACCACCTTCTGGCGCACCAGGCGGTTGATCAGCGCCGACTTGCCCACGTTGGGGAAGCCCAGCATCAGGGCCCGCACGGGGCGCGGCTTCATGCCGCGGCCGGCCCGGCGGGCGTTGAGCGCCTCACCGGCCCGGATCGCCGCCTGCTGCAGCTGTTTGACGCCGGTGCCGACCTTGGCGTCGCACCACCACGGCACCTCACCCCGCTGGCGGAACCAGCCGTCCCAGGCCAGGCGGGCCGCGGCGCTGACCATGTCGCGGCGGTTGATCACCAGCAGGTGCTGCTTGCCCCGGATCCAGCGCTGCAGCCTCGGGTGGCCCGTGGCCAGGGGGATGCGGGCATCACGCACCTCGATCACCAGGTCCACCTTCTCCAGGTTGGCGCTGAGGGCCTTCTCCGCCTTGGCGATGTGGCCCGGGTACCACTGGATCGGTGGGGCGGCCGTGCTGAGGCGGACCGTGTCGCCGACGTCCGGCATCAGGGCACCACCAGCACCGGACAGGGCGCCAGCTGCAGCACCCGGGCGGCGGTGCTCTGGTGGTCGCCCTCCAGGGTGATGCCCCGGGTGCCCATGACGATCACATCGGCATTGATCTCATCGGCGACATCGCCGATCACGAAGGCCGGCTTTCCCTCCCGCTCCAACACCTCGCAGGCCACACCGGCCTGGGTGAAGCTGGCGCGGGCCTGCTCCAGCAGCCGGGCCACATCGGCTGGATCATGCATCACCCCTTCCTCGGCCTCCACCACCGAGAGGAGCACGATGCGACTGCCGTGGCGCTGGGCGAGCTGAAGGGCGACGGCCGCCGTTTCCATCGTCTGGCGGCTCTGGTCGATGGGGAACAGGACGGTGTCGAACATGGCGGAAGGCCCAACCCCCTTGTCCTAGCGCCGACCGTTGCGGCCGCCAGGGATGGGAGGTGGGAAGAACCGAATCGCGCCGGTGGTGAGGCGGGAGGGGTCGGAGGCTAATCTCCCCCCGCCTTTCCTTACACGTAACCGTGGCGAAGCGATCCCTCTCCAGCCTCAGCGCCGATGATCTCCGCGGCAAGCGGGTGCTGGTGAGGGTCGACTTCAACGTGCCTCTCGACGACGCCGGGGCGATCACGGACGACACCCGCATCCGGGCCGCCCTTCCCACCGTGCGCCACCTCATCGACCACGGCGCCCGGGTGCTGCTGGCGGCCCACTTCGGCCGGCCCAAGGGCCAGGTGAATGAGGCCATGCGCCTCACCCCGGTGGCGGCCCGCCTCAGCGAACTGCTGGGCAAACCCGTGATCAAGACCGACAGCTGCATCGGCCCCGACGCCGAAGCCAAGGTGGCCGCCATGGCCGATGGCGATGTGGTGCTGCTGGAGAACGTGCGCTTCTTCGCCGAGGAAGAGAAGAACGACGCCGGCTTCGCCGAGAAGCTGGCCGCCCTGGCCGACGTCTATGTGAATGACGCCTTCGGTGCCGCCCACCGGGCCCACGCCTCCACCGAGGGCGTGACCAACTACCTGAGCCCCAGTGTGGCCGGCTTCCTGATGGAGAAGGAACTCCAGTACCTGCAGGGGGCGATCGATGAACCCAAGCGTCCCCTGGCCGCGATCGTGGGCGGCTCCAAGGTGAGCAGCAAGATCGGCGTGCTCGAGTCGCTGATCGACAAGTGCGACAAGGTGCTGATCGGCGGCGGCATGATCTTCACCTTCTACAAGGCGCGCGGCCTGGCGGTGGGCAAGAGCCTGGTGGAGGAGGACAAGCTGGAACTGGCCAAGGAGCTGGAAGCCAAGGCGGCCGCCAAGGGCGTCCAGCTGCTGCTGCCCACCGATGTGGTGCTGGCCGACAACTTCGCCCCCGACGCCAACAGCCAGACCGTGGCGATCGACGCCATCCCCGACGGCTGGATGGGCCTCGACATCGGCCCCGATTCGGTGAAGGCCTTCCAGGACGCCCTGGCCGACTGCCAGACCGTGATCTGGAACGGCCCCATGGGCGTGTTCGAGTTCGACGCCTTCGCCGCCGGCACCAACGCCATCGCCCACACCCTGGCCGAGCTCAGCGGCAAGGGCTGCTGCACGATCATCGGCGGCGGTGACTCCGTGGCGGCGGTGGAGAAGGTGGGTGTGGCCGACAAGATGAGCCACATCTCCACCGGGGGCGGCGCCAGCCTGGAGCTCCTGGAAGGCAAGGTGCTGCCGGGCGTGGCCGCCCTCGACGAGGCCTGAGTCCTGGCCTCAGATGGTCCCGGGGGTGCCGGGGCGACCCTCACCCCACCTGCCCTTGCCATCGCCCTTGCCCCACTGGGGCAGGGGGATGCCATTGCGCTGGAACAGGGCCTGCATGGCGGCACGATGCTGCTGACGCTGGCGCTGGCTGGCGTCCCGCTGCTGCTTCATGCAGGCGCGCAGGGCTTCGCTGCTGGCGGCGGCGCTCAGGCAGCGCTCGCCGCTCTGGAGGATGGCGATGCGGGCCTGCTGATCGCTGATCGCCAGCCGCTTCTGCTCGGGAAAGATCTTCTGCATCTGCGCAGGCGTGGGCCGTGAGGCCTCGGAGGGGCCGCTCTGGGCCATGGCGACACCGGTGGAGCCGAGGACCGCGACCAGGACGGCGATCCGCAGGGGTTGAAGCAGGTGGGAGGGCATGGGAGGAACTGACTTGAACGTTTCCATCGTGACCGGCAGGTGTGACGGCATTCGGACTGGCCACTCGCCAACTGTGACCAGATACGACTGATGGCAACTCACTCGCCCGGCAGGGGCCAGCCCCTCAGGGCCACGGCGAAACGCCCCAGCGGTGGCTCGGCGGCGGCAGGGGCCTCCAGCCGGCGCAGGTCGCCGCCGTGGTCGCGGGCCACCTTGGCGGCGATGGCCAGGCCCAGGCCGCAGTGCCCCTCACCACCGCGGGCCTGGTCGAGCCGCTGGAAGGGGGTCATGGCCTTCTGCCACTGCTCCGGGGCAATGCCCTCACCACAGTCCCAGACCTGGATTTCGAAGCCACTCTCCACGGCACCGGCTTCGCCGTGGGGCCCCACCGACCCATCCCCCGGGCCCAGGGGCCGCAGCACCAGCCGCAGGGGCGGCCGGCCATAGGTGAGGGCGTTGTCGAGCAGGTTGCCCACCGCCCGCGCCAGCGCGATCGGCCGCACCCGCCGCACCAGGGGCTCCAGATCCAGCTCCAGGGGCACCTCCCCCACCGATGCCGCCGACTCCGCCACCAGGGCATCGAGCGGCACCAGCACGGGACTTTCCCCGGCTTCGGCCCCGGCGAAGATCATGAACTGGCGGGTGATCCGCTCGATCGAGCGGATGTCGGCCTGGGCCCGCTCCAGCTCCTGGGGCGCCATCGGGCCCTCGGCAGCGAGGGCCAGGCGCAGCCGCAGCCGGGTCAGGGGACTGCGCAGGTCGTGGGCGATGCCGGCCAGCATCGTGGTGCGCTCCCTGCCGGAGTCCTCCAGCCGCAGCAGCATGGCGTTGAAGCGGGCCATCAGCTGCCGCACCGCCGGGGCTCCCTGGTCCGGCAGGGCCTCGGGCAGGGCTTCGAGGCCCACGTCGGCCAGGGCCTCCTGCAGGCGGGTCAGGGGGCGCTGGATCTCCAGCGTCAGGAACAGCAGCAGGGCCCCGAGCGCCCCCAGGCCGATGGACAGGGAGAGCAGCAACGGATCGGGCGGCCAGCCCCGCGGTGAGGGCAGGGAGACGAACAGCCACACCGGTTCGAGGGGTGAGGCCATTTCCACCCATACCCCCCGCCGTGGGGAGAAGGCGGGCTGCACCGCCGGACAACGGCCCAGCCGGCGGCACAGCTCCGCCTGCAACCGCTGGGTCTGCCAGCGCAACCGCCGATCCCCCCGGCCCACCCAGGCCGGTGTCGCCGCCGGTTCCGGCCGGCGGCCCACCGCCAGTTGCATGCCGCTGATCTGGCCGAGCACCTCCGGGCTGAAGCGCTCCAGGGCCACCTCCCCCAGCACCACGTTCGCCGCCACCTCCGAGCCCGTCTGGATCAGCTGCTGCTGGGCCAGACGGCGCCCCAGCAGCAACTGCAGCAGCAGCAGGCTGACGGCGGCCGCACCGGTGCCGGCCAGCAGGTACGCCAGGGTGCGGCCCAGGGACGGCCGCCAGGCCCGCTCAGGACTGGCGGGGCTTGCCATCGGGGACGAACACGTAGCCGTAGCCCCAGACTGTCTGCACGTAGCGGGGCCGGGCCGGCTCCGGTTCGATCAACCGCCGCAGCCGCGATACCTGCACGTCCATGCTGCGGCTGTCGGTGTCGCTGCCGGGGCCCCGGGCCAGTTCGATCAGCCGCTCCCGGGACAGGGGCCGGTGGGGGTGCTGCACGAAGGCCGCCAGCAGGGCGAACTCACCGCCGGTGATCGTCAGGGCTTCCCCCTGGCGCTCCAGGGTGCGGGCCGCCAGATCCACCTCCAGGTCGGCGAAGGCGATCCGGGCCCCGTCGGGCTGGGGCAATCCACCGGGGAGGGTGCCGCGGCGCCGCAGCACCGCCTCGATCCGGGCGGTCAGCTCCCGGGGCAGGAAGGGTTTGGCCAGGTAGTCATCGGCCCCCTGCTCCAGGCCGATGATCCGGTCCACCGCATCGGCCCGGGCCGTGAGCATCAGCACCGGCAGGTCGTCGTCCCCGTCCCGCAGGCGCCGCAGCAGGCTGAGGCCGTCGTCGCCGGGCAGCATCAGGTCGAGCACCAGCAGATCAGGGCGCTGGCCCTCGAGCCGGGCCATCAGCTGGGCGCCATCGCCCATGCAGCGGACCTCGTAGCCCTGTTCCCCCAGGTAGGTGGACAGGAGATGGCGCAGATCCGGGTCGTCATCCACCACCCAGATCCGATGCGGTCGGCCCATGGTTCAGGGCTCGAGTGATTGGCGATCGGCAACGACGCGCACCCGCTTGGTGGCGCTGACGATGCCGTCGGGGTGCACCAGCAGCACCGCCCAGGTCTGGGAGCCGGGGGACAGGGGGGCCTGCACGGTCTTGAACAGTCCGCCGCCGCCAAGGGCGCCGAGCTCCATGCTCGGGCTGGCCATCGTGGCCTGCTGCTGGGGGGTGATCGCCGCAATGCCCCCGGCAGCGAGGGCCCCGTCGAGGGGATCGTCGAATATCACGTCGACGTCGTAGCGCTGGCCGGTCAGCACCGCGTCGGGGATCAGCAGGCTCACCGGCAGTGGCTTGTCGCCGCTGCGCAGCAGCGACCGCTCCCGCAGCACCGTCTGGCCATTGATGCGGGTGCCATCGCTCTGCAGGGCCAGCTGTTGCTCCGCCTCCAGCCGGTAGGTGGTGCCGCCCTGGCGCCGGGTGCCGTCCACCCGGAGGGTCACCGTGGGCTGGCCGTTGCGCATCTGGGTGCCGCTGCGCAGCTGCCAGCGGGCATCGGGAAACTGCTGGCGCAGCAGACGGCGTCGGCTCTCCAGCTGGGCGGGATCCAGCCCGGGGCCGGCCTGAAGCAACGCGGCCAGGGCGGTGTCGGAGCTGCTGTTGAGGGCGCTTTCCAGGGCCTGGAGCTGGGCGGGGGAAGGGGGAGCCGCCAGGGAGGGGGCCACACCAGCGCCGGCCAGCGCCATGGTCGCCAGGAGGGTACCGAGCAGCTGCGGCGACCGAACCGGGGACAGGGGGGCGTTCAGCGGGCGGTACGGGGCCATGGAGAGGGAGGGAACCGGGGCGGCGGTGAGCGGACCGGAATCGGCTTTTAAGTTAGGCGCGCTTGTCCCACCCGCCCATGCCGACCCTGCTGATCGCCGCCAGCGGCACGGGTGGCCACCTGTTCCCCGCCCTGGCGGTGGCCGAAGCCCTGCCCGCCGACTGGCAGGTGCACTGGGTGGGGGTACCGAATCGGCTGGAGACCGAGCTGGTCCCCAGCCGTTACCCGCTGCACATGGTGCGGGCCGGCGGCCTGCAGGGCCGGGGGCTGCGGAAGCTCTGGAACCTGCTGCAGCTGCTGCTGGCCGTGCTGCCGATGCGGCGTCTGATCCGGCGGGAGGGGGTGAGCGTGGTGTTCAGCAGCGGGGGGTACATCGCCGCGCCGGCGATCCTGGCCGCCCGCTGGTGCGGGGTGCCGGTGGTGCTGCATGAGAGCAACGCCATCCCCGGGCGGGTGACCCGGCTGCTGGGCCCCCTCTGCACGCGGGTGGCGGTGGGCCTTCCCCAGGCGGCCGAGCGGCTGCCCCGCTGCCGGCCCCTGGTCTGCGGCACCCCGGTGCGGCGGGACTTCCTCACCCCCACCCCCCTGCCGGAGTGGGTGCCCGGAGGCGACGGCCCCCTGCTGCTGGTGATGGGGGGCAGCCAGGGGGCCCTGCGCCTCAACCGCATGGTGCGGCCCCTGCTGCCGCAGCTGGCGGCCAGCGGCTGCCGCGTCGTGCACCTCACGGGCAGCCAGGATCCCGAGGCCGGAACGCTGCGCCTCGACGGGGTGGTGGAGCGGGCCTTCAGCGATGAGCTGCCGGGCCTGCTGCAGCACTGCGACCTGGCCATCAGCCGGGCCGGCGCCGGCAGCCTCAGCGAACTGGCGGTGTGCGGCACGCCGGCGATCCTGGTGCCCTTCCCCGCGGCCGCCGACCGGCATCAGGACGCCAATGCCGCCGCCGCCGCCAGCCTGGGGGCCGCGGTGATCGTCTGGCAGCACGAGCCCGGCGAGCCCGCCCTGGAGCGGGCCGTGTGGCGACTGCTGGGGCCGCGCCTGCGGGGCTCCGCCGCCGGGGCCGATCCCCTGGAGCCGATGCGGGACGGCATGGCGTCCCTGGCGGTGCGGGAGGCCGACCGGCGGCTGGTGCAGGTGCTGGAGCAGGTCACCGGACGCGCCTGAAGCGCCGCAGGGCCCCCAGGAGACGGCGGTTGCCGGCCCTGCTCTGCAGGGCGATCCGCAGCCAGTTCTCCCCCAGGCCCTCGAAGGAGCGGCAGTCGCGCACCAGGATCCGGTGCTGGCGTTCCAGCGCCAGCCGCAGCGGCTGAAGCGAGTCGGCCCCAGGGGTGCTCCGCACCAGCAGGTAATTGGCGGCCGAGGGCAGGGGCTTCAGTCCGGGCACCGCCGCCAGACGGACCGTCAGCCAGGGGCCCTCCCCGGTCACCCAGTGCTGCACCCGCTGCTGCCAGCGCCGCAGGCCGGCCTGATCGGCCATCAGGCCCTGTCCCACCGCTGCCGCCAGGCCGTTGACGGGCCAGGGGTCGCGCCAGGCGGCCCAGCGGGCCAGCCGCTCGGCACTGCCCAGGGCATAGCCGAGCCGCAGGCCCGCGATCGAGAACAGCTTGGTGAGGCTGCGGATCACCACCAGGTTGGGATGGGCCGCCAGCAGCGGCACCAGCGACTGGTCCTCGCCGGCCGGCACCAGCGGCAGAAACGCCTCATCCATGATCACCAGGGCGAACCGCTCCAGCAGGGGCTCCAGCGAGGCCCGGCTCCAGAGCTGGCCTGTGGGGTTGTGCGGATTGGTGAGCCACAGGACCGCCGCTCGACCGGCCGTGTCCGCCGCGGTGGTGGCGGCCGCTTCCAGGGGCCAGGCAGTGGGCCCGGGCCCGCACCAATCCAGCGGCAACGGCAGGCTCCGCCACTGGCCGCCCCAGCAGTCCAGGGCCCGGCGGTAGTCGGCGAACCCCGGCGCCGGCAGCAGGCTCAGGCCAGCGGCAGCGGCGTCCCGCGCGGCCCAGGTGAACAGCTCGGCCGCGCCGTTGCCGGGCAGGACCAGGGCCGGATCCAGCCCGTGCCAGGCGGCGATGGCGCCAGCCAGGGCGCCGTAATCCCGGTCGGGATAGTCGCGCAGATCGGTGCCGAGCGCCCGCCGCAGCAGGTGCCGCAGCCGCGGTGGCGGGCCGAAGGGCACCAGGGAGGCGCTGGCATCCAGCAGCTGGTCCGGACGGCAGCCGAGGCGTCGGGCAGCCGCCTGGAGGTTGCCCCCATGGAGCTCCGGCGGTTCAGGAGGCCCCGTCACCGGGTGGGGAGCTGGCACCGGCTCCAGGGAACATTCAGGCGGTTGTAACACGGATGGGTGGCGGGGCTGCTGCAATGGGTGGGCCATCGGTGCGCCGCACTCCTCCGTGCCCCCTTCCCCCCTCCAGCCGGTGATCGGCGCGATCGGTGCGGTGCTGCTGGGCAAGGAGCACGAGGTGCGGCTGGCCCTGGCCTGCCTGCTGGCCCGCGGCCACCTGCTGATCGAGGATCTGCCCGGCATGGGCAAGACCACCCTGGCGGAGGCCCTGGCCCGCAGCTTCGGGCTCGGGTTCAAGCGGGTGAGCTTCACCAGCGACCTGCTGCCCGCCGATCTCACGGGCCTGAACGTGTTCGACCCCGCCGCCGCCAGCTTCCGCTTCCAGCCCGGTCCCCTGTTCAGCCAGGTGCTGCTCGCCGACGAGATCAACCGGGCCAGCCCCCGTACCCAGAGCGCCCTGCTGGAGGCGATGGCCGCCGGGAGGGTGAGCGTGGACGGCACCAGCCATCCCCTGCCCCGGCCCTTTCTGGTGATCGCCACCCAGAACGGCCTCGACCAGGGGGGCACCTCAGCCCTGCCGGAATCCCAGCTCGACCGGTTCCTGATGCGCCTCAGCCTGGGCTACCCCCCCCGCCAGGCGGAGCGGGCCCTGCTGCAGGGCGAGGGCCAGCGGCCCGACGGCCTCAGCGGCGCCTTCGGGCCCGAGGAGCTGCTCTCGCTGCAGGCCCGTTGCGACCGGCAGCACTGCAGCACCGCCCTGCTCGACTACGTGCTCGACCTACTGGAGCGCAGCCGTCGCCAGCCGGCCCAGGGCCATCCGCTCTCCCCCCGGGCCGGCCTGGCCCTGGTGGCCGCCGCCCGCGGCTGGTCGCTGCTGGAGGGCCGGGACCATGTGATTCCCGACGACGTCCAGGCGGTGCTGGCCGCCGTCTGCGAACACCGCATGGACGGCGGCCAGCGCGGGGAGGGCGACGGGGTGCTGAGTCAGCGGCTCCAGGCGGGTGTCGATGGACTTCGGTAGGCCCCAGCAGGGGGAGCGGGTGCGCCTGCGGATGCGCAACCTGTACATCCTGCCGACGCGCTTCGGCTGGCTCTGGCTGGCGGGCACCGTGCTGCTGCAGGTGATCGGCGTCCAGATGCAAAGCAACGGCACGTTGCTGCTGAGCTTCCTGATGCTCAGCCTGTTCCTGCTCACCCTGCACCTCACCCACTTCAACCTGCAGGGCGTGGAACTGGGCTGCGGCACGCCGGCACCGGGCTTCGCCGGGGCTCCGGCCATCTATCCGATCCGACTGCGCTGCCCGGGCCGCAGCGAGGGGGTGCGCCTGCGGCTGGGGGGGGAGGCCTCCGGTCCGCCGCTGTCGCTGGCGGCGGGGGAGCATGAGCTGGCCGTGGCCTGGACGCCCCCCGGGCGGGGTTGGCACAAACCCGGCCTGTTGCGGGCGCAGACCACGGCGCCCCTGGGTCTGTTCTGCTGCTGGTCGCGCTGGTACCCGGCAACGGCCCAGCTGATCTACCCGGCCCGGCGGGCCGGACCGGTGCGGCTGCTGGCCGCCGGGTCGGCGCCGGTGGACGGCGAGCCGGCCCTGGCCAGCCGCCAGGACGGCACTGACGACTGGCGCGACCTGGCCCCCCATCGCCCCCAGGACAGCCCCAGCCGGCTGGCCTGGAAGCTGCTGGCCCAGGGGCGGGGCGAGTACGCCAAGCGCTTCCTGGATCGCCCCGAAGCGGCCCCCCTGCTGGCCCCGGAACCCGGGGTGTCCCAGGAGACGGCCCTGGAACACCTCAGTGAACGCATCTGGAGCTGGCACGGCCGGGGCCTCAGCTACGGCCTGGTCCTGAACGGCCAGACCGTGGAGCCCGGCCGGGGGGTGCTCCACCGCGACCGGTGCCTGGCGGCCCTGGCCTGCTGCCGATGAGCCGCGCCGCCGCCCCCCTGCAGTGGCTGACCATGGGGTTGCTGGCCGTGGGGCTGCTGGGCCTGTCGCCGGCCCTGTCCCTGAGCCTGCTGGCCTTCGGCCTGGCGGTGCTGACGGCCCTGAAGCTGCGCGAGGCCCGCACCCTGGAGGAACGGCGGGTGGTGGCCCTGCTGCAGCTGGTCTGCGCCGGCCTGCTGGCGGCCCTGCGCCCCGAACTGGCCCCGAGCCTGCTGCAGGGCCTGGCCATCCTGATGGCCCTGGCCGGGCTGCTGGCCCTGGAACTGGGGGCGGGGCCCGGCTGGAAAGCCCTGATGCGCCGCAGCCTGCAGGTGCTGCTGGCGGCGCTGCCGATCGCCCTGGTGCTGTTCCTGCTGCTGCCCCGGCTGATGCCCTTCACCAACTTCGGCGCGGGCCAGGGCATGGGGGCGATGACCGGCCTCAGCGACAGCATGGAGCCGGGCTCCATCGCCAGGCTCGCCGTCAGCCGCCAGGCCGCCGCCCGCGTCGCCTTCCCCCTCGGCGGCGAGCCCCCACCCCTGGAGCAGCGCTACTGGCGGGTGCTGGTGCATGAACGCTTCGATGGCCGCAGCTGGCGCAGCTCCGCGCCGGCCTTCGCCCGACCGGCGGCCGGCCAGCCCACCCCGCCGCCGCCCCCCGCCGCCCCGGGGGAGGGTATCCAGCTCTGGCTGATCGAACCCAGCGGCCTGGCGGCGGTGCCCTGGAGCGGCTCCGGCCGGCCCCTGTCCGCCGACCTGAACCTGCAGCGCAGCGGCGAACTGCTGAACCGGGCGCCGGCCAGCCAGCGACGCGTCTACGCCCTGACCCGGACGGCGGATCAGCCCGGCTGGCGTACCGCCCCCCCCGGCCCCGTCGACCTGCTGCTGCCGCTGGGCGAGAACCCACGGCTGGAAGCCCTGGCCGCCCCATGGGGGCGCCTCGGCAGCGACCGGGAGCGGCTGAACGCCGCCGCCGGCTGGTTCCGCAGCCAGCCCTTCCGCTACACCCTCGAGCCCGGGGCCCTGCCCCGCCAAGCCCCCCTCGACCACTTCCTGTTCGAGAGCCAGCTGGGCTTCTGCGGCCACTACGCCAGCGCCTTCACCACCCTGATGCGGGCGGCGGGGGTGCCAGCGCGGGTGGTGAGCGGCTACCGCGGCGGCCAGTGGGTGCAGCCGGTGGGCGGCACCGGCTACGTGGACCTGCGCCAGGCCGACGCCCATGCCTGGAGCGAGGTGTGGCTGGACGGGGAAGGCTGGCGGCGCGTCGATCCCACCGCCTGGGCGCAGGGGGACCCCCTGGCGCGCTCAGCGGTGACGGGCGCCGGGAGCCGTGCCGGAGGCGGCCCGATGGACTGGATCCAACAGCAGTGGTGGGGCCTCGACATCGCCTGGGCCCGCTGGTGGCTGGGGTACGACAGTGAGCAGCAGCAGGCCCTGGTGGCCCGGCTGCTGGGCGACCAGCGTCACCTGCTGGGGGTTGTGGTGCTGCTGGCGGTGGCCATCAGCCTGGCCGCCAGCCTGGGGGGCCTGGGCTGGTTGGGACGGCGCCGCAAGGGTGATCCCCTGCGTCTGGAACTGGAGCGCACCCTGCGGGCCTTCGCCCGGCAGGGGATCGCACCGGCGGCGGGGGAAACCCTGGGCGCCTTCGCCCGACGCCTGGCCCAGCGCTGGCCGTCCCTGGCCGATCCCCTGGAGGCCTTCGTGGCGACCTACCAGCAGCAGCGCTTCGCCAGCGCCCCCAGCCGAACGGGACGACGGCAGGCCCAGCGGCTGGGACGGGTGCTGCGCCGTTCCCTGCGGACCGGCAACCGGCCGGCGGAAGCGGTACAACGGGACGACGCATAAACAGGCACCCATGATCATGCTCAAGGGGTCCGCCCGCCTTGTCGCCGGCCCGGCGCTGCTCGCCTTGCTGGTGGCCGGTCCTGTGTGGGCTGCCAACGACGACGATCTGATCCGGCTGCTCAATCAGCGCGACTGTCCCCGCTGCCGCCTGCAGGACGCCGACCTGGTCCATGCGGACCTGCGGGATGCGGACCTGCGGGGCGCCAAGCTCCAGCGCGCCAACCTGAGCCAGGCCCGGCTGGATGGGGCCCGCCTCAAGGGGGCCGACCTCAGCTTCACCAGCCTCCAGGGCGCATCCCTGCGGGGTGCCGATCTGCGCGGGGCCAATCTCGAGGGCACCGATCTTCGCCAGAGCGATCTGAGCGGCGCCCAGCTCGATACCGGCGGACTCGCCCGCAGCCACTGGCAGGACGCCCGGGGGGTGGCACCCACGGTGCTGAGCTACCCAGAGCTTCACAACGCCGGCGTGAACGCAGCCATGCAGGGTCGCCATCCCCAGGCGGAAGAGCTGTTTTCCGAAGCGATCCGTCTCCAGCCGGAGGCGGCGATCAGCTGGGTCGCCCGGGGGCTGAGCAGATCGGAACTGGGCAAGACGGAGCTGGCCGCCCAGGACATCAACTATGCCGCCGTCCTCTATGGCCAGGCCGGCGAGGAGGCGAAGGCCAAACAACTCACGAGCGTGGCCACCGCCTTGCAGAAACCTGGGAAGAAAGCCGACCAGGGCAACGGAGTTGGAGGCCAGATGCTGAGTGGGGCAGCAGGATTCGCCCAGTCGATCGCCCCACTTGCCCTGAAGTTTTTGCTGCCTCTCGCATTCTGATTCAAGGGACTCTCTGATCAGGGAGTCATTGAGGACTCTGGGGCATTCCCCCCAAGAAAGAACGGGAAGCCGGGGTGGAGGGCTGATAGCCATAGCCGTAGGTTCCACCTTCGGTGTCATTGATGATGCGCGGCGTCACCATGATGACGAGTTCACGCTTCTCTCGGGTATTAGCGGAGGCGCGAAAAAACTGGCCGATGATGGGAAGGTCTCCCAGGATCGGCCATTTGCTGACCTCTGCCACATCAAAGTCGGAGATCACACCAGTGAGAATCAGAGTCTGGCCATCGCGCACCCGCAGGGCACCCGTATCGAGGCGGCGCACGCTTAAAATCTCAATAGTCCCGCAACCAGGAACAGGAAGCTGATTGGTGACTGCGGAAATACTGGGGGAGAGAGAAAATGTCACAAAACCATTGTCGTCAATCTTCTCTACTCGAGCTCCCAAAACCAAGCCCGCCGTAGACAATGTGGGAGTACAAGTAATGACATTACTTGCAGAACCGCTATTTGCCGATGTACTTGTTTCAAATTCAGTGATGACGTTTGTACCGACGCGGACCACGGCCTCGTTGGCACGGCGGCGGCCGATAGGAGAATCAATCGTATATTGGTCAAGACCTCCTGGCGTATCAGTTTCATTACTACCAGAACCCGAACCTCCAGCGCCTGCCTCACGCAAGGAGGAAGGATTTTCCTGCAAGATAAGAGTCGGGCTGGCGATAAGCTTTGAATTCCGCGAAACAATCTGGGCACGCACGAAGTCGAAGAAAGTGTCAGCTGGATAGTTCTGCCCTGGGTTAAGTCTTCTTGATCCAGAGGAGTTCGAAGTTGATGAGTTGGCGAAATTAGACGACAGAGAACCAGAAGAGTTTGAAGAAGCGGAATTGGATAGATTGGTATTGTCGCGAAGGCTCACAGTTCGGCCCAGAGTATTCGTCAGAATACGATCAATGTTTGATCTCGTACTCGCCCCTGTACTGCTAAGCGAAGAATTAACTTGCTCGAGCACTCCAGTGGGCAAAAGCCTAAAACCTGTTTCTCGAACCAGATTAGAGTTGATGGAGGAAAGCTCACCCAGGGTCAGGCTATTCGTAACTGATGAATCAAGACTGAGCTGACCAATGGAAGAGCTACCGGAAGAACCCAATTGGGAGTTTCCGGAAGCACTTGATCCGGAAGTATTCGAAGAACTGGAATTGGTTAAGAATTCACGATCGGGAAACCTAAAGTCATTCTCAGTAGCTGGAAGGTTACGCCCGAAGGCGCCCAACAGCTGGCCTTCATCATTGACGATGAAGTTGTTACCCCAGCGAAAAGCAAAACTATTGGCGATCTCAAAGTCATTCTGAAGATTCACATCCAGAATCTTCACGGCAAGAGCCACCTGCCGCTGCCGCAGATCCAGTTGCTTGAGATACTGCTCAGCGATGGTCACCAAGCGTGGGCTGCCCACCAGAGTGATCGTGGACAGTCGGGTATCGGTGGTGGCCTGGAGCCCGACCAGTGGTCCGTTCGCGGCCCCGTAGGACTCCACCGAGGTGGTGGTACTGGCGGTTGTTGTAGAAGCCGTCGGACTGCCGGCAGGAGCGGCCGTGGCGGCGACCCCCTCGGAGACAGCGGTGGTGATCGTGTTGGTCTTCGTCACCTGGGCCCCCAGGTTGGCCAGATAGTCGGCCGCGGAGTTGGCGGGCACCTGGTTCAGCCGATACACCTTCGACAACTGGGCGCCGAAGCTCTTGGAGAGCACGTTGGGACCGGCGAAGATCGTGTTGCCGTCGCGCTTGCCCTGCAGCCCTGCCGCCAGGAGGGCCGAGTTGATCGCCCGGCCAAAGTTCTCGCGGCGGAAGGAGATCGAGATCGGCCGCATCTCCGGCGACTGCCGCTCCTCCGGCGCTGCCGCTCCTCCGGCGCTGCCGGAAGCCGTTGATCCACCGACATAGACAAACCCGTAGCCGCCCAGCTGGCTGAGGGCCATCAGCACATCCTTGGCAGGGGCATTGCGCAAGGTCATGGTGACCGGAGGGCCGCTGACATTCACATAGCTGGGATTGCTGATGGTCATGGTCCCCACGGCCATGTCCCCCAGCGGCGGGGCCACCGCGCGGGGCTGCAGGGGGGGAATGAAGCCTGGCTGGGGCACCCGTCCCGGGGTGGTGACGTTGGGGGTGAGGGTCTGAAGGGTGCTCAGCGCCGGAGCGTTGAAGGTGAGGATGAGGCTGCGGCCGTCAGCGCTCACCACGGGCCGGCCGACCGGGAAGCCGGGGGTGGGAGAGACCGTGAGCTCGAAGATGTTGCCCGAGCCCTCGAAACGAATGCTCTGAAACCCCGCCTCAGGGAGGGAGATCTGCACCGGGCCACGTCGCAAAGCCATCGGTTGGGCCGTCTGTAGCCGGCCGAGCCAGACAGCCCCCTGGGTGGTCTGCTGCAGCATCGGTGAAGGGCCGGTGCCCTCGATCACCACCTCGACGGAATCAGGCAAGCGTCGCAGCTTGATGTCGAGGGAGCCGCTGGCCTGGGCAACATCAGACAGCCGTGTGCCCGAGCCCCCCCTGGAAGGGGATGGAACGGTGGCCGCGGAGACGGCGGAAAACCCCATCGCGGGCGGCAGAATCACGGCGCCAAGAGATGCAGAAAGAACGCGCCGCCACTGACGTTTTGCCACGTTCCGTTGCTCTCTGAATCGGTCGAATGGTATCTGCGATTGAGTGAAACGGCCAGTTCCAGTTGCCGGATCCCGTTGCGTCATCATGGTCAGCTGGAAGGGGCAGGGGGTGTTGGAGCGGGAGCGGGAGCGGGTGTTGCTGGCGCCGAGGCAGGGGCGACGGCTGGGGCTTTGCTGCGGCTATAGAGGCCCAAGGTGAGCTTCATCACCACGTCGGGCGTGGGCTTGGGGGGCCTGGACGCCGAGGATTGCACTTCGGGGAGCGTCAGATTGAGATCGCTCTGCACCACCAGCACGTTGAGCGCCTCCAGGCGCCGCAGAAAGGCCAGGAGCGAAGGGAAGGAGCCTTTGGCCGACACCAGCAGCGTGCGCAGCGTGAGCCCCTGCTGGGCCAAGGGATCGGTCGCAGCGGCACCCGCGCCAGGGGGCGTCCCAGCCGCCGGAGGGGCCCCTGCTGGAGGCGCAGCGGGGGCGGCTGCAGGCGCTGTTGTGGAGACGGTGGCCACCGCCTGGGTGGGCTCGAACAGGGTCAGCTGAACGGCCGAGGCCCCGGCCTCACGGTCGAGCATGGCCACAAAGGTGGAAAGGTCGCCGTTGCCCGTGATCAGCCGTTCGATCTTGGCCTTGCTGGCCATGGCGGCCTCGGTGTTTTCCTGCGTGGCCACCAGCTGCCCGCGCATCAGCGTGACCTGGTCACGCAGCTGTTCCAACTCCTGCAGCCGTTGGCTGTCCCGTTGCAGCGCCGCCCACAGGGGCAACAGGCCGGCCAGGACCACCAGCAGGCCCAGCCCGCCGAGAATGGCCGCCGGCAGGATCAGCCAGATCAGGCGCAGGGTGGAGACAGAAAGCCTGGAGGACCCTTGCTGAAGATTCGTCATGGGATGAGGCCCTCCGCCTGCAGAAGTTGAAGCCGGCGCGCCATACCCTGCGATCCCAGCTGCTGCATGACAAATAGCTGACGGGCGGGGGGGAGGGTGGCGAAGGGGGCGACCAGTTCGAAGCGGACCGCTGCTGGGGCCGCTGGACCGGCCTGACCGCTCACGGGGGCGGCCTCGGGCACCCGTTCCAGCTTGACGAGCGTGACCCCCTTCGCCTGAAGCAGCGGGGAGCGGGCCAGCTCCAGCTGCAGGGCGTTGATGCGGGCAAAGGCCAGTGGATCCAGGGCCTGCCCCTTCAGCACCAGCTTCTGGGCCTCGGCCACGGCGCTCTGGATCTGGATTCCCTCAGGGGTGCGCAGCTGCAGATCGGCCAGAAGGGCGGAGGAGGTGCGCATGGTGGTGAGGCCCTCCGTGAGTCCGCGGGTGGTGGCGGTGAGCTGGTCGAGCTTCGCCTTGCTGGCCGCCATCTCGGCCTGCATCTGGGTGGATTCGGCCTCGAACCTGGCCAGCTGGGCGGTCTGGACCTTGACGAACTGATAGCGGAGGAACACCAGGGCCGTGCAGGCCACGGCCCCCCCCAGGATGACCGCCCCGATCAGGGCGCCCCTCAGAAGCAGGGGCCGGCGATCGCGCAGCGCCGTGACCAGACTCTCCTGGCCGAGTTGCTTTCGCCTCTCGCGCAGCAGATCGAGGACTGGAGCCGTCATCGGTAGGGCTCCGGCATCGCCAGCCCTTGCATGACCAGCGACCCGAAGGGCTCAGCGGTGAGGATTTCGGCCCGCACCCCCAACGCGTCCTGGAGGTTGTCCTGGCTCGCCAGGGGCGCGCTGAGCAACAGCCTCAGACGGCGGATGGACGGTTCTCTACGGCGGTAGTAAGCCACGCAGCGGTTCACTTCCTGCACAAGGGCGCCCTCCTCCTCCGGGAGGGGCCAGTCGAAGACCGGCTCGGCATGGCGCAGCAGCAGCAGCCGAGCCCCAGCCGGCAGCGGGTGGATTAGCAGGGTTAGTTCGTCGTCAGGGGCCTGGTCGAGGAGGGCACTCACCGCCGCCAGCCGACAGGACTGGGGCGGGGCCAGCCGCTCGAGCTGGGCACCGGCCAGATTGAACACGTCGATCCAATCCTCCACCAGCTTCCTGGAGGCCACGGCCAGCAACAGGCGTGGGCTCGTGCCCGGCAGGGGGCGCAGATCGATGGTCGCGTCGGCGAGGGGGACCGTGAGGTTGAGTGCTGGGTCGATCGTTCGCAACGCTGCGATGGGGTCGTCGGGGATCGCCTCCAGGGGCCAGTCAATGACGCGCCACTCCACCGCGGCCTCCGGGAGGGAGGCCAGAACAACGGCATCCAGCAGACCATCGCGCACCAGCAGATCGCCGATCAGATCACCGAGGGGCTCCTTCTCCAGGGGCTGGCCATCCAGGCAAGTGAGCGGAGGCAGCGGCAGGTCGATGGTCACCGGCTCCGGGCCGGCGCTCCTGAACACCTGGCCCATCAGGGCGTCGTCCTGGAGCTCCAAGAGCAATTGACGCGGAAAGAGCTGCGCGCGGATCGGTCGCAGACGATCATCCAGATCATCTTTCAAGCCGATCAGGCCAGAAAAAACCAAGGCTCCGATCCGATGCTTGCGAAAGCTACCGAATTATGGGAGCCAAGGCATCCCCGAACCTACAACTTCAGAAAGCGTCCGGCAGCCATGGCGGTCGAGCTGGCGTGTCAATCCCTCCAGAATCGATGGCACAAGTGCAGGGCCTTCGTAAATCCAACCCGTGTAGATCTGGATCAGCGAAGCGCCTGCACTGATCCGCTCCCAGGCGGACTCGGCCGAGTCGATGCCACCCACACCGATCAGCGGCAGAGCCGGACCTGCGGTCGCCCGCAACCGTCGCAGCACCTCCACGGCCCGCCGCCGCAGGGGCCGGCCGCTCAACCCTCCGGTTTCCTCGGCAAGGGTCAGACCCGTGGCCTCCAAACGGCGCCCTTCCAGTCCAAGTCGGTGCACCGACGTGTTCACGGCGATCACTCCGGCCAGACCCTCCTCATAGGCCAGTCGGGCAATGGTATCGATGGCATCATCTTCGAGATCGGGGGCGATCTTCACCAACAGCGGAGGACAGGCCGGCAGGCGCCGCAGACGCTCCACCAGCCGCCTGAGCTGGGCCTCCTCCTGCAGGTCGCGCAGCCCCGGCGTGTTGGGCGAGCTGACGTTGACCACCGCGTAATCGGCCAGGGGGGCCAGAAACTCCAGGGAGGCGGCGTAATCGTCGGGGGCCATCTCCAGCGACACAGCCTTCGATTTGCCGAGGTTGATGCCGAGCACCGCGGGCCGCTGCCCCGGCGGGGCCAGATCCTGGCGTTCCAGGGTTCGACGCACGCCCCTGGCCCCGTCGTTGTTGAAGCCCATGCGGTTGAGGGCGGCCCGCTCCTCGGCCAGCCGGAACAGCCTCGGCCGGGGATTTCCCTGCTGGGGCTGCCAAGTGATGGTGCCCAGCTCGGCGAAGCCGAATCCGAACAGATGCCAGATCGCGGCCGCCACACCGTTCTTGTCAAAGCCCGCAGCCAGCCCCACCGGGTTGGCAAAGCGACAGCCGAACAGCGTCTGCTCCAGGCGGGGATCCCGCCGCTGCAGCTCCGCCCCCAGCCCCGCCAGGCTGCCGCTGACCAGGGGCCAGCGGCGGCGCAGGGAGGCCTGGCCCAGGGCCAGAAGGGTCAGTCGACTCAGCTGTTCGGCGTCGGCACCGTCATCGCGGCGCAACAGCGGCTCGACGAACCGGGCATAGAGAGCGCCGGTTCCCACCTGGCTGCCGCCAGCCGATTGCTCCTGCGGCATCCCTGTCTCCTCACTGCGGCCTGGCCAATCCTCCCGCGCCGCGCTCCAGACGCCAGTTCCCATTGCCCAGCGGTCTGACGAGCCAGTCGCGCCAGTGCCAGGGATCCTGTTTCCCCTCGAGGGTGGCGGTGGGCACCTCCAGCAGCCGAGCGAGCTCCACGGCCCGCAGGCTGTAGCCGCCCGCCGCGAGCCGATCGGCCAGCTCCAGGCGGGAAAGCAGCTCCTGCAGCGACCTGGGGGCCCGATCCCCGGCATCGGGAACGGCCACCGTCTCTGCCGTCACCACCTCTGCCGCCGCCACCCCAGGGACGACGCCGGACCGGCTTTCCACCGCCAGAGCCGGGGCCTGGCCGCGGGCATAGGCGACGGCGATGGCATCGCAGCGGTCGTTGTCCGGATCACCGCTGTGGCCGCGTACATGGCGCAGGGCCAGCCCCGGCAGCCTGGCGGCATCCAGCAGTTCCCAGAGGTCGCGGTTGAGCACGGCCCCACCGGAGGCGGTGCGCCAGCCCTTGCGCTTCCAGCCGGCCATCCACTTCTCGAAACCATCGATGAGGTAGCGGCTGTCGGTGCGCAGCACCAGATCCGGATGGCGCGGCAGGTCCCGCAGGGCCTCCAGCACCGCCAGGGCAGCGGTGAGTTCCATCCGGTTGTTGGTGGTGGCCGGGGCCGCCCCCCCCAGCTCGCGCCGGGAGCCGTTCTCAAAGCGCAGCAGGGCCCCCCAGCCGCCCGGTCCGGGGTTGCCGCTGCAGGCCCCGTCGCAGGCGGCGGCCACTACCCGCACCGGACGATCACCCATGGAGTCCCCTTGACAGCATCGCTTGAATTGGATCCTCTCTCCCGGAGAACGCCCGGGTCCTGGAGGTGTTCCCATGCAGCGAACCTACCTGGCCCTGGCGGGCCTGGCCCTGGCCGGAGCCGGACTGCCGATGGTGCAGCCCCGCCTGGCCATGGCCGCCGGCCTCTTCCAGACCACGGAGGTTGACGCCGATCGTTTTGCCGTGTTGGCCAGGCCTGTGGGCGACAGTGAATGGACCCTCCTGGTGCTGGAGCAGCTGGCCGCCCAGCCCTCCTGCTGGCAGGCCCGCCCGGACGGGCTGGTGGATCCGACCCTGAACCGGTTCGACTACACCGGCATCTGCAATCGCTACCTCGACAGCAACGGCTATTCCCTGCGGGTCGCCGACCAGGACCTGGGCACCACCTACCGCCTGCAGGTGCAGCAGGTGGGATCCCGCCTGGAGCTGCAGGCCGTCTCCCCCAGCAATGCCGCCGTCCTCGTGGTGGGCAGGGCTGAGGTGCCCCGGCGCGATCGCGACGGCTTCGTGTCCCTCAGGCTCGAACCCGGCTGGGATCTCAAACGTCGCACCTACGAGCAGCGGTCCCTGTCCCACCTCTACTTCGCCAGTCCGGCCCCCCTGGAGCAATTGGTCGCCCGGGCCAGCGGCGCTCAGACGTTCCGACGTCCCCCGGGCCGGGCCGAACTCCCCGGCATGGCGGCCAGCCTGCCGCTGCTCGACCAGCGCGACGACAGCATGGGTTCCGACCGCTCCGGCCGGGCGATCGCCCTCCAGGTCATTCCCTACACCGAAGCCAATGGGGGAGGACTCTGACCCCATCGCTTGATCCCGTGTCTCGGGCCCCGGTCCTGGACCAGTTGAATCACCGGACTCCTCACCCCGCACCTGCCTTCCCCCTCACTTAATCTGATCTGGTGAGGAGTGAAGGACGCTCTTCCAGGGTCGAAACGAGGACAGACTCCCGGAATCGTTCCATCTCCAGAGCCCTGCCTTCGGCGGGGCTCTTTTTTATGGCTTGCGCTCCTCGCAGCGGGGCGCGCACTGCCCGCCAACGGTCTTGACCATGAAAAAACCGGCCCCGAAGGGCCGGCCTGGGAACGAAGGGGGCGCCGGGCTGGAGGCCCGGCGTTGGCCGGTCACTTGATGGAGACCTTGCCACCCACTTCTTCGATGCTCTTTTTGAGAGCTTCGGCATCGTTCTTGGAGATGCCTTCCTTGACGGCCTTGGGAGCGGCTTCCACAAGGGCCTTGGCTTCGCCCAGACCGAGGCCGGTGGCCTCGCGGACGGCCTTGAGCACCTTGATCTTGGCGGCCGGATCGAAGCCATCGAGGATGACGTCGAATTCGGTCTGCTCCTCAACCGCCTCAGCGGCGGCGCCGGGGGCGGCGGCGGCCATGACGACGCCAGCCGAAGCGGCGGCGGACACGCCGAAGGCCTCTTCGATCTGCTTGACGAGCTCGGAAGCCTCAAGCAGCGAGAGGGTTTTCAGTTGTTCGAGAATCTGGTCGGTGGTAGCGGACATGGGGGGGAATCAGCAACAGAACGGGAGGATCGGTGGAGCCCAGGGGTTCGCGAGAGGCGAACTCAACCTTCGCCGGATTCGGCGTGCTGCTTGAGCGCCCTGGCGAGACCGGACGGAACCTCGTTGATGCCCACAGCCAGCTTGGTGGCCAGGCCATTGATCGCACCGGCGATCTGGGCCATGAGCACCTCCTTGGAGGGCAGA
>CALRQM020000042.1:0-23736 GCA_943370335.1 Bordetella parapertussis | reverse complement strand
CCAGCTCCTTGGAGTTGGCGGTGACGGTGCCCAGGATCACGAGCCGACGCGAGGGGTGGCTGGAGCGCTTGAGGTCGTCAAGCAGCAGGTGGATCAGCAGGAAATGGCCGAAGTGGTTGGTGGCCATCGAGATCTCGTAGCCCTGGGGAGAGCGTTCTGGATGCTTCAGCCGCGGCAGGTAGACCGCCGCATTGCAGACCAGGGCATCGAGGGGGCGCCCGGTGGCATGGAAGGCATCGACGAGGGCACGCACCCCATCGAGATCCGCCAGATCCACCTTCAGGTGGGTCACGGCGTCATCGGCAATGGCCAGGGCGGCCTGGGCGCGGCGGGCTTTGTCGGTGTCCCTGCAGGCCATCACCACGTGCCAGCCGCGATCCACCAGGGCCTTGGCTGCGAACAGACCGACACCGGAGGAGGCGCCGGTGATCAGGGCCGTTCCGGGAACGCCCCGGCGGGCGGGAGAAAGGGCGGGGTCACCGGAGGAGGTCACCATGGCGGGGATGGTCCGGGGGCGAAGGGGGCCCCAACCTACGGACGGGCGCCCTGGTTTCCGGAACCGGAGGCGGGGGAGTCAACAGTTGGAAACGGACGGTTCGACTGCCAGATCACCCGCAGGCGGTTGGGGGCGATCCATTGGCTCTGCTCCCGGATCAGGCGCTGCTCACCTTCCACCATGAACAGGGCATCGAAACGTTCCCTGGCCTTGACCAGCTTGGCGTTCTCAATCTCCAGAACGGCCGAGATCTCCCCCTGGCTCTCCATGCGCTTCTGGTAGGCGCCGGCGAGCTGGAACAGGCTGACGCCGGTGAGGCCGATGAGCCCCAGCTTCACCGTCAGCCCGATCAGACTGCAGACCAGTTCCTGCCGCTCGGCGGACAGGGAGAGCAACTGGCTTTCCATGCCGTACCCCCCGGCTTCGGCGGGGGCATGGGTCGACGGCACAGAGGAAACGGCGCTGGTGGCTGGACGCCAGGGGAGCGGAGTGACCGGGCCGTGCGGGGCCTCAGGCAGAGCCGAGGAACGGCGCGAGCGGCTGGTGGAACGGCTCGCAGCGGACGACTGGCGCCGGGAAGGCTGGGGCTGGGTCTGGCGCACCTGAGGAAAGGCTGCGAGCCCTTCGCTTGTAGCAGCCGGTACGCCACTTGCCAAGGGCACAGCCCCTGCAGCTTCAGGCTTTGTAGAGGCTGAAGCAGAGACGCACGGCCAGCACGCCGGCATGGGCGGCCACGACGAGGGCAATCAGTACTTCGGCCTGGTTGATCGGGGTGACCATATCCGTGACGGTGGATGGAGTTTGACCGACCCATTCTTCGGCCATCGCGAGCTACGGTCCAGCCTCAGCCCCTGCCCTGTCACAGCTCTTGATGGCGCCCCCACCCTGCTCCGAGCCCCTGAAGGTGTCCGCCGATCAGGTGCGCGGGCTCGATCTCTCCCCCCTGGCGGGGCTGGCGTCGCTGGCACCGGCCGCGCTGCTCACCGCCGCCGGCGGACTGCAGATCGACTTCGACTGGCCCAGGGAGGCGACGGATCCCCGCGAACTCTCGGAGATCCCCGAACTGCGGCTGTGGAGTCTGCGGGCCGATGCGCTCCATCCCTGGCTGCCCCTGGTGCTGGAGCGCAGCGGGGGGCAGCTCACCCGCCATGTGGCGATGCTGCTCCCCCATGGCTTCAGCGCCACCGAGGGGATCCGCTTCGCCCCCGAAAGCCTGGAACTCTGGATCACCCAGCGCCTGTTCCTGCTCGACCACTGGGCGGCCGCGGGGGGCATCGAGTGCCGAGCCAACCTGGGCCAGATGGCCGCCGTCCTCGGCTACGAGCTCGATCCCGGTTTCTGGAGTGTGATCCCCTGAGCCTCGAACCACAGGCCGACGGCGCGGCGGCCGCTGTCCAGCGCCAGCACCAGGGTGATGGCCCGCAGCATCCACACCAGCCGCTCCTCCCGGACCTGCTCCAGTCGGCTGGCGGACCACTGGGCGGCCACGGCCGCGGTGCCCCCCAGCACCAGAGCCACCAGCGGATTGGCCCGGCCGTCGGCCAGAAAGGCCAGCGAGGCGCTGCAGGAGGAGGCCAGCACCGCCACGGTGCTGTACCGGATCGCCCCATGGACGGGCATCCCCAGCCCGGCCACCATCACCGGCACCATCACCAGGCCGCCGCCCACCCCCAGCAGCCCGGCCGCCACCCCCGCCAGGCCCCCTACCAGGGCCAGGGCCAGGGGATGGGGCTGCCGCTCCCGCGCCGGGGCCAGCTGGCTGCGGGGTTTGACCAGCCCCGTGAGCAGGGCATACAGCGCCGCCTGCAGGCTCAGCAGCTGCCAGCCCGCCAGGCCCTGGCCCAGGTGGCTGAACAGCCCGGCGCTGAAGGCGGCCCCGCCGGCGATCGCCACCCCCCCCGGCCAGGTGAGCCTGCCGCTGCGCACATGGGCGACCGTGCCCCCGAGGGTGGTGGGCACGATCGCCAGGGTGCTCGTGGCCAGGGCCTGGTGGGGTGTCAGGCCCAGCAGCAACAGCAGCGGGGAGAAGATCAGGCCACCGCCGATGCCCAGCAACCCGGAGCGCAGTCCCGCCACCAGTCCCAGGGGCAGCAACGACAGCAGACTCCAGATCAGGGACGTGGCCATGGACCGGGCGGACAGGAGCCATGAGAACGCAGGCCGCCCCATCCGTCCAGCCGGCGGCGCCGGTTCGCTGGATCGGGCCCTGCCAGCTCGATGGGGCCTGGCAGATGGCCATCGATGCCTGGTTGCTGGAGGGCCCGGGGGCCGCCAACCCCGCGTCCTTGGTGGGTCCTGCGCCAGCCTTCCGTCTCTACCGCTGGTCGCGTCCGACCCTCTCCCTGGGCTGGCACCAGCGGCGCCTGGAGCCCCACTGGAGCGATCTGGTTCGCCAGGGGCGCCTGGCGCTGGTGAAGCGGCCCAGTGGCGGCCGGGCCGTGCTCCACGGCGGCGATCTCACCTACGCCCTGGTGTGGCCCCGGCCCCAGGGATCCCGTGGCGAGGTTTACGGCCGCGCCCTCGCCTGGCTCATCGAAGCGTTCGCGGCCATGGGCCAGCCGCTGCGCAGCGGCAGCCAGGCGGCCAGCCTGCAGCGCAGCAGCTGCTTTGCCACCAGCACCGCCGCCGATCTGGTCCACGCCAATGGGGCCAAGCGGGTGGGCAGTGCCCAGCTGTGGCGTGGCGGCCATCTGCTGCAGCACGGCTCGATCCAGCTGGCCCCCTGCCCCGTCCTCTGGCGCGAGGTGTTCGGCGGCGACCCTCCAGCGCTCGCCCCCCTGCCGCTGGCCGGCGAGGCGCTGGAGCAGCACCTGCACCGATCGGCGGCACGCCTGTTGCCCCTGCTGGCGGGGGGCGTCACCGAGGGGGGCCACGGCGGCTTCCATCACGACACGCCCCTGCCCGCGACCGTGGCGCTCAGCCCCGTGGAACTGGCGGCGGTGGCCCCGGGCCTGGGCCGTTATCGGGTGACCCTGTCAGTGAGCGGAGACACCTCCCCGGAGCTGACCATGCCACGGGCCACCTGACCCAGGGCCATGCCGAGGGGGTAGCCGTTCTCGCGCCGGGCCACCGTCAGGAGATTGGCGGGCAGGCGCAGGCCCAGTTTCTTCAGCACCGCGTCGCCCAGCTCGGGGCGCTCCACGGTGCCGCAGGGCAGACCGGCGGGACTCAGCACCAGCAGCCGCTGGTGGTTGCCGTCATCCAGCTGGAGGGCGGCCTGCCACAGCGGGGCGGACTCCGGGATGGCGGGAAGGCTGGAGAGGGGCTGGAGATGGTCGCCGACCCGCTCCCGGTCCCAGCTCTGCACCGGCAGGGCCTGGAGGGGGGCGTCGTCGATGACCCCCTGCCAGCGGCCCCTGTCGCAAACGAGCAGCCACTCCGCTGGGCCATTGGCGTCCTTGCCGGCAGGCGCGGCGCCCTCACCGGCCTCAGTGATCGGTGGGGCGGAGCCGAGGCGAATCCGGCTCAGCTCCCGCAGGCTGGTGTCGGCCTCGAGCACCCGGAAGCGGCGCTGGGCCACATCCCTGACCTTGAGGTCCTTGAGGGCTTGCTGGACGACCAGCATCTGCTTCTGGTTGCGGGCCGCCCCCAGGCCGAACCAGCCCAGCAGGATCAGCCAGGCCCCGCCGATGCCGCCGCCCCGCAGCAGCAGCACCGTTCCCATCCCCACGGCGAACAGGGACAGGAACCGGCCGCAGGCATTGGCCACCTCCACGCCCCGCCGCTGGCTGCCGGAAAACTCCCAGACCAGGGCCTTGACGATCAGACCCCCATCGAGGGGCAGTCCGGGCAGCAGGTTGAACAACCCCAGGATCAGATTGAGGGCGCCGAGCCGCTCCACCACCTGGCCGAGGACGGGGGTGAGGTGGCTGGCGGCATGGGTGGAGGCGAGCAGGCCGATGCCCAGCACCAGGCTCACCGCCGGTCCTGCCGCCGCCACCATCAGGGCACCGCGGGCGGTGGAGCATTCCCGCTCCACACTGGCCACTCCCCCCAGCAGGAAGAGGGTGATCGATTTCACCTTCACCCCCTGCTGCAGCGCCACCAGCGAATGGCCCAGCTCGTGCAGCAGCACGGAAACGAACAGGGCCAGGGAGGTGACCAGGGCCACGGCCCAGAGCGCCGCCGGCGTGAGCTGGCCGCGCAGGCTGAGGGCGTACTGCTGCTGGAATCCCAGGGTGGCCAGCAGCAGGATCACGAACCAGCTCGGGTGGATGCGCAGGGGAATGCCGCGGATCGTCAGCAATTTCCAGCCTTCACCCACGGGCACCGTCCGGGCAGTGATCCGGCCGTGGCCGGAGTTGTCGCGCCCATCCTAGAAAGGCAGCCCGGCCGACCTGGTTCTGGTTTCCTCTCCGTTGCTGAAGGTCTGTGGGCTCAGGGAGCCGGCCCAGGCCACCGCCATCGCCGCTTTGGGGGTGGATGCGATCGGGGTCATCGCCGTTCCCAGCTCGCCCCGCTTCGTGCCGGCGGCCCAACGCCCCGAGCTGTTCGCGGCCATGGCTGCCGGCGGCGGCGACTGCTTCGGTGTGCTGGTGGTGGCCGATCCCTGCGACGACCAGCTGGAGGAGCTCGACGCGGGCCGGGGGCATGCGGTGGTCCAGCTGCATGGCAGTGAAAGCGTGGAGCGCTGCCGCGAACTGGCCCAGCGACTGGGTGTGCGGCTCTGGAAGGCCCTGCGGGTTCGCTCCCCCGAGGACCTGGAGGCGGCGGCCGCCTATGCCGGGGTGGTGGAGGCCCTGTTGCTCGATGCCTGGCAACCCGGCCAGCTGGGGGGCACCGGGCACCGGATCCCCACCGCCTGGCTGGAGGGTTTCCGTCCGACCTTCCCCTGGTGGCTGGCCGGCGGCGTCGGCCCCGAGACGGTGGCCGAGCTGCTGGACCGCCTGCATCCCGATGGTGTGGATGCCTCCAGTGCCCTCGAGGATCGCCCCGGCGTCAAGAACCTGGCCAGGGTTGCGGCCCTGTTGGCGGCGGTGCGTGGATCCCCCACCGGTTGATTGGCGTTTGGCGCTGCTGGGTGCAGGATCGGTGCAGTCCGACTTCTGGATCCCGTTGACCTTCCTTCGTCGCGCCCTCAGTGTTCGTGCCGCCCTGCCCCTCGGCCTGCTTCTGCTGATGGGGCCTGGGGCCGGCTTCAAGGCCCAGGACCTGGTGGGCTGCCAGCTGGTGCAGGGGACGCTGCAATGTGTCCCGGGAATCACGGCCGATCCCCAGCAGCAGATCCAGCTGTTGCGCCAGGAAATCGCTGGGGATCAGCAGATCGAAGGGGCGGTGGAGCAGCGGATCACCGGACTCAACCAGCTGTTGCTGCAGGGGGAGGCCCGCCAGGGGGCACTTCTGCAGGCCACGGCCACGGCGGACCTTCTGGCCGCCCTGCCCCCCAGTGCGTTCCACTGGTACCGCCTGGCCCCCGGGCGTCGCAACTGGCAGCTCATCCAGGGGGCCAGTGGCCCCACCTATGCCTTGACGCCGGCGGACGTGGCTTACCAGGTGATGGTGGTGGTGGCCGTTCCCACCGCGTCCGGCAGCCAACGCAGCGTCTCCCAGGTGGTGGGGCCGGTGATGGCCCGGCCCGGATCCTGAACGCCAGTCAGCAGCTCAATTGCCGAGCAGCGACTCCTGCTGACGCACGAGCTCGAAGAACTCCTGCTTGAGGCTGGGGTCGTGGCGGAAATCACCGCGCACGACCGAGTTCACCATGCTGGTCTGGGGTTCCTTCACCCCGCGCCATTTCATGCAGTAGTGCTGGGCCTTCACAAGGATCGCCAGGCCGAGGGGCTCACAGAGCCGTTCGATCTCATCGGCGAGGATGATCACGGCCTCCTCCTGGATGTGGGGCCGTGAGAACACCCAGTCGGCCACCCGGGAGAACTTCGACAGACCGATCACCCGTTCACCGGGTTTGATCCCGATCCAGCAGTTGCCGAGAATCGGCACCAGATGGTGGGAACAGGCGGAACGGATGGAGATGGGACCCACGGTGTAGATCTCATCGAGCTGCTTCACGTTGGGGAAGCTGGCGATCTTGGGTTGCTCGTGGTAACGACCCTTGAACACCTCGTGGAGGTACATCTTGGCCACCCGTTCGGCCGTCTCCTCGGTGTTGTGGTCGTTCTCGATATCGATCACCAGGCTGCGCAGCAGTTCGCGGACCTTGCCGGCGACTTCAATCTCCAGCTGGTCGAGCTCACCCTCGCGCAGATGCTGGGAGATATTGTCGTTGGCCAGAAACGGCACACCTTCCTTCTGCAGTCGCTCGCGGATCCGCAGGCTGACGGGAATGGGAGTCGTGACGGGAGCGGCCTGACGGGCGCTGAGGCCGCTGGGGAGGGTGGATGTCATAAGGGGGGTTAGAAGGCTCCGGCGGCTGGCATCAGGGTGAGGTCCTCAACCGTCTGGCTGTGGGGTTGCCGCGCAAGGTAGAGCAGGGAATCAGCCACCTGCTCTGCGCAAAGCATGGCACGTCGGTCGAAGGAACTGTGGACGGTTTCACTGTCCCAGAGAGGTGTATTCACCGCCCCCAGGGTGAGGGTGCTCACCGCGATGCCGGCGGCCCGTTCCTCGGCCTCAAGGCAGCGGCTGAAGGAGGCCAGGGCGGCTTTGCTGACGCAGTAAGCCCCCCAGTCCGGGAAGGCATTCCGGGCCGCATGGCTGCTGACGTTGATGATCCGTCCGCCACCGGCCTGGCGCAGGCCGGGCAGCACCGCCAGACAGACCTGGAAGACGCTGGTGAGGTTGAGCTGCAGGAGCCACTGCCAGCGGTCGAGGGGCATGGCCGCCAGGGGGCCGGTCCAGGCGGCACCGGCGTTGTTGATCACCACCGAAGGCTGCAGACCCCTCCCGAGCAGCTCGGCCATCGCCCCAGGGATGGCCTCCGCCTGAGCCAGGTCGAGGGCCAGGGTTTCGACGCGCCGGCCCAGCCCCCGCAGCTCCCCGGCGAGGTCGTCCAGGTCGGCATGGCTGCGGGCCACCAGCAGGAGGTCGTAGCCCTCGGCGGCAAAGCGGCGGGCGGCGGCGGCGCCGATGCCCCGGGAGGCACCGGTGATCAGGGCGGCGGTCAATGGACGAATGGGCAGTGGGACAACCCTACGGGGCGAGGGCGGGATCCGTTGCCGCCCCCTCCAGGACCTGGCCCATGCGCCGGAACTTGGCGTAGCGGGCGTTCAGCAGGTCGGATTCGCTGCAGCTCTGCAGCTCGGCGAGCTGGCCCAGCAGGGCCGTGCGCAGGGTCTCGGCCGCCTGCATCGGTGCCCAGTGGTTGCCCCCGGAGGGCTCCTTGAGCAGGGCATCCACCAGCCCCAGCTGCAGCAGGTCGGCACCGGTGATGCGCA
Source organism: Bordetella parapertussis (assembly GCA_943370335.1). GTDB lineage: Bacteria > Cyanobacteriota > Cyanobacteriia > PCC-6307 > Cyanobiaceae > Cyanobium. Next base: position 15,906 of record CALRQM020000042.1, on the reverse strand, counting down.
GGGCCTCGGCGGCAGCGGGGGCCTTGGCCGCATCGCGCCAGAGGATCGAGGCACAGGCCTCGGGGCTGGCCACGGTGTAGACGCTGTGCTCGAACATCAGCAGCCGGTCGGCCACCCCGATGCCGAGGGCGCCGCCGGAGCCCCCTTCGCCGATCACCACAGCGATGATGGGCACCCGCAGGCGGAACATCTCACGCAGGTTCACGGCGATCGCCTCGCCCTGGCCCTCCTCCTCGGCCTTGACTCCCGCGTAGGCCCCGGGGGTGTCGATGAAGCTGAGGATCGGCAGGCGGAAGCGGTCGGCGTGGTCCATCAGCCGCATCGCCTTGCGATAGCCACCGGGCGAGGCCATGCCGAAGTTGCGGGCCACGTTCTCCTTCATGTCCCGGCCCTTCTGGTGGCCGAGCAGCACCACCGCCTGGTCGCCGATGCGACCCACGCCGCCCACCAGGGCGCGGTCGTCATTGCCGCGGCGGTCGCCGTGCAGCTCGATCCACTCGTCGGTGATGACCTGGATGTAGTCGAGGGTGCTGGGCCGCTGGGGGTGGCGGGCCACCTGGATCTTCTGGGCCGGGCTGAGGGAACTGAAGATCTCCTCACGGCGCCGGGTGGCGAGGGTTTCCAGCTGCAGCAGCTGCTGGCTCACATCGACCTCGGAATCGCGGGCCAGCTGGCGGATCTGCTCGATCTGCTCCTCCAGCTCCACCAGGGGTTTCTCAAAGTCCAGCAGGACGCGGCGGGCCATGGTCAAGGAGGCGGGGATCAGGTGGAAGAAAGGCTGGGGACCGGAGCAGCACGCTCCAGGCCCAGGGCCTGGAAACCGTGCCGAAGCGAGGCGGCGCCGATGAGGTCCATCTTCTCCAGGGTGATGTTGTTGCGTCCCCAGCTGAAGTTGGTGTGCAGGCCTTCGAACTCCAGCAGCATCGCTTCGGCGAAGCAGGCGAACATCTCGCGCTGGGGGTTGGCCATGTCCGCCGCCTCCATCATCTGCCAGCCGATATCGGACCCGAAGGCCACGATGCCCCCCTTGAGCACGTGGATGCCATCGCCGGCGGCCTTGGTGTCCAGATTCTTGGGGTAACCGCCATCGATCATCAGGCAGGGGCGGCGCAGGCGGCTGGGATCGAGGCTGCTGGCCTGGGCCAGGCTGGCGACCCACACCACCACATCCGCCTCCTCCAGGGCCTCCTCCAACGCAAGGATGCGGCCACCGCCCAGCTCCTGCTGGAGATCGGCCAGGGGCTGGGGACGGCGTGCCACCAGCAGCAGTTCCTGGACGCCGGTGCGCTGGGAGAGCCAACGGCAGACGGCACTGCCGATGTCACCGGTGGCGCCCACCACGGCCACCTTGGCCCGCCGCAGGTCGATGCCCAGCCGTGGGGCGTTCTCTTCCACCTGGCGGCAGATCACCCAGGCGGTGTGGGTGTTGCCGGTGGTGAACCGCTGCCAATCCAGGGTGGTGGCACGCACCTGCTGTTCCCTGAGCAGCTTGAAGTCCTCGAAGATGATCGAGGTGAAGCCCCCCAGGGCGGTGATGTCGATGCCGTTCTTCTGGGCCAGCTCCATGGCATTCAGCACCTTGCGCTTGGCCGTCTTGAAGCGGCTCAGCATTTCCGGGACGAACACCGAATCGATGTAGGCCCCTTCAATGCGCTTGCCCGTGGGGCTGGTGACGCTGATCCTCTCCACCAGCTGGGGGGGAGCACTGCACCACATGTCCAGATCCCCATCGGCGTACTCCTCGAAACCGAGGCTTCTTGCCAGGTTGCGCGCCGACTCGAAGCTGGTGGAATGACCGATGAGGCCGAACATGCAGGAACAGGAAAGCGGCGGCGGAAATGGGGCCGGATGTCGCCGACGCTACATCCTCTCCCGGTGAGACTGGGCCGTTGGCTCAGCCCACCAGGGCCGCGGCAGCCATGCGGGCGATCTCCCGAGGGGTGAAGCCAATGTCCGTGAGGGCGTCCTGGTAGGCGATCAGGAAATCCTCGATCAGGTCTTCCTTCTCCATGTGCAGGACAGCGGCATCGGCGGCCACCCGGTCCAGCATGCGACGGACGTGGGGAAGGTTGTCGCGGTTGGCCTGCTCCAGCTCGGCGCGGGACTCCTCAAGGTGGGCCTTGAGCCACTCCTGGCCATAGTTGAGGTGGGTGTACTCATCCTTGACGACCCCCTCGGTGATCTTGCGGGCGAAAGGATCGGCCACAGGGATATAAATGTGGTAGGCCGAGATGGCGAAAGCTTCGATCAGCAGGGCCTGAATCAGCAGGCAGGTGACCACCTTGCCGTCCTTGAGGGCCGCCTGGAAGTTGTTGCGCAGGGGGGAGAAGAATTCCTGGGCGAAGGGCATGTCCGCGGTGACGCCCAGGTTGTTGGCGCAGGCGGTGAAGCCCTTCATGTGCTTCAGCTCCATGCGGGCCAGGCGGGTCAGCTCCTCGGCCTGGTCGGGAAGCAGCGTCCCCAGCGAGATGTAGTTGTCATGCGCTTCCTGCTCGCCTTCGATCACGATCGCGTTGATGCGGCTGTAGGCGTCCTTGTAGGCGGGCGTGGTGAAGTCGGGAAGGTCACTCCCCTCGAACGGGCCTGAGGGATCGAGCGCGGAATCGACAGACGTGGTGGTTTCGAGGGTGGGCATGGGAACCACAGGCTCAGGCAATCAGAGGACTTTAGTCATGGTCTGCCGGAAGTCGGCGGCCAGTCGCTGCGCACCAGGGCGTCGAGGCGCCGCTCCCAGCTGCCCACCAGGCGGAGGAAGAGTTTGCGGCCGAGGTCGTCGCTGGCCTCGCTGGGATCACCGATGACCCCGCTGGTGCTCAGTTCCTCCGTGCGCCAGGAGCAGGGGCAGGCCCCCTCCAGGCTCCAGCCGGTGGGCGGGGGTGGGGCGGGGGCCAGTCCGTCGGCGGCGGGCAGGGCGCCGATGGTGGCCGGCTCGAGGAACAGCATCAGGCTGGTCTCGGCCAGGCCCGCATGCAGCCCCGTGCTGCGTTCAGGTTCGGGAATCAGTTCCGCCAGGCCATCGGCGCCACGCCAGAGGAAGCAGGGCAGGACCGCCAGGCCGGGTTCCAGCACCCGCAGCTCCCGCGCCGCCGCCTCCAGCAGGCCGATCTGGCCGCCATGGGCGTTGAAGAGCACCAACCGCTGGAAGCCCGCCGCCGCGATCCCCCTGCCCACGCTGCGCACCAGCTCAATCACCAGATCGGCCGGGAGGCTGAGGGTTCCGGGGAACCCCAGGTGCTCCGGAGAAAAGCCGATGCTCTGCAGCGGCAGCCGCCAGATCGGCAATTGGGGGTCGAGCCGATCCAGCACCGCTTCAGCCACCCGTTCGGCGAAGAGGCCATCGGTGCCCAGGGGCAGCAGGGGCCCGTGCTGCTCGATGGCACCGAACGGCCAGACCACCGTGCTGCCCGGGCGGGGGGCATGCTCACGCACCGCCGTCCAGCTGAGACTGGCGAGGCGTCGCTCGGCGCTGGGGGGCATCGGCGGGGGGAGGACGGGCCTCAACGGGTGGTTCGTACAGTGTGGAGCCCCGTGCTTCGCTGAGGACCTCCATGGCAGGAACCGGCAACCCCGCGCCGCGTCAGCCCCGGAACCCCGCCCAGCGCCCGATGCCGCCGGCGAGGCCTTCCGGGTCGGCCCCGGCGCCGCTGCGCAAACCCCCCCAGGTGTTGATGATCAAGAAGGAGGAGGAGGTGGTGGCCGAAGCACCCCCCGCTCCTGTCGCGTCGAGCCCGGCCGCCCCGCCGGTGCGCCCGCCTTCCTCACCCCCGGCGGACGAGGACCGCTTCAGCATGGACGGCCTTGAAGGCCTCACCATGGCCGACCTGATCGGCCCTGCGCCCGATCGCCGCGGCGGTTCGGCCGGTGCGGCCACCCGTGCTGCCGCTGCCGCCGACCCCGCACCTGATGCGGCTTCCCGCCAGGCCCGCACCGTCGACGACTTCGATTTCGACGAGGAGGCCTTCCTCGCCGCCCTCGATGAGAACGCTCCGGTCGGCACCACTGGTGAGGTGGTCAAGGGGGTGGTGATCGGCATGGAAAGCGACGGTGTCTATGTGGACATCGGCGGCAAGGCGCCCGGCTTCATGCCCAAGAGTGAGTGCGGCCTTGGGGTGATCACCAACCTCAAGGAGCGCTTCCCCAAGGGGCTGCCGATCGAGGTGCTGGTCACCCGCGAGCAGAACGCCGATGGCATGGTGACGATCAGCGCCCGCGCCCTCGCCCTGCGCCACAGCTGGGAGAAGGTGCGCCAGCTGGAGAAGGAGGGCAAGGTGGTGCAGGTCAAGGTCAGCGGCTTCAACCGTGGCGGCGTCACCTGCGACCTGGAGGGGCTGCGCGGCTTCATCCCCCGCTCCCAGCTCAACGAAGGCGAGAACCATGAGGCCCTCGTCGGCCAGACCCTGGGGGTTGCCTTCCTGGAGGTCAATGCCGAGACCCGCAAGCTGGTGCTCTCCGAGAAGCGGGCCGCGACTGCGGCCCGTTTCGCCACCCTGGAGGTGGGGCAGCTGGTGGAGGGCCATGTGGCATCGGTCAAGCCCTACGGCTATTTCGTCGATCTGGGTGGTGTCAGCGGCCTGCTGCACCACTCCTGCATCACGGGCGGCGTCCTGCGCGACCTGCGCGAGGCTTTCCAGCAGGGGGAGCCCATCAAGGCCCTGATCACCGCCATCGACCCAGCCCGGGGCCGCATCGCCCTCAACACGGCCCTGCTGGAAGGTCCTGCCGGCGAGCTGCTGATCGCCAAGGATACGGTGATGGCCGAGGCCGAGGACCGGGCCCACCGGGCCCGTTCGCTGCTGCGCCAGCAGGAACAGGACGCAGGATGAGCGGAGCGTTGCTGACGCCTGGCCCTGACTGGGAACTCGACTACTACACCAGGCCGATCCTGGAGGCCGATGGCAAGAAGCGCTGGGAACTGCTGATCTGCACCACCGCAGGGATGCAGCCGGCGCCGGACCCCTTCCGCTGGTCCATGGCGTGCCCGGCCGCCAGCGTCAATTCCCAGTGGTTGCGGGGGGCGATCGAAACGGCCCTCCAGGACGCCGCCGCCCAGGGCTACGGTCCGCCGCGGCGACTGCGCTGCTGGCGCGGCTCGATGCGCGCCATGGTGCAGCGGGCCGCTGAAGGGCTTGGCCTGGAGCTGGTGCCGAGCCGGCGCTGTTATGGCCTGGTGGAGTGGCTGCGGGAGCGACAGGCGACCGTCTACCCCCAGGAGCCTGGCTACATGGCCGGTCCCCTGGCTCCGCCGCCGCAGCCAATCGCCCCCGTGGCGCTGCCCCTGCCGGAGGCGGCCAGGGGCGACAGCTGGAGCTGGGCCACGCTCAGTGCCGCCACCCTGGCCGAAGCGGCCGGCTGGGAGATTGCCTTCCCCGGCCTGGTGGCCCTGCCCGAGGGCCTGGATCCCACCACTCCCGTGCCGGGGATCCGGCTGTTCAGCCGCCGGCGGGCCCTGGCCATCGCCGGCTGGCTGTCCGGCCTCGAGCCGGCGCGGCTGGAGGTCTGCGCCGGTCAACTGGTGCTGGAGGCCGGGCTGGAGGACCGCTGGATCCTGGCCCGCCTGCCGGAGGAGGAGGCGCGACTGGCCAGTGCGGCCCTGGCGGAGGCCCGGGAGCGGGCCGGCGGTCTGCAGTTCATCGCCATCCAGGCCAGCGAGGAGGCGCCCGCCCTCGAAGGCTTCTGGCTGCTGCGGGACCTGCCGGATGGCTGAGGCGCTCGAGCCCCCCTTCGAGCGGCCCGATGCGGGCTTCAATGACCTGCCCGGCTGGACCTGGGTGGGCACCTACGGCGGCCATTACCTCCAGTGCGACCTGCTGGCCGGCTTTGAGCATGGCTTCTTCACCCGCCAGTGGCAGGGGCGCCAGCCGGAGGAGCTGGCCGGCGAGATCAGTGCCGGCGTGAGTGTGCACCGCACCCGCCAGGTGCACGGCGGCACGGTGCTGGCCGCCGGGGAGGCCGAGGGGGCCCCCTGGCCGGAGGCCGATGGACTGCGCAGTGATGACGGCGGCCAGAGCCTCTGGGTCTGCGGCGCCGACTGCACACCGGTGCTGATCGTCGATCCCGCCGGCGGCCGGGTGGCGGCCTGCCACGCCGGCTGGCGTGGCGTCGCGGCGCGGATCGTGCCGGCGGCGATCGAAGCGCTGGAGGCGGACGGGGCCAGCCGGGAGCAGTTGCTGGTGGCACTCGGGCCGGCCGTGGACGGCCTCCGTTACCAGGTGGAGCGTGCCGTCACCCTGCAGGTGGCAGCCTCCCTGGAGGGCGGGGCCCCTGATCCGGAGCCTGATGAGGCCCTGGAGGATCTCGAGCGGTGCGGTGCCCTGCTGCTGGATCCGGAACCCGGCCTGGATCGGCTGGACATCCGCCGGGCCACGGCGCGGCAGCTGGAGCGGCTGGGGCTGGCGCCGGAGCGGATCGCCCTCTGCCCGCTCTGCACGGCGGCCGAACCGCTGCTGTTCCATTCCTGGCGCCGTGATCAGATCAAGGCCGTGCAGTGGAGTGGGGTGGTGTCCCAGGGAGTGCCCCGCAGAGGCTGAGGGCCACCGCCTCCGCCACCTTGATGCCGTCGATCGCCGCCGAGAGGATGCCCCCCGCATGCCCTCCCCCTTCCCCCGCCGGGAACAGCCCCGGGGTGTTGAGACTTTCCAGCCGCGTCGGGTGACGCTGCAAGCGCAGGGGCGAGGAGGTGCGGGTCTCGACGCCGGTGAGCAGGGCGCCCTCCATGGCATACCCCGGGATGCGGCGGGCGAAGACAGGCAGGGACTCCCGGATCGCCCCAAGCACATAGTCCGGCAGGCAGCCATCGAGGCTGCCGAAGCGCAGGCCGGGTCGGTACGACCCCTCCACCGCCTCCGGGGGTGGCTCCCGGCTGGGGCGACCGGCCAGGAAGTCCCCCATCCACTGGGCCGGTGCCCGGTAGTCGCCGCCGCCGGCGCGGAAGGCCTGCTGCTCCCAGTGGCGCTGGAAGGCCATCCCGGCCAGGGCCTCCCCCCCCGGCTCGCCGTAGGGCGCCAGGTCCTCCTGGGTCACGGGCACCACCAGGCCGCTGTTGGCATTGCGCTCCTGGCGGGAGTGCTGGCTCATGCCGTTGGTGACGACGCAGCCCTCCTCGGAGGTGGCGCCCACCACCAGACCGCCCGGGCACATGCAGAAGCTGTAGACGCTGCGGCCGGTGTTGGCGTCTCCGTTGCAGTGGTGCACCAGCTTGTACTCGGCGGGGCCCAGCCGCGGATGGCCGGCGGCCTCCCCCCAGCGGGCCCGGTCGACCAGGGCCTGGGGATGCTCGATCCGCACCCCGACCGCAAACGCTTTCGCTTCCATGGCCACGTCCAGGCCGTGCAGCATCTGGAAGGTGTCGCGGGCGCTGTGGCCCGGCGCCAGCACCAGATGCCGGGTGGCGATGGCCGTGCCGTCGGCCAGGCGCACTCCGGCCAATTGCCGGTCGGTCCCGTCCTCCAGGAGCAGCTCGACCACGTGCTGGCCGAAGCGGACCTCCCCGCCCAGGGCCTCGATCCGGGCCCGCAGCCCCCGCACCACCGTGGCCAGCTTGAAGGTACCGATGTGGGGGTGGTGCAGGGTGAGGATGTCGGGGTCGGCCCCGGCTGCCACCAGTTCTTCGAGCACCTTGCGGATGTAGGCGGGGTCTTCACTCACCTGGCTGTAGAGCTTGCCGTCGGAGAAGGTGCCCGCACCCCCCTCACCGAACTGGGCATTGGAGCCGGGATCGAAGCGGCGCCGTCCCTGCCAGAAGCCGAAGGTGTCCGCCGTGCGCTCCTTCACCACCTTGCCCCGCTCCAGCAGCACGGGCCGCCAACCCATCTGGGCCAGCAGCAGGGCGGCGAAGTAGCCGCAGGGGCCGGCGCCCACCACCACCGGACGGAGCGCCGTGCTTGCCCCATCGGCCCGGGCCACGGGCCGGTAGTGGCTGTCCGGGGTGGGACGCAGGTGGGGGTCGCCGGCGAAGCGGCGCAGCAGGCGGCGCCTGGCGCCCCCCTCGAGCTCGAGGTCGAGGCAGTACACCAGCGAGATCGCCCCCCGCCGCCGGGCATCGACGCTGCGTTTGACCAGCTGGTGGCGGCGCAGTTCACCGGGCGCCAGCCGCAGCCGCTGGGTGATGGCCGCCTCCAGATCGGCGGCGCTGTGGTCAAGCGGCAACTTCAGCTCGCTGAGGCGCAGCACGGCCGGCGCAGGCAGGGGTCTGCTGGCGTTCTAGGGCACGGCGCCGCAAGAGGTGCCATGGTGGAAGCTGATCGAGGTTGGGGCCGGCGTTCTGATGGGTCTGGCTCACTGTCCCCTCTGCATGGGTCTGGCGGCGCTCTGCGTGGTGCGCTGCAGCGCCCACGCTCTGCTGCTCTGGCGCCTCTGGTTCCACCCCGCCGGCCGGCCGGCGGCCTCAGCCGTGGGGCGCTGGGGCGAGGCCCCCTGCTGAGGCGGCCCTGTCCAGCTCGGCCTCCATGGCGGCGATGGCGATGCGGGTGGGCACCACCGCATCGGGGTTGAGGCTGATCGAGTCGATGCCCTCCTCCACCAGGAAACGGGCGAAGTCTGGGTAGTCGCTGGGGGCCTGCCCGCAGATGCCGATCTTGCGCCCGCAGCGCCGGGCCGTGCGGATCGCCAGGCGGATCATCTCCTTGACCGTGGGGTGTCGCTCGTCGAACAGGTCCGCCACCAGGGCGGAGTCCCGGTCGAGCCCCAAGGTCAGCTGGGTGAGGTCGTTGGAGCCGATCGAGAAGCCGTCGAAGCGCTCGGCGAAGGCCTCGGCGCCGATGACGTTGCTGGGCAGCTCGCACATCACGTACACCTCCAGACCGTCCTTTCCCCGCACCAGTCCTTCGGCGGCCATCACTTCCAGCACCCGGTCTCCTTCTTCGGGGGTGCGGCAGAACGGCACCATCGGGATCACGTTGCGCAGCCCCATGGACTCCCGCACCCGGCGCAGGGCCTGGCATTCCAAAGCGAAGGCGGCGCGGAAGGCCGGGGCGTAATAGCGGGACGCCCCCCGCCAGCCGATCATCGGGTTCTCCTCGGCGGGCTCGAAGGCCGATCCGCCCAGCAGGCGCGCGTACTCGTTGCTCTTGAAGTCGGAGAAGCGCAGGATCACCGGCCGGGGATGGAAGGCGGCGGCGATGCGGGCCATGCCCTGGCTCAGCAGGTCGACGTAGTAGTCGGACGGGGTGTCGTATGCCGCGACCAGTGCGGCGATGGCCGCCCGATCGGCCGCCGCCGTCACCCGATCCGGCTGCAGCAACGCCATCGGGTGCACCCGGATGTGGTTGGCGATGATGAACTCCAGCCGGGCCAGCCCCACCCCGTCGCAGGGGATCGAGGCCAGGTGGAAAGCCTCCTCGGGGTTGCCCACGTTGATCAGGATCCTGGTGCGGGTGGCGGGCAGATCGTCGACGGCCTGCTCCTCGACGCGGAAGGGCAGGGCGCCCCGGTAAACGTGGCCCACATCCCCCTCGCAGCAGCTCAGGGTGATGCTGTCGCCGTCGCCGATGCGGCTGGTTCCGTCGCCGGTGCCGACGATCGCCGTCAGGCCCATCTCCCGGGCGATGATCGCCGCGTGGCAGGTGCGGCCGCCCTGGTCGGTGACGACCCCGCTGGCCTTGCGCAGGATCGGCTCCCAGTCGGGGTCGGTGCGACGGGTGACCAGCAGGTCGCCGTCGGTGAACCGGGCGATCTCGCCGGGATCGCTGATCACCCGGGCCCGGCCGCTGCTCACGGAGGCACCGATGGCACGGCCGCTGGTGATCTCCTCGGCCTGGTGCGGCTCCAGGTGCCAGCTGCGCAGCACCGCCCCGCCCCGGCGGGATTCCACCGTTTCCGGCCGGGCCTGGAGGATGAACAGGGCGCCGCTGAGGCCGTCCTTGGCCCATTCGATGTCCATGGGGGTGGGCACCCCGCGGCGTTCGCCGTAGTGGCGTTCGATCACGCAGGCCCAGCGCGCCAGGGTGAGCGCCTCGCCATCGCTGAGGGCGAAGCGCCGGCTGTCCTCCGGGGACACCGCCTCGTTGCGCACCGCCCGGCCATCACCGCTGGAGGTGTCGGCGTAAACCATGCGCAGCGCCTTGCTGCCCAGCCGCCGGCTCAGGATCGGGGCGAACCCCTGCTCCAGGGTGGGCTTGAAGATCAGCCACTCATCGGGATTCACGGCGCCCTGCACCACGTTCTCCCCCAGCCCGTAGGCGGCGGTCAGCAGCACGGCGTCGCGGAAGCCGGTTTCGGTGTCGATGCTGAACATCACCCCGGAACTGGCCAAATCGGAGCGCACCATGCGCTGCACCCCGATCGAGAGGGCCACCTCCAGGTGGTCGAACCCGTGCTGCTGCCGGTAGGCGATGGCCCGATCGGTGAACAGCGAGGCGTAGCACCGCCGGCAGGCCGCCAGCAGCGCCGCTTCCCCCTCGACGTGCAGGTAGGTCTCCTGCTGCCCCGCGAAGCTGGCCTCCGGCAGGTCTTCGGCCGTGGCGCTGGAGCGCACCGCCACGGCGGCGGGGACGCCGCTGGCGGCCATCGCGGCGGCAAGAACCCGGTAGGCCGCCACGATCGCCTGCGCCAGGGGGGCCGGCAGTTGCGCCCCTCCCAGCAGCTCCCTGGCCCCCTGGCCGGCCGCCTGCAGGGCCGCCAGGTCATTGGTGTCGAGGCCGTCGAGCAGGGCGGCGAGGGCGGGCCTGAGCCCATTGGCGGCGATGAACAGACGGTAGGCCGCGGCCGTGGTGGCGAAGCCCCCCGGCACCTGGACGCCCGCCGGTCCCAGCTGCTGGATCATTTCCCCGAGGGAGGCGTTCTTGCCGCCCACCTCGGCGATGGACTCCAGCCCCACCTGGGCCAGGGGCACAACGAGCTGATCGGAGTTCTGCATCCCCTTCGCCCTGACTGCCCCAACTCTGGAGCCGCGATCCCCCACCGGCCGCAGGCTGTGATGTTCTCGCATGGGGCCGGGCGTGCCGCCGGAAACCCCCGTGGCCTCAGGGGTCGGAGGGGGGCGGGCCGGGTTCGGGCAGCAGCTGGGCCAGCAGGCCGGCTCCCATCAGGATGCCGCCGAGGGTGAGCGCGAGGCCCCGGTTGGCGGCGGCGGGGCCGTCCATCCAGGTGCCGGCGGCCAGGAAGGCCCCGCCAAGCAGCAGGGTGGGCACCAGCACGATGCCCTTGGCGGTGCGGTTGAGGCTCATGGGCAGGCCTCCGCCTTGGCCAGGCCGGCATCGATCAGGCCGGTGGCGATGTCGGCGCCGCTGGAGAGCAGGCTCACCTGGGCCAGCAGCGTGCCGTCCCGCTGGCCCATCGGGCGCAGATTCACCTTGGTGCGGCGGGGCAGGGCCTGCCGCAGCCAGGCGGTCGCCTGCTGCTCCTGCTCCGCCACCAGCTCCATGCAGGCCAGCTCGACGGCGTAGCTGCGATTTCCATCGCCCACCTGCAGCAACGTGCCGTTGCGCACCTGGAACACCTCCGCCGCCGCCGCCACGCCGGGCCAGCCGAGCAGCAAGGCCAGCAGGACCCCGAGCAAGCTCAGAGTTTGGCGCCGCAACTGGGACAGAAGAGGTGGGCGCTGGCTGTGGTGCTGCCGCAGGCGTTGCATTGGCGAATCGTATCGATGGCGAGTTCGGGATGGCTGGGCAGACCCACCATCTGGGCGTTGCTGGCTCCCGGGGGCACCATCGGATAGCAGTTCTCGTTGCGCCGCACGCGCACATCGACGAACACCGGACCAGGGTGGGCCAGGGCTTCGGCAAGGCCAGAGCGCAGCTGGGCCCGATCGGTGATGCCGATGCCCTTGACCCCGAAGGCCTCCGCCAGGGCGGGGAAGTCCGGCATGCCGCCGGTCATCTCGGAACTGGAATAGCGCTCTTCGTAGAAGCTCTCCTGCCACTGGCGCACCATGCCCTGCCAGCCGTTGTTGAGCACCACCACCTTCACCGGCAGCTGGTACTGGCTGAGGGTGCCCAGTTCCTGGATGTTCATCAGGATGCTGGCGTCCCCGGCCACGCAGATCACCTGCTCGTCGGGGAAGGCGGTCTGGACGCCCATGGCGGCGGGCATGCCGAAGCCCATGGTGCCCAGGCCGGCACTGCTGATCCAGCGACGGGGTCCGTTGCGCAGGAACTGGGCCGCCCACATCTGGTGCTGGCCCACATCGGTGGTGTAGAAGGCCTCAGGGGCCAGCTCCCGCAGGGCGATGACCACTTCCTGGGGGGCAATCTCGCCGGTGGGCTGGGGAATCACCAGGGGGTAGTGATGTTTCCAGGTGTCGATGCGCTCCAGCCAGGCGTCGGTGCGCCGATTGGAGCCTTCGCCGACGGAGGCCTGCAGCAGGGCCTCGAGGGCCAGGCGGACATCGGAGACGACCGGCACCTCGGGCACCCGGTTCTTGCCCACTTCGGCCGCATCGATGTCGATGTGGATCACCTGGGCCCGGGGAGCGAAGCTGTCCAGCCGGCCGGTGACCCGGTCGTCGAAGCGGGCCCCGACAGCGATCAGTAGATCGCACTCGGTGACGGCGAAATTGGCATAGGCGGTGCCGTGCATGCCCAGCATGCCCACCGCCAGGGGGTGGTTCTCGTCGAAGGCCCCCTTGCCCATCAAGGTGGTGGTGACGGGCAGGCGGAAGCGCTCCGCCAGCTGGTGGACCTCGGCGTGGGCGTCGGAAGCGATGGCGCCGCCCCCCACGTAGAGGAGGGGGCGCCGGGCCTGGCGGATCAGGGCCAGGGCGGCCTGGATGGCCTCCGGCCTGGGGGCCGGCGGACGCTTGAAGCCGGAGGGGATCGCCGATCCCGGGGCCACCGGCGTGTAGTCGAATTCCTCGGCACCCACATCCTTGGGCACGTCGATCAGCACCGGGCCGGGGCGGCCGCTGGCGGCGATCAGGAAGGCCTCCGCCACGATGCGGCCGATGTCGGCGGGGTCGCGCACCACCCAGGAGTGTTTGACGATCGGCAGGGTGATGCCGAAGATGTCGGTTTCCTGGAAGGCATCGGTGCCGATCGCGGCCCGAGGCACCTGCCCGGTGATCACCACCATCGGCACCGAATCCATCTGGGCGGTGGCGATGCCGGTGACCAGGTTGGTGGCGCCTGGGCCGGAGGTGCCGAAGCAGACCCCCACCTTGCCGGTGGCACGGGCGTAGGCATCGGCGGCGTGGGTGCCGCCCTGCTCGTGACGCACCAGGATGTGCTTGAGCCAGCCCCGGGATTCGGCCTTGTGGAGCTCGTCGTAGATGGGCAGGATCGCCCCGCCCGGATAGCCGAAGATGTGCTTCACACCGTGGCGGTGCAGGGCATCCATCAGGGCGTAGCCCCCGCTCACCCGCATCGGAACCGACGCTTCAGGAGCCACGTCAGGTGCGGCTGTCTGCCCTGCGGCGGCTGATTGCCCTGCGGCGGCTGTGGCGGGGGGAAGGGGCGTGAGCGTCACGGCGGCGGCTGGGACTGGCGAGGGGGAACGGGGTCGTCAGGATGGAAGACCGAAGCACCCGGGGGGCAAGACGCCGGGCAACGGTCTGAACACCATCAGCGGAAGACACCCAGGTTAGGTCGCTGCAGGGTGATTGGGTTGCGCTGGCGGCGGCTCTCCGCCATGGCCCGCAACACCCGGGCCGGGTCCATCCAGGCGCCCCGGTAGCGCATGCCCCAGTGCAGGTGCGGGCCGGTGGTGCTGCCCGTCAGGCCGACATGGGCGATCACCTGGCCGGTGGCCACCCGCTGGCCCACCCGCAGCAGCACGTTGCCGCTGCTGTAGACGCCGTTGCCGGCCTGGCCCCCCAGGTGGCAATAGATGTGCTCATAGCTGCCCGAGCGGATCACCAGTCCGTTGCCACAGCCGCCGTCGACGATCACCTCGCTCACCGTTCCGGTCCACCAGCTGCGGATCGGAGACCCCAGGGGGGCGGCGATGTCGATGCCGTAGTGGGGCCTGACGTCGCCGCTGAGGGGGTGGGAGCGCATGCCGAAACCGCTCGTGTAGCCCGCGAAGCTGGCCACCGGAAAGGCACCCCGGCCCCAGAGGCTGGCGTTGCGGGCTTCGGCGGGCAGACCCTGGCTGCTGAGGCCCAGGGTCGCCGCGATCACCAGCGACCGGCCCCGCAGGCGGGGACGCCAGGGGCGATCAGAGCAGTCCGAGGGCATGAAGCGGGCCTTGACCGGTGAGCAATTCCAGCAGAAAAGCGGAAAATCCGACCATCGCCAGGCGACCGTTCCACACCTCAGAGCTGTTGTTCCAGCCCCAGGCCCATTTGTCCTGGGGGTAGAGCTTCACCTTCTTGGGCAGCTGGGCCGCCATGTCGAGGTTCACCTCCGGGCCCGCCATGGCCTCGTGCACCAGGTCGGCCAGGCCCTGGATGAAGGTGGGATCGGTGTCGAGGGCCGGCACCCGACGGAAGTGGGTGATGCCGGCTTCGGTGGCGATCTCCCGGTACTCGATGTCGATCTCCTCGAGGGTCTCGATGTGCTCGCTGACGAAGCTGATCGGGACCACCACCAGCTCCTTGACGCCCTGCTCGCCCAGTTCCCGCAGGGCATCCTCGGTGTAGGGCTTGAGCCATTCCACCGGCCCCACCCGGCTCTGGTAGGCGAGGGTGGAGGGGTTGGCATGGCCCAGCAACTCCTCCAGCCGCCGCATCACCAGGGCGGCGCAGGCCTCGATCTCCTGCTGGTAGGGGTCGCCCGCCTCCTCCACGTAGCTTTTGGGCACCCCGTGGGCGCTGAAGAAAATGTGGGCCGTGTCCGGTGTGGTGGAGGCGCCGACCTCCCGGGCGATCAGACCGGCCATGGCATTGATGTAGCCGGGATGGTCGTACCAGCTGCGGATGCAGCGGATCGGCAGGCGCCGGAAGGCAGGGTCGGCCTGGCGCAGCCGCTGCAGTTCCCGGAAGCTGGAGCCGCTGGTGCTGATCGAGAAATGCGGGTAAAGGGGCAGCACCACCACCTCCTCCACACCGTCGGCCTTGATGTCGCCCACGGCCGATTCGGTGAAGGGATGCCAGTAGCGCATCGCCACATAGCTGGTGGCGTCGACCCCTTCCTGGCGCAGGCGGCTTTGCAGCTCCCTGGCCTGCTGTTCGGTGATGCGCCGCAGGGGCGAACCCCCGCCGATGGACCGGTAGGCCTCCTTTGATTTGCCGCTGCGCAGGGTGCTGATCAGCCAGGCCAGGGGCTTCTGCAGCGCCGGCGTGGGCAGACGGATGATCTCCGGATCCGAGAACAGGTTGTAGAGGAAAGGCCCGACATCCTCGATCCGTTCCGGACCGCCGAGGTTCAGCAGCAGCACGCCGACCCTGGCCATGCCTTCGATCAGAAAGGCTGAGCGTAACGCCGCCCCCCCACCGGCGGCCGTCCACCGATGCATCGACCCGCACCCTGGCGGCCCGGGGATGGCATGGGTAGGTTCCGGCTCAGGTCCCTGCCTGCCGCGCCATCGTCCTGGCCGCCTTGCCATCGCCAGCCGCTTCCGATCCGGGCGCCATGGCTGCTATCGACCCGGCAACGCTGGTGCGGCAGGAGAATCAGCGTCTGGCGGCCTTGGGCACCGGCCTGCGCCTGGAGATCCGCCAGCAGCGGCTCGGTCTGCGCGGGCCCCTGCCCTGCCCGAAGGGCACGGCGGCGCGGCCGGTGCAGCGCATCAGCCTGGGGCTGCCGGCCACCGATGCCGGCGTGGCCGCCGCCCTCGAGCAGCTCGACCGGGTGCGGCAGGCCGTGGAGCAGGGAACCTTCAGCTGGGAGCCCTGGCGCCGGCGCCCGTCCGCTGCGGCTGATCCGACGCTGGCTCCGGCGAACGCTCCCCCTTCCCCAGCGGAGGCCAGCCCTGAGGCTGCGGGAGTGGGGCCGCTCCTGGTCGGTTTCGAGGCCGCCTTCTTCGCCGATCCCCGCCGCCGCCGCCGGCCCGCCGGCAGCCGCAGCACCTGGAGCGGCGCCTACCGGCCCTACC
>CALRQM020000041.1:0-25310 GCA_943370335.1 Bordetella parapertussis | reverse complement strand
ACCACCGCCACCACCACCGCGAAGCCCACCGGGGCCCGGGTGGGACCCACCGGCGGTGGAGGCGGTGGCTCGGGGCGGCGCCGGGAGCGCCGGCTGACGCCGCCGCCGACCCCCTCGAGGGGCGTGGTGCCGGAGAGATCCGGCAGGGTGAGCGACCAGTTGCTGGGGCGGCGCAGCTCCGGGGCCTCCAGCACCATCAGCAACGCCTTGGCCTGGGCCCGCAGGTTCGGGTCCTGGCAGCGCACCAGGCTGCGGCAGCAGGCGGCGGCCTGGTCGGTGCGGCCCTGGCCCATCAGGGCCGTGGCCATCAGCAGGCGCAGCTCGGCACCGGCGGCGGTGAGCGGCGAACGCTCCTCCTGGAGGGGTTCCAGCAGCCGCAGCACCTGGCCGTACTCGCCACGGTCCAGGGCCCAGCGGGCCTCGGCCAGCGGATCCTCAGGCATGCAGCAGGCCGGGACTGCCCACCACCATGGTGCCGATGCCGGCATTGGTGAACACCTCCAGCAGCAGGGAATGGGCCACCCGGCCATCGATGATGTGGGCCGCCTTGACCCCCTGGGCCAGGGCCCGGATGCAGCATTCGGTCTTGGGGGTCATTCCCCCTTCCACCACACCGTCGGCGATCAGCTGGCGGGCCTCCGACAGGCTGAGCTCGCGGATCAGGCTGGCGGGGACGGTGCGATCGCGCAGGATGCCGGGGGTGTCGGTGAGCAGGATCAGCTTCTCCGCCTGCAGGGCCGCGGCCAGCTCTCCGGCCACGGTGTCGGCATTGATGTTGTGGGCCAGGCCATCGGCATTGGGGGCCACGCTGGAGATCACCGGGATGTAGCCGGCCGCCAGCAGGGGTGAGAGCACCGAGGGGTCCACCCGCGCCACGTCCCCCACCATGCCGAGGGCGCCATCGTCCATGGTGCGGGCCTGCACCAGAGCGCCATCACTGCCGGAGAGGCCCACGGCCCGGCCCCCCACCCGGTTGAGGCCGTTGACGATCTGTTTGTTGACCCGGCCCACCAGCACCATTTCCACCACGTCCATGGTGTCGGGGCTGGTGACCCGCAGGCCGTCCTGAAATTGGGGCTCGATCGCCAGTTTCTCCAGCCACAGGTTGATTTCCGGCCCGCCTCCGTGCACCACCACCGGCTGGACACCGACGCAGGCCAGCAGGGCGAGGTCGCGGAAGACCGCCTCGCGCAGGTCTTCGCGGACCATGGCGGCGCCGCCATACTTGATGACGATGCGGCGGCCGGCGAAGCGCTGGATGTAGGGCAGCGCCTCACTGAGCACGGACACCCGCAGGGTGTCTTCCGCACTGATGTGCCGATCGGGACTCAAGGGACGGGGGCGGCGAGGGACGGGTCGGAGGTGGCGGGTGCCGGCAGCAGGCTCAGCGTCAGGCGGCCAGGACCAGCCTGTTGCAGGTCAGCGGTCAGGCCGGGACCGAAGAAACGGCCCAGCCGGTCCTGCCGATCCTGCCAGCGCTCGAACGGCACCCCCTGGCAGTCGATCGTGAGGCGCAGCCCATAGCCGCCGCCGGCCTCCAGCTCCTCGACGGCCACCAGCTGGGGAGGAGCCTCCTCGTCCCAGAGCCTGAGGGCTTCGAGGGAACTTTCCAGGTGGGCCTTCTGGCCGTAGCGCCAGCGTGTGACATCGCCCAGAAGCTTGCGCAGCGGTTCGCTCTCGGGGCGCTGGCGCAGGTCGCGCAGTTGGGCGGCGGGGGTGAGGCGCTCGGCGGGTGGCAGCTCGGAGGACTTCAATGCCAGACCCCCCAGCAGGATCGGCACGCCGTAGAACACGCCGGCCAGGCTGATGTTGGGGCTGTCGGTGGCGTAGGCGATCGATCCGATCACGGTGAGCACGGCACCAGCCACGGTCACCAGGCTGCCGGGGGAGAGAAACGCTTGCATCCCCCCATTGTCCAGCAGCGGGGGGCAGGATGGAGCACCCAGGCCGTCCGCCAGCCCCATGGCCAGCCATCCCGACCACCAGAGCGACGTCCCCACCGACAGCAGCGAGGATTCAGGTGCTGCCGGCGGCAGCCCCTGGAACGCGGCAGCGGCCCCTTCGACGGCCGAACTCCTCTCTCAGCTGGGCGAGGACCGGCTCTGGCTGCTGCGCCAGCTCGACAGCGGCCGCTGGAGCCCATGGCGACTGGATCTGGCGGCCCTGGAGAGGGAGCTGGGTCAGCTGATCGACCAGGCCGGCGAACGGCTCTGAATCAGGATCAGGGCCCGAATCAGAAGGGAATGTCGTCGTCGTCGTCGCCAAGGGGCACCAGCGGGGAGGTGTCCCAGACGGGAGCGGCCGCCTCGGCCGGCGCGACGCTGGCGGGACGCGAGGGGGCCGGGGCCGGCGCCCGGCGCGGCGCTGGAGTCGGTGGGCCAGCTGCTGGACGGGGTGCCGGCTCGGGGGCAGGGGTTGGAGCCTGGCTCTGGGCCTGGGGGACAGCCGCGCCTGGGTTGAGGGGATGGAGCCGCGCCACGGTGAATTCGGCCCGCTTCTCCTTGACCCCGTCCTGCCGGGTGACGGTGTTCATGCGCAGCCGCCCCTCGAGGACAAGCCGCTGACCCACCTGAACCCTGTTCTGAAGATCCTGGGCGAGATTTCCCCAGCCCACCACCTTCAGCTGGCCCGGGGGATCATCGGGCCGCAAGCCCTCGATCTGCACGGCCATTTCGGCCACCGGCGTCTGGCTGTCCTGGGTGTAACGCACCTGGGGCGCCTCCAGGACCTCCACCTCCAGCAAGCAGTGATTCACGCCGGCACCAACGGATGGGAGGCACCATCCTGAAGCATCCTCCCCACGGCGGCAGGATCTGGCTGATCGCCGGCACCGGGGAGGGCCCCCCTCTGGCGCAGCAGCTGCTGGCTGGGGGCTGGCGTCTGAAGGTGTCGCTGGTGAGCCGGGCCGCCGCCCTGGCCTACGGCGCCCACCCCCACCAGGAGCTGGCGGTGGGGGCGATCGGCGCGTCGGAGGGACCGGGGGCGGGGGTGGCCGCCGAACTGGTCGAGGCCCGACGCCAGGGCGAGCCGTACACCTGGGTGATCGATGCCACCCACCCCTTCGCCACCCGCATCAGCGCCGCCCTCGCCCTCACCTGCCCGGCCCAGGGACAGCCCCTGCTGCGGCTGGAGAGACCCGATCTCAACGCCACCGGCGCCGTGGTCCTGGACGATGTGGCCAGCCTGGGCACCCATTGCCGGCCAGGGGAGCGGTTGCTGCTGGCCATCGGCGCCCGCCGCCTGGGCGACGCCGTGGCGGCTGCGCCCCTGGCCCGGCATCACGCCCGCCTGCTGCCCCACGGCGAAGCCCTGGTGCTGGCCCTGGCCGCCGGACTGCCGCCGGGGAGGCTGGCCCCCCTGCGGCCCAGCGGCGACGGCCGCATCGAGCGGGCCCTCTGCCGCCTCTGGCGCATCGAAACGGTGCTGTGCCGCCGCTCCGGCGGCGCCAACGAAGCCCAGTGGCACCGGATCTGCGCCGAACTGGGTCTGCGCCTGCTGCTCCTGGAGCGCCCCCCGGAACCTGGCCAGGCGGAAGCCCTGCCGCTGCGGGAACTGCTGCAACGCCTCGGCCAGAGTGGCCCCCATGCCTGATCCCGACCCCATCCCCGTGAGCCTGGTGCTCACCACCGAAGCCGACCGGGAGCGGGCCGAGGCCCTGGCCCTGGCGCTGCTGGAGCGGGGCCTGGTGGCCTGCGCCAGCCTGCACCCGGTGGTGTCGCTCTACCGCTGGCAGGGACAGCTCCAGCGGAGTGAGGAGGTGCAGCTGCTGCTCAAGACGAGCCCCGGGAAGCTGGAGGCGCTGCGCCACAGCCTGGGGGAGCTGCACAGCTACGTCACACCGGAGTGGATCCACTGGCAGGCCAGCAGCGATGACCCCTATGGCCGCTGGTTGCTGGAGCCGCCGCCGCTCAGCCCAGGTGGCGGGCCACCAGCTCCGGCAGGGACGCCTGGGGACGGGGACCCAGCTGGGTGACCACCTGGCCGGCGCAGAGCGAACCGAGCTGTCCGCAGCGCTCCGGGCTTTCGCCCCTGGTGTGGCCGAAAAGGAAGCCGGCGGCATAGAGATCACCGGCGCCGGTGGTATCCACCAGCGGGCCGAGCTGGAACGGCGCGATCGCCAGGGTGGTGTCACCGCTCAGCAGCAGGGAACCCCGCTCACTGCGGGTGAGGGCCGCCAGCTTGCAGCGGCCCCGCACCTGGTCGGCGGCCACTTCGAAGCTGTCGGTTTCGTAGAGGGAGGTGATCTCCATCTCATTGGCAAACAGCACATCGACGTGGCCGTCGACCAGCTCCTGGAAGCTCTGGCGGTGGCGCTCGACGCAGAAGGCGTCGGAGAGGGACAGGGCCACCTCACCGCCACTGGCGCGCATCACCTCGGCGGCGGCGATGAAGGCCCGCTTGGCCTCCTCGCTGTCCCAGAGGTAACCCTCCAGGTACAGCACCTTGGCCTGGCGCACCATGTCCAGGTCGAGGTCGGCGGGATCCAGGCCCACCGAGGCCCCCAGGTAGGTGCACATGGTGCGCTGGGCGTCCGGGGTCACCAGGATCAGGCAGCGGGCGGTGGAGGGTCCACTGCTGGCCGGGGGGGTCTCGAAACGGGCCCCCACGGCCCGGATGTCGTGGGCGAAGATCGCCCCGAGCTGGTCGTCCCTGACCCGGCCGATGAACCCCGCCTGGCCGCCCAGCTGGGCGATGCCGGCCAGGGTGTTGGCCGCCGAACCGCCGGAGGTCTCGAGCCCGGCGCCGACGCTGGCGTAGAGCCGCTCCGCCTGGGATTCGTCCACCAGGGCCATGGTGCCCTTGGTGAGGCCGTGGGCCTCGAGAAGGGCGTCATCGGCCTGGACAAGGACATCGACGATGGCGTTGCCGATGCCGACGACGTCGAAGCGCTTGGGGGTGCTTGTCAAAGGGAGGGGCGACCGGGGGGGATGGGGAGGCGGAGGCTTGGGCTCAGACGCTGAGCAGGGCCCGCTTGGGGCCATGGATGGGATCCTCGACCACGATCGTCTGGTCCCGCTTGGCACCGAGGGAGACGATGGCGATCGGCACCTCCATCAGCTCGGCCAGGAAGCGCAGGTAGGCCATCGCCGTGGGGGGCAGATCCTCCAGGGCACGGCACTCGGCCGTGGAGCATTGCCAGCCCGGCAGGCTCTTGAACACGGGGCGACAGCGGGCGAATTCGTCGGAACTGCTGGGGAAGTGGTCGATGCGGCGGCCATCGAGTTCGTAGGCCACGCACACCTGGATCTCGTCCAGCTCATCGAGGACGTCGAGCTTGGTGATCGCCAGGCAGTCGAGGCCGTTCACCTGGACCGCATAGCGACCGATGACGCCGTCGAACCAACCGCAACGGCGACGCCGGCCGGTGGTGGTGCCGAACTCCCCGCCGCGGTCGCAGAGGTGGTCGTTGAGGCTGCCTTCCAGTTCGGTGGGGAAGGGGCCTTCCCCCACCCGGGTGGTGTAGGCCTTGGCCACACCGATCACCCGGTCGATCAGGGTGGGTCCCACGCCGGCGCCGATGCAGGCGCCCCCCGAGACGGGGTTGGAGGAGGTGACGTAGGGATAGGTGCCGTGGTCGAGATCCAGCAGGGTGCCCTGGGCGCCCTCAAAGAGGATGTTCTTGCGGGCCCGGGCCGCCTCATGGATGGTGCGGGTGCAATCCACCACGTGGGGGGCCAGCCGGCGGCCGTAGGCGGCGTACTCCTCGATCACCGCGTCCGCATCCAGGCCGGGGATCCCATAGACCTTCTCGAGCAGGTCGTTCTTCTCGGCGAGGGGGCCGAGCAGGCGATCGCGCAGGCAGTCGGGATCGAGCAGGTCGATCACCCGGATGCCGTTGCGCTGGGATTTGTCGGCATAGGTGGGGCCGATGCCCCGCCCCGTCGTGCCGATGCGACGATCCCCGCGGCGCTGCTCCATCGCCAGATCCAGCAGCCGGTGGTACGGCATCGTGACGTGGGCGGTGGAGGCGAGCTTCAGACCGGAGACGTCGATCTCCAGCTCCAGCAGGGTGTCGATCTCGCCCAGCATGACCTTGGGGTCCACCACGGTCCCCGATCCGATCAGGCAGATAGTGTCCGGATAGAGGATCCCCGAGGGGATCAGATGCAACTTGAGGACCCGGTCCTCGACGACGATGGTGTGCCCGGCGTTGACCCCGCCTTGATAGCGGACCACGACATCGGCGGAGCGACTCAGCAGATCGGTGATCTTGCCTTTCCCTTCGTCACCCCATTGCGCACCGATGACGACAACATTGGCCAAGGAAACAGCGGCCCGTAGCCGCTTCTAAGCACAAGGGGAGAGCTTCTCAGATCAGGGTCCCCTTCGTCAAAGGGTCAGGCCCCGCGCACCGCGGACGCTTCAGCTTTCTTGAGCTCCTTTTCCAGCCGGCTGCGCAGCGTGTCCGGCAGGGGGCGGTTGGCGTAGCCGGCGTAGTGGGCCGCCAGGGAATTCACCGCGGTCTGCATGGTGGTGAAGGAAGCCAGGCCGTGAATGTCCTGGCGGGGCCGGTAAAGGGCGGTGTAGCCGTTGATCAGCTGACGGGCCTGCAGCTCCGCCTCCTGGTGGGCCGGGTCCTCCTGGGGCAGGGCGATGGTGGTCAGCAGGGTCTGGGCCACGCTGACGGTGTCATCGACGTAGTTGCCGCTGAGACCGGCGGTGGCCTGGCTGCAACCGCTCAGTCCGAGACAGAGACACAGGCCGAGGGCCAGAAAGGGACGGAGCAGGCTGCGGCGCAGAAAGGCGACCAAGGAAGGAACGGCGTCTGGATAAATCCTACGGGGATGCACCCGGCAGCCCGAGCAGGTGCTCGAGGGCGGCGTCGGCGCTCAGCTCCCGCTTGCCCGTGTCGCCGCTGCGGTCCACCAGCTCCACCGTGCGCTGCCCAGCGGCGCGACCCACCACCAGCCGCCAGGGGATGCCGATCAGGTCGGCGTCCTTGAACTTGACCCCGGCCCGTTCGGGGCGGTCATCGAGCAGCACATCGCACCCCCCCTCACGCAACCGTTCGTAGAGCTCCTCGGCCAGGGCCACCTGCACCGGATCCTGGCTGCTGGCAATCACGATGATCGCCGTGTAGGGAGCGATCGCCACGGGCCAGCGGATCCCGTCGGCGTCGTGGTGCTGCTCCACGGCGGCCTGGGCCAGGCGGGAGACGCCGATGCCGTAACAGCCCATCCACAGGGGCTCCTCGTTGCCGGCCTCGTTGGTGAAGCGGGCCTCCAGGGCCTCGGAATACTTCCGGCCCAGCTGGAAGATATGGCCCACCTCGATGCCCCGGGCCGCCTCCAGCCGCTGGGAGGGATCGTGAAGACAGCGGTCTCCGGGCTGGGCCGCCCGCAGGTCCACCACCTCGGGCAGCGGACAGAGCACGCCCCAGCGCGCCCCCACCAGGTGCTCATCCCTGCGGTTGGCTCCGCAGACGAACGCCTCAAGGTCGGCGGCGGAGGGATCCGCCAGGCGCAGCAGCGGCGCCGCCGCAAGGCGCTTCTCGCCCTGGCGCAGGGCCGGGTCCTCCAGATGGGGGCCCAGGAAGCCGAAGGGCACGGCGTCCCAGAGATGGTCGGCCAGCACCGGCACGATCTCCAGCAGGGCACCGGCGCCCGGACAGCGGGCCGTCACGGCGTTGGCCAGCTTGACGTCGTTGAGCTGCTGGTCGCCCCGCAGGCACACCAGCACCCCCCGCGGGGGCGCCGCGGCGAAACGGGCCAGCAGCAGCAGCACCTTCAGCGTCTGGGTGGGGTCGAAGCCATGGGCGCTGCAGAGCTCTTCGATGCTTTTCTGGGCGGGCGTGGCCAGGGACCGGCAAGCGCCCGCCTCCAGGGGGACCGGAGGCGCCGGCAGGGAGACGGCCCGCTCCTGGTTGGCGGCATAGCGGCTATCGGGACTGGCCAGGATCAGGTCTTCGCCGGCCTCGGCGGTGACCATGAACTCCTGGCTGGCGGAACCGCCGATGGCGCCGCTGTCGGCCTCCACCGCCACGGCCCGCAGGCCGCAGCGCTCGAAGATGCGCCGGTAGGCGCCGTCCATGGCGGCATAGGTGCGCCGCAGGCAGGCCTCATCGGCATGGAAGGAATAGGCGTCCTTCATGATGAATTCGCGACCGCGCATCAGGCCGAAACGGGGCCGGATCTCATCGCGGAACTTGGTCTGGATCTGATACAGGCAGACCGGCAGCTGCCGGTAGGAGCGCAGCAGGTCGGCCGCCAGCTCGGTGACCACCTCCTCATGGGTGGGGCCGAGCCCCAGGGAGCGATCCTGGCGATCGACCAGGTGGAACATGATCCCCTCCCCGGCGGTGTAGCCATCCCAGCGGCCGCTGCGTCGCCAGAGGTCGGCGGGCTGGAGCTGGGGCAGCAGGGTTTCGAGGGCGTCGACGGCGGCCATCTCCTGGCGAACGATGGCGGAGACCTTCTGGAGCACCCGCCACAGCAGGGGCAGGTAGGCGAAGATTCCCGGCGCCAGCCGCCGCATGTAGCCCGCCCGGAGCAGCAGTTTGTGGGAGGTGATCTCCGCTTCGGCCGGGTCGTCCCGAAGCGTCACCAGCATGAGGCGGGAGACGCGCATGGAGAAAGTCCGGATCGGCGCTGGACGCTATCACCGCAGGCCCGCTGAGCCAGGCGCCACATGGGGCGAAGACTGAGTCGCCGCAACGGCCCTCCCTGTGGCGCGGGGTCAGCCGCAGGCAAAAAACTCTGCTATGGTCAGCCGCTAGTCCAGTGTGTCCAACACCAGTCTCAATGCTCGCTCACCCTGCCCAGGCCGGCTCACCCATGGGCGGCCCCACTGCTTCGGTGGAGCGGTCGGAGGCTCTGTCACCGCCCCAGATGTTGCAGGCAGAGCCCGGCGCCGATGCCGAAACATTGATCGGCATTGATGAGGTGCAGCGTTCCCTGAACCGATCCCGTGCCTCGGTGTATCGCTACACCAACACCGATCCCCGCAACCTCAACCCCCCCTTCAACCCCCGCAAGCTCAATCCTGAGTACCGCAGCGATCAGAAGGAGCCCCTCGTCTTCCACCCCCACGAGGTCGCCCGCTTCGCCCGCGACGTGCTGCGCATCAAGGAAGTGACCGTGGAGGTGCTCAACTCCCCCTCCACCGCCACCCAGCAGCTGCTGGCTTCGATCCTGGAGGAGCTGCGGTCGATCCGCGCCCGGCTCGATGGGGTCGATGCCCCCCCCGCCGACCTCCACCTGCACCGCCAGCAGCACTCCCAGTCACGGCCGGCGGCCTGAGGCCCTAACTCTGTCGGAAACCACCGACAGAAGTGCTGACCGGGCCGATCGGTGTCAGAATCCTCCAAACCAACCTTTGTTTCCCGTCGAGTGCACCGGTCTGTCCGCTGCACGACTGCATGGATCACGTCCAAACCGCCCGGCCCTTTCCCCGCTCCGGTTCCCCCCGAGGAACCAGCCCAGCCCTCGCCGCCCCCGACTCCGGTGACGCCGAACCCAGTGGAGAGCCTGACAGTCCGGGACCCAGATCCCCTGGCTACGGCAGCGGCGCGGATGCCTCCTCCGAGCTGATCTTCGACCAGCCCTTCGGAGCCGTCGCCGGATTTCTGCTCGGCCTGGCGACTCTGCTGGTCCCCCTGGCCGGGGTGATCACCGACAGGCCCCTGCTGCCCGGCGATCAGCAGTCCAGCGAGCGGCGCTTCAGGCCCGTCGCTGTAGCAGAAAGCCCTGGAAGTCGAGGGCCTGGAAAAACGGCGCCGGATCGCTGAGGCCGGCGGCCTCCACCAAGGCGGTCAGTCGGGCGATGCCGATGGGGTGGAAGCCCTGAATCTGGGCGGTGGGATCCACCGCCCCTCCAGCCACGCCGCTGGCCCGTTGGAAGCAGCCCCAGGCCTCGGCCACCTGGGGCGACAGGGGCGAGCGCTCCGGGCGCATCAGGTCGACGAGCACCAGCTGCCCCTGGGGCCTGAGGCTGCGGGCCAGGGCCGTCAGGAAGGTCAGCTTGGTGCCGTCGTCGGGGAGGGACTGCAGTACCAGCACCGAAAGGGCGCCATCGAATCGGGCCTCGGCGCCCAGCTGCTCCACCGTGGCGTGATGCCAGTCGATCTGGCCCCGGTTCTGCAGCCGCTGGCGGGCCACCGCCAGCATCTCCGCCGATGGATCGATGGCCGTGAGCCGCCAGTCGGGCCTTTGGGCGTCGGCCTCCAGCAGTTCGGCCCCCGTGCCACAGCCCGCCACCAGCACCTCAGCCGCTTGCCTTGACGCCAGGGGAGAGGAGGCCAGCAGCGCCACCGACAGGCGAGCGAGGCTGGCGTAGCCGGGGATCAGCTGCTGCACCACCAGGTCGTAGGTGCCTTGCCGGGCCGGGGCGGGGTCGGAGGAGAGCAAGGTCTGCTGGCAACCCGCCCATCGTAGGGAGCCCCTCCCGGCGATCCCGATCCAATCCCAAGGCCACGATCCTTTCCCAAGGCAACGAAAGTGGGATCGATGGGACGCGGTGTGACCTAAGTTGGGCGGCGCCCCCTACCCACGATCGACCGTGCCCACCATCCGTTTCGAAAAGGAAGGCCAGCAGGTTGGTTGCATTGAAGGGGCCAATCTCCGCAAGGCGGCCCTCGACGCCGGGGTGAATCCCTACACGGGCCTCAACAACCTCAACAACTGCGGCGGCCTCGGCCAGTGCGGCACCTGCGTGGTGGAAGTGGTGGAGGGAGCTCGCAACCTGTCCCCCCGCAGCGACGTCGAGGAGGTCTACCTGGCGGATCGTCCCTCCAGCTACCGCCTCAGCTGCCGCACCACCGTCAACGGGGACGTCACCATCCGCACCAAGCCGGACGCCGGCGTGGGCAAGGGCTCCAACAGCCTGGTCGGTGCCCTCAAGGCTCTCGTCGGCCGCAAGTGAGCCTCCATGGCTGAACAGGCGGTCCATCGCCTCTTTCATTACGCCGGCTGCAGCACCTGTCGCAAGGCGTTGGCCTGGATGCGGGATCGGCAGATCCCGTTCGAATCCATCGACATCACCACCAGCCCCCCGTCCCTGGAGCTGCTCAGCGAGGCCCACCGCCAGCTGGGTGGTTTCGGCCGGCTGTTCAACACCAGTGGCCAGAGCTACCGGGCCCTGGGTGCCGCCACGGTGAAGGCGATGGACACGGCCACCGCCTTGGCGGCCCTTGCCGCCGATGGGCGCCTGATCAAGCGTCCTTTTCTGGTCACGGCCTCGGGGCGGATCGTCACCGGGTTCCGCCCGGAGGAATGGCAGGAGCTGCTCGCCTAGGCCGGGTCTTTGCCTTCGCCCGGCCCCTGGGAGCCCTTCACCATCAACTGGTCGAGTTCTTCGATCAGCCCTTCGATGCCGGCCCTGCTGATCTGGCTCAGGTAGGTGCCCTTGAACTCCTCAAGGAAGGTGCAGAGCAACTGCTGGGAGCGTTCCAGGGCCGGTCCGCTCTCCAGGGCTTCGGCCAGTTCCTCCCAGAAGCGGTCGATGAAGCGCTGCAGCAGCTCCAGCTGCTGGTCATCGCGCCGGCTGAGGCGCTCACCGGTGCTGCGGGTGAGGTCGAGCAGGCTGTCCACCATCCCCCCGGCCAGCTGGCGGGAGAGACCCTTCTCCATCTGCAGCAGGGGCTGGAGCTGGCGCAGACCCGGCGGCACGATGGCGTTCTGGAGGCTCTGCTGAAGGGCATGGCCCAGCACCCCCTGCAGCTCGGGAGCCAGACGCGGCGCCACCCGCACCAGCAGCAGGGGGCCCCAGATCCGCACCAGTTCCACCAGTTCCCGCTCATCGTTGCTCACCACGGTCTGATGGCTGCGCAGGGCCCGGATCCGCATCGGCCAGCGGCGCGAGCGGATCAGCTGCTGCAGGCCATCGATCAGCTGCAGCGCCAGCACCTCGAACAGCTCGACCGCCAGCAGGGCCACCACGCCACGGCTGATGACGGCCCGTATCGGCTCGATGGTGATCAGCCCGCTGGTGTGCAGCCGCTCCAGCACCGGCACCACCCGCAGCAGGCGCCAGAAGGGCAGCAGCAGGGGCAGGTCGATCCAGCGCCGCAGCAGGGCCCGGTTCCAGCTCAGGCCCGGCAGGCGGCGACGCAGGCGGTAGGCCCGCAGCAGGATGTCCAGGGCGAAGACGCTCTGGAACAGGATCAGGTCGTAGCGCCAGAAATGGTCGGTGGGGCGCCCGTTCTCATCGATCGAGCGCCAGTAGGTGGTGGCCACCAGGGGCAGCACCTGCTGGCGCCAGAACAACCGCTCCTGTTCCCAGGGATGGGAGGCGAGCCAGGAGGGACTCAGCAGCACCGCCGCCGCCTGCTTGGCCGAGTCCTTGTCGGCGCGCTGGCGCAGGCGGTTCTTGATCTTCTCCAGGGTGCCGGAGGTACCCGAGGCCAGCATCGGGTTGGAGTCGATCATCTCGACGGTGAGCCGCACCTGCTCCGCCAGGAGCTTTTCCTGGGCGGGGCTGGGCGGCCCCGGGGGGCCCTGGCGCAGGGCCGTATCCAGGCGAGCGAACTGGGCCTGGTAGGCCTGGGTCTCGCGGTGGGGTTCGATCCCCTTGATCGGATCCACCCAGGGGGTGATGTCGGGGATGAAGGTGAGCGGCACCACCAGGGGCACCGACGGCAGCGGGTAGAGATTGCGCTGCAGCCAGAAGGTGCGCAAGGGGATGTAGGTGACGTCGAACGCCACCCACACCAGATTCAGGGCGGCCCAGAGCGCCACGAAGCGATCCCAGCGGCGGCCCAGGCCACTGGAGGGCAGGGCCAGGGTCTGGTGCCAGCGTGGGCGTGCCATCGGGGACGCGGCGGGCGGATGCGTGCCTAATCTGCCTCCCGACCACCGAACCTGCCGCACGAACCCCTTGAGCCCATCGGATCCCCAGGTCGACGAAGGCGCTCGCGACGAGCCGCAGCCCCACTCAGAACCCCGCCAGGAAAGCCCCTGGGCCTTCTGGCGCAGTGTCCTGATCACCCTGGCGGTGGCCCTGGGGATCCGCCAGTTCCTGCTGGAGGCCCGCTACATCCCCTCCGGCTCCATGCTTCCGGGCCTGCAACTGCAGGACCGGCTGCTGGTGGAGAAGCTCACCTTCCGACAACGCCCCCCAAAACGCGGCGAGGTGGTGGTGTTCCACTCCCCGTACCGCTTCGATCCAATCCTCACCGGACCGACCAAGCCCGGTGGGTTGCGCTGTCTGCTGGTCAACCTGCCCCTGATCGGTTCCCTGCCGGGCCTCCAGCAACCGGCCTGCGACGCCTACATCAAACGGGTGATCGCGCTGCCCGGGGAGCGGGTGGTGGCCGATCCCCGCGGCCGCGTCACGATCAATGGCCGCCCCCTCGACGAGCCCTACGTCCGCAACTACTGCCCCGTCGATCGCCAGGGGGTCGGCCCCTGCCGCACCCTCGATGTGGTGGTGCCCCCCGGCCATCTGGTGGTGATGGGCGACAACCGGGCCAACAGCTGGGATGCCCGCTTCTGGCCCGGCGGACCGCTGCTGCCCGAATCCGAGCTGATCGGCCGGGCCTTCTGGCGTTTTTTCCCGTTCAGTTCGGCGGGCCCGCTGCCAGAACCCAACCAGCTGGATCGCTGAGCCCTGTGGCGATCACCCGTCCCTGCAGCTGACGATCCCGGCAGGGCCGGTTGGCCGCCAGGGAGCCAGGCGGTGCGTCGACCCAGCGCCAGGCATGGCCAGGATCAAACAGCAGCCACTGGCGCGTGCCCGGGGCCAGGGCCGGTTCAGTCCGCCCCAGGAAACGGGCGGGCCCCCAGCAGAGCGCCTGCCAGAGCTGCTCCGCCCGCCAACCCTGGCGTCCCACCAGCTCCTCCCAGAGCAGGGACAGCACCAGGCCATGGCCCGCCACCCCAGGGCGGCGTTGATCGAGGGGCAGCAGCTCCTCCTCGGCATCAAGGGCCACGTGGTGGACCGCAACGGCGCCGATGACGCCATCGGCGAGGGCTTGGATGAGGGCCCCCCGGTCGGCCGGTCCCCCCAAGGCGGGCTCCAGCAGCCAGCCGTCATCGGCCGGATCGAGGCCCCCGCTGTCCGCCACCAGATGCCACCAGCACACGGACGCCATCGGAGGGTGGGCCTCGCGCCGCAGACGCGCCACCGCTTCAGCGGTGGAGACATTCATCAGCCGCAGCTGGAGGCCGGGCAGATCGCCGGCCAGGGTGAGCAGGGTCTCCAGGGGGAGGGTTTCACTGCCGGGGGGGTCGAGGGGCCAGCCCGCGCGCAGGGCCTCCACCCGCTCCCGCACAAAGCCCCGCTGGGCCAGGGACCGGTCCCGGGGCGGCAGCAGCACCGGCCGGTCCCCCATCTCGGCGAGCCTCAGGCCCCGCTCCAGCAGGTCGATCGGCGGCAGGGTCGCCCCGGCCGCCAGACCGCAGGCGCCGGCGGCCAGCTGGTCGGCATGGGGGGCCAGCTCCCCGTCGAGGCCATCGACGCTGAAGCTGCCCCAGGGGAGCAACTGCAGGGGCGCGGGCCAGCTCCAGCCCAGCCGCTCGGGGCGATCCCGCCAGGTGGGGGCCCAGGGGAGCAGGGCCACGGTGCCGTAGCCACCAGCGGCGGCGGCGGCCCCAAGGCTGGCCAGGGTTTCCGCCCTCCCCTGCAGGGGCACCTCCAGCACGCTGTGGGGATCCACCAGCGCGGGGCCGAACCAGCACCCGTCGGCACTGACGCACGCCGCCCCAGACACGGCGGCCGGATCTGGATCGATCGCCACCAGCACGCCCTGCTCCAGCAACACGTCGGCCCGCCGTGGCGGCCGGCTTGGGGCTTCCAGCAGATGGACCCCGCGGATCAGCAGCTGACGGACCATGGCAGGGGCCTCGGGGAGTGGGCCGGCTAGAGGGCGCCGGCAGCCGTGCGGTCGATCACTCCGCCCAGATGGGCGGTGAGGTTGAGGGCGGTCACCACCGGCGTTGCCGTCGCCCCCCGGGGGTAGTCGATCACGGTGACACCGCCGTTGCCCTGCTTCACGGTCCAGATGTCGCCGGGGGAGAGACCGAGCAAGGCGCAGAGAATCGTCTTGTTGACCGCATCATGGGCGACCACCAGGGCCGTCTCCTGGGGCCCCAGCCCGGCAGCGACGTGGTTCCAGGCGGCCAGGGACCGGTCCCACACCTCACCGATGTTCTCACCCTCCGGCATCTGCACCGTTTCGGGGCTGCGCTTCCAGGCGGCCAGGAGATCGGGCCAGCCGGCGGCGATCTCGCTCTCCAGCCGGCCCTCCCAGAGGCCATGGCCGATCTCCCGCAGCCCCCGGTTGGTGGTGAGGGGCACCCCGGGGTGGGAGCCCAGGATCACCTCGGCGGTGCGCAGGGGGCGGGCCATGTCGCTGCTGTAGGCGCGCTGCAGCGGGATCGCGGCCAGGAAGACCCGTGCCGCTTCGGCCTGGGCCAGGCCGTGGGCATTGAGGGGGATGTCGATCTGGCCCTGGAAGCGGCCCTCCCGGTTCCAGTCGGTCTCGCCATGGCGCACCAGCAGCAGCCGGCAGCCAGCTCCGGCCGGCGGCAGGGGGGCACCCAGGTGGGAGGTGCCGTTGAGGGATTCCAGCTGCACCGACGGGCGCCCCTCCGGTCGGTGGACCAGGTTGAGCACGGAAATGGACGCGTTGTCGAGCCTCAGGCGCAGGAAACCACTGGCCGGCAGCCCCAGCAGATGCAGCACCAGGCAGCGCAGGATGGCGTTGTGGGCCACCACGAGCACGGTGTCGTCGTCGCCATGGCGCTCCAGCAGCCGAGCGGCAAAGCGGCCCGCCTGCTCCAGCAGTTCGGGCACCGGCAGAAATCGGCTGCCGTCAGCTCGCTGCAGCTCCATGGTCTCGGGGGCTTCGCGCCAGCGGCGCTCCTGCTCCGGGTCCAGGGCCCGCACCTCGCTGCGCAGCAAGCCGCTCCAGGGGGCCAGGTCGATCTCCAGCAGATCGTCGTCGTAAAGGGGGCTCAGCGGGGAGCCATGGCTGGCGAGCAGGGCCGCCGTCGTGGCGCTGGCCCGCTGCAGGGGCGAGCTGTAGACGGCATGGAACGGCAGCTCGGCCAGGGCCTCGCCCGTGCGACCGGCCTGGAGCTGCCCCTCCTCGGTGAGGTTGGAGAGGTCGTCACGGCCCTGGATGCGGTGCTCCAGGTTGAAGCTGCTCAGCCCATGGCGGACCAGCACGATGCAAAGGGGCACGGTGCTTGTGGCGCAGGCCCGGCCATCGTATGGGAGCGGCCAGAGACAGGGGGCAGGGGAGAATCAGCTGCCATTGCCGCCGAGGTGGTCCGGTTGAACGGAACCCCTTCCCGATCCGGACCCCCCGCCGCTCCGCCGGGCTGGAAGAGCCTGCTGGCCCTGCTCAGCCTGGCTCTCTGCGCCCTGTTGTGGGTGGGGGGGCTGATCGACAGCCTGGAGCGGCCGTCGGTGGTGGATTCCCTCAGCCTGCGGCAGCTGGAACTGGGGGCCCTGGCGGCCGAGGCTGTCCCGCCGGGCCTGCGGCCGCTCCTGGTCGGGGAGGCCCCCCGCCAGGACCTGAAGCTGGAGCTGAGGCGGCAGATGGAAGCCTCCGAAGAACCGCCGCTGGCCCTGCGCCGCCTCGAACTGGCCCTGCTGGAACGCTCCGAGGCGGACCCTGCGGCCCTGGTCGAAGAGACGGAACTGGGGCCCCTGGCCACCCAGGTGGACGCCGAGCGGCGCCCCCTGATCGATGCCCTGCTCAACGGACGCTCCGTGGACGCCCGGCGGCGGCAGGAGCTGCTGGCCCCCTGGTCAGCGCCCCTGATGGTGCAGCAGCTGGTCTGCGAACAGCTGCCGGGGGACCCGGGGAGCTGTCCGGCGGAGGAGCGGTCCATGGGGTTGCTGTTGAGGCTGCTGGCGGTGACCACGCTGCCGGCCCTGTTTCTGCTGGCGGGGGTCGTCCTTCTGCTGCGCCAGGGCTGGATGGCGTGGCGTCGGCGCCTCCCCGCCGCGCCGCCGCTGCTGGGTCCACCCCTGAGCCCCGTCGATGTGACCCTGCTGATCGCCGGCGGGTTCGTGGTGCTCGGGGAAGTCGTCGTCCCGATCGTGGTGCAGCCGCCGCTCCAGATCGCCCTGGAGCGCCTGGCCACACCAAGGGCCCTCAGCCAGGGCCTTGAGGTGCTGGTGCTCTACGCCGCCCTGATGGCGGCGCCCCTGCTGCTGCTCTCCCTGATGCTGCCGCGCCGAACCCCCACGCCTGCGGGGGGCTGGCTGCAATGGCAGTGGCGGCCGGCCCAGTCCGCCTTCAGCGGTGCCCTCATCAGCCTGTTGATGGTGCTGCCGGTGGTAACGGCCTCCAGCTGGGTCATCGACAGGGTCTGGAGCGACCCAGGCGGAAGCAATCCGCTGCTGGACCTCGTGCTGACCAGCGCCGATCCCCTGGCCCTCTCCTGCTTTGCCCTCACCGCCCTGGTGGTGGCCCCCCTGTTCGAGGAGCTTCTTTTCCGGGGCGTGCTGATGCCGGTGGCGGGCCAGAGGCTCGGTGGCGCCGGCGCGGTGATCCTCAGTGCCGCCGTGTTCGCGATCGCCCACCTGAGCCTGGCGGAGCTGGCGCCCCTGTTCGTGCTCGGCCTCGGCCTCGGCTGGTTGCGGTGGCGCAGCGGCCGACTGGGCGCCGCCGTTCTGATGCATGCCCTCTGGAATGGGCTGACCTTCATGAATCTCCTCTTTCTCGCCGACTGACACCGCTTGCTGGCGCCCCCCTGGGGTGGTTCACTTGCGCAGTGCCTTCCAGGTCCCTTGGCCGCCTCCCCCGCCCCACGCAGCCAGAATTCCTCGCCAAGACTGAGGCCCCTGCATCTGATCGAGGGGTCGCTTTCGGCGCGCAAGATTGAACGGCAGGCGCCCTGGCTGGCCGGTCTGCATCGAATCAGCAGCGGCGCCCTGCTGGGACTGGGACTATCGATGCTCGGCCTGAGTGCCCTCACCCTCCACTGGCAGAACCAGTGGGCCCACAGTTTCGGCCAGTTGCAGGCCTCCAAGACCCTGGAGCACCGCATGCAGGAGTCTTCCGCCCTGCTTGAGCAGCACCACCTCAGCCTGGTCCGGCGGCCCGGTCTGCTGGAGCCCACCAGCAGCGACAAGCTGATCCACCTGCCTGAGCCGCGCAGCAACCGTCCCCGCGCTTCCCTGCCCCTGCTCGCCGGCTTCCAGCTTCGCGCCATTCCGGCCGGCTATTGATGCCTTCCCCGTTCCGTTCGAGGTCCTCCGGCGACGCCGGTGGCCAGGCCCACGCCGGCAAGGGCGGTGGGCGCCGCGGCAAGGGAACCACGACGCGGCGGGTGGTGGAGATCCAGCCGATCCCCACCGGCCGCATGCTGGCGGTCTATCTGCTGCTCTGCGCCGCCCTGGTCGGACTGGCGGGACGCCTGGCCTGGCTTCAGGTGGTGCAGGCGCCGGCTCTCCAGGCCAGGGCCAGGGCCATCCAGACCCAGGCGATCACCCCCATCGGCAAGCGGCGCACCATCGTTGACCGCATGGGCCGGCTGGTGGCCCTCGACGAGGAGCGCTTCACCCTGTGGGCCCATCCGCGCTACTTCAACCTGCCGGGTGACGAACCCCAGAACATCCGCCCCCCCGCCGATGTCGTCCGGGAACTCTCCAAGGTGCTGGCGCAGCCGCCCGGAGTGCTGCTGCAAACCATTGGCAGCCGCCGCAGCGGCGTCAAGCTCGCCACCGGACTGGACCCGGAAACGGCCCATCGGGTCCGGGAACTGGGCATCAGCGGCATCGACCTGGAGGCCTACCCGCAAAGGGTTTACCCCCAGGGTCAGCTGTTCGCCAACGTGGTGGGCTTCCTCAACCTTGAGCGGGTCGCCCAGGCGGGTCTCGAGCAGAGCCGGGACCGGGACCTGCGTCGCCAGGAGGTGACAATGAGCATGCGCCGCGGCGCTGACGGCACCCCCCTGCCGGATGGCCTGCAGGCCGGGGCGCTGTATGGCGACGACCTGCGGCTGCAGCTCACCCTCGATGCCCGCCTGCAGCAGGTGGCCCAGCAGGCGCTGGGCAAGCAGGTGAAGCAGTGGAGGGCCAAGCAGGGCGCCGCCCTGGTGATGAATGCCCGCAACGGCGAGATCCTCGCCCTGGCCTCCACCCCCAGCTACGACCCCAACACGTTCTGGAAGTTCAACCCCGGCCTGTTCCGCGAATGGTCGGTGCAGGACCTCTACGAGCCCGGCTCCACCTTCAAGCCCATCAATCTGGCCCTGGCGCTGCAGGAGAAGGCGATCCGTGCTGGCGACAAGGTGAACGACGTGGGCCAGCTGAGCATCGGCGGCTGGCCGATCTTCAACCACGACCGCCGCGCCAACGGCGTGATCGATTTCCCCACCGTGCTTCAGGTCTCCAGCAATGTCGGCATGGTGCAGGCCATGTCCCATGTCAAACGGGATCGCTTCTGGCACTGGTTGCACACCTTCGGCATTGACGAGATGCCGGACACCGACCTGCCCGGAGCGGTGGCCGGCCAGCTCAAGAGCCGCAAGGAATTCACTTCAGCCCCGATCGAGCCTGCGGTCGCCGCCTTCGGCCAGGGCTTCTCCCTCACCCCCCTGAAGCTGCTGCAGTTGCACGCCATGCTGGCCAACGGTGGCCGGCTGGTGAGCCCCCATATCACCCGCGGCCTGCGCTCCGGCGATGCCCTGGCCAGCGCCACCCCAGCGACAGGCGTGCAACTGCTCGATCCGGCGGTCACGCGAACCGTCGTCGACTGGATGGAAACGGTCGTGCAGAACGGCTCCGGCAAGGGAATGAAGATCCCCGGCTATCGGATCGCCGGCAAGACGGGCACGGCCCAGAAAGCTCGCAACGGCGTTTACATCCCCGGGGCCAGGATCTGCAGCTTTGTGGCGATCCTGCCGGGGGACGATCCCGGTTATGTGGTGCTGGTTGTGGTCGACGAGCCCCAGGGCGGCAACGCCTACGGCTCCACCGTGGCCCTGCCGGTGGCCCGCCAGATCGCCGAAGCCCTGCTCGTGATCGAGAAGGTGCCCCCCAGCCAGCCGCTCGTCAGCGGGCCCCGAAGAGCCACGCCGTCCTGAGACAGGGCCCTGTCCTCATTCCCACAACCCCGGTGCCTGGCCGAGGGGGGCCATGGCTAGCGTCGGGTCCTGACGACTTCCCTCCCGACGCCGTTCCGCAATGGCCAACCTGCTCGAACAACTGGCCGCCATGACCGTGGTCGTGGCTGACACCGGCGACATTGAGGCGATTCGCCAGTTCACGCCGCGGGATGTCACCACCAACCCGTCCCTGATTTTGGCGGCGGCCCAGATTCCGGCCTACCAGGACCTGATCGACCGCTCCCTGCGTGAATCCCGTGAGGTGATCGGCGCGGCGGCCCCCGCCGAGGACGTGGTGCGCGAGGCCATTGACGAGATCAGCGTCACCTTCGGCAAGGAGATCCTGAAGATCGTGCCTGGCCGGGTCTCAACAGAAGTGGATGCACGCCTGAGCTACGACACCGAGGCCACGATCACCAAGGCCCGCAAGCTGATCGGCCTGTATGCGCAGGCCGGCATCGGCACCGACCGCGTGCTGATCAAGATCGCCTCCACCTGGGAGGGCATCAAGGCGGCGGAAGTGCTTGAGCGCGAAGGGATCCACTGCAACCTCACCCTGCTGTTCGGTTTCTCCCAGGCCGTGGCCTGCGCCGAGGCGGGCATCACCCTGATCTCCCCGTTCGTGGGGCGCATCCTCGACTGGTACAAGAAGTCCACCGGTCGCGAGAGCTATCCCGGCCCGGAGGATCCCGGCGTGCAGTCCGTCACGCGGATCTTCAACTACTTCAAGACCTATGGCTACGGCACCGAGGTGATGGGAGCCAGCTTCCGCAACCTCGATGAGATCGTCGAACTGGCGGGTTGTGACCTGCTGACGATTTCGCCGGCCCTGATGGACCAGCTGCGGCAGAGCGAGGAGCACCTGGGACGGCGTCTTGATCCCTCCCAGCCCGGCGCGACCGAGGCCAGGATCCATGTCGACGAGGCCATCTTCCGGACGATGATGGCGGCCGATCCCATGGCCAGCGAAAAGCTGGATGAGGGCATCCGCGGTTTCTCCAAGGCCATCGAGACCCTGGAAGGTCAGTTGGCCCACCGCCTGGCGGTGATCGAGGGCGGGGCCGCCTTCACCCATGCGGTGCATGAGATCTTCCTGCTCAACGACCTCGACGGTGACGGCTGCATCACCCGCGAGGAGTGGCTCGGCAGCGATGCCGTCTTCGATGCCCTTGACACCGACAACGACGGTCGCCTGGCCCCGGAGGATGTGCGCGGCGGCCTGGGAGCTCCGCTGGCGATCAGCCGCTGAACATCCGCTCTGGGCCCCATTCCTTGATCGGATGTTCACCTTGATGGGCAAAGATGGGGGCCCGTCCCGCTGACGAATGGCCCACACCGTCCATGCCCTCGACACGATGCGCGCCCTCGCCGCCAAGGGTGAGGTGAGGGATGTCGAGGCCGGATCCGTCATCTTCCACGCCGGCGAGGCCGGCGACTGCATGTTCGGCCTGCTGGAGGGAACGGTGCGCCTCAGCTGGAATGCCGATGCGGGCCACGAGGACATCCAGGCCGGCGACGTCTTCGGGGCCGGGGCCCTGGTCACGGCCGAACACCGCCGTTACGGCCAGGCCACGGCCCTCACCGCCTGCCAACTGCTGGTGATGAACCGTGAGAAGTTCCTGTTCGCCGTCCAGGAGGCGCCGATGTTCGCCATCGAGCTGCTCGGCTCGATCGACCAGCGCCTGCGCGAACTCAAAGGCGTGACCCTCAACTGAGCCCTGGCGGCGAGCCTGGCCGCTCAGCCCCGCTGGAACAGCAGCCGCCGGATCACCCGCTGGGCGATCTCCCCGTAGCCCATCTCACCGGAGAGGATCTGGGCGATGCGCTGGGGGGCGGTGGGCCGCTTGACGCCCAGCTGGTAGCCCACCCGGGGCACCCGGTAGAACACCTGGGCGATGCGTTTGCCCCAGGCCATCGAATCGCCCCAGGCCTCGCGCATGCGCAGGCTGTACTGCTCCAGGGCGGGGCCATCGCCATCCAGCCAGCGGTCGAGCGCCGCGGCCGCTTCGCAGCCACTCAGCAGGGAAGGACGCAGCCCCTCGGCCAGGAAGGGATCGCAGAGGGAGGCGGCATCGCCGACGGCCACCAGGCCCGGCCCATGCAAGGCATGGTGGCCGTTCCAGAGCCTCAGCTGGCCGTGCCTGCGATCGCCGGCGCCCGCAGGCAGCCCCAGGCTGGGCAGCAGGGCGGAGAGCACCGCTTCGCTGTCGGCCTCCTGCTGGCCAACGAAGGTGCCCACCCCGATGCTGTAGCCCCCCTGCCGGGGAAACACCCAGCAGAAGCCATGGTGCACCAGGCCGAACTCGAAGCGGGCCATGTCGGCGGGGTCGGGATCCGCCGCCACCTCCACCGACACGGTGGCCGCGAAGCGGGGACGGGGCGGGCCCAGGCCGAGGGGCGCCGCAAAGCGGGAGCCGGAGCCATCGGCGATCACCACGGCCCTGGCCCGCAGCGGCCCCTCGCCTGGAACCGACACCTCCCAGAGGCCATCGGCGCCGCGCTCGATCCGCTCCGCCCTGCAACCATGGCGCAGGTCACAGCCCGCCTGGACGGCCTGCTCGGCCAGAAAGGCATCGAGCACGCTGCGGCGCACGATCCAGAAGGGGGCCACTCCGGGGAGCTCCGCCGTCACTGGATCCTCCAGGCACCAGGTGAACCGCACCCGGCGGATCACCTGGTCAACGCTGGGCGCCAGAGCGAAGGGGAACCAGCGTTGCACCGAGGCGGCCATGCCGCCGCCGCAGGGCTTGGACCGTCCCGGGGCCTGGGCCTCCAGCAGGATCACGCGGCGGCCACCGGCCGCCAGATGGAAGGCCGCCGCACCGCCCGCCGCACCGGCGCCCACGACGATCACATCGGCATGGGCGGCCCCGCTCACACCTTGAGGATCTCGGCTTCCTTCTCCGCCAGCTTCTTCTCCAGTTCGGCGATGTAGCGATCGGTCAGCTTCTGGACCTTCTCCTGCTCGTCATGGCTCTGGTCCTCGGAGAGCTCACCGTCCTTCTCCTGCTTCTTGATCCGGTCGACGCCCTCACGGCGGAGGTTGCGCAGCCCCACCTTGCCCTCCTCGGCGTACTTGGCCGCGAGCTTGCAGAGCTCCTTGCGGCGGTCCTCGGTGAGGGGCGGGATGTTGATGCGGATCAGGCGGCCGTCGTTGTTGGGGGTCAGGCCCAGATCACTCATGGCGATCGCCTTCTCGATCAGCGCCATCGAGCCCTTGTCGAAGGGCTGGATCTGGATCGTCTGGGCGTCGGGGGTGGAGATCGTCGCCAGCGACTTGAGCGGCGTGTCAGCCCCGTAGTACTCGACGCTCAGCTTGTCGAGCAGGGAGGGGTTGGCCCGACCGGTGCGGATGGTGTTGAAGGTGCGCTGGGTGGCTTCCACCGACTTGCGCATGCTGGCTTCGAGATCCATGGCAGGGGAAGGGCGGAGGGAGAGGGGTCAGCGGGGGGGCGCCGGCACGATGCGGGTGCCGATGGGCTCACCGGCGACGGCCCGCCCGATGTTGCCCGAGCCGAACAGGTCGAAGACCACGATCGGAATGGCGTTGTCCTTGCACAGGGCGATGGCGGTGCTGTCCATCACCTCGAGCTCGCCGCTGAGCACGTCGAGGAAGGTGAGGGTCTCGTAGCGGACCGCATCGGCATGCTTGGCGGGGTCCTTGTCGTAGACCCCGTCCACCTTGGTGGCCTTGAAGATCACATCGGCGTTGATCTCGGCGGCCCGCAGGGCGGCGGTGGTGTCGGTGGTGAAGAAGGGGTTGCCGCAGCCGGCCCCGAAGATCACCACCCTTCCTTTTTCCAGGTGGCGGATGGCCCGGCGGCGGATGTAGGGCTCGGCCACCTCCTGCATGGAGATGGCGCTCTGGACGCGCGTCGGCACACCGACACGCTCGAGACCGTCCTGCAGCGTGATGGCATTCATCACCGTGGCCAGCATGCCGACGTAGTCCGCCGTGGCCCGGTCCATCCCCGCCGCGGAACCCTTCAGGCCCCGGAAGATGTTGCCGCCACCCACCACGATGGCCAGCTGGGTACCCCCGGCCACCACCTCGACCACATCCTTGGCGATCGACTGAACGATGGCGGGATCGATCCCATAACCCTGGCCCCCCATCAGCGCTTCACCGCTGAGTTTGAGGAGAACGCGCCTGTAGGCCATCGGCTCATGCGATCGGGCGAACAGTAGCAACCCTCCCCGCGGCGCCACCAGGTTGCCCGCCGCTCCGTCACCCGCTTCACTGCCCCAAAGGAGCACCGCCATGGCCCGCGACCAGCCCGGACCCCGCAGCAGCGACGTGATGGCCCGCCTGACGCTGTCGGCCATGGATCGGGCCAGCGCCAGCCCCGGGTTCTGGGGAGAACCCGAGGTGCACCGGGCCCTGCTGGTCAGCGGGCTGTCGGTGCTGGTGTGCAGCCTGGCCCGGCTGCGGGCCGACCTGGGGTGATCCCCCGCGCCCCGGGGGCCGGCGTCAGTACTCGATGCCCGCCTGGGCCTTCACCCCCTGCTCCCGGAACGGGTGGCGAACCGCCTTCATCTCCGTGACCAGATCGGCCCGCTCCAGCAGGGCCGGAGGGGCGCCGCGGCCGGTGAGGGCCACGTGGGTGAGCGGCGGGCGCAGGGCGAGCCCTTCCAGCACCTGGTCAGGGTCGAGATAGCCCAGCTTGAGGGCCACGTTGATCTCATCGAGCACCACCAGCTTGCGGTCGGCGTCGGCGAGGTAGGCACAGGAGCGCTCCCAGGCGCTCTGCACCAGCTGGCGGTCCCGTTCCCGGTCCTGGGTCTCCCAGGTGAAACCCTCGCCCAGGGCCTGCCAGTGGAGGTCGTCGCCGACGCGCTCCAAGGCCCGGGCCTCCCCCGGCTGCCAGCCCCCTTTGATGAACTGCACCACCGCCACCTTCTCGCCATGGCCCAGGGTGCGCAGCACCAGGCCCAGGGCGGCGGTGGTCTTGCCCTTGCCCTCGCCGGTGAAGACGAGCACCAGGCCCTTCTCCAGGTTCCGCTCGCCCACCCGCTGCTGCTGCACCTCGCGGCGGCGCTGCATGCGGCGCCGGTAGGCCTCCTGGTCCACCTCGGGGGCCAGGTCGCCCCCCGGGCCCAGCTCCTCGGCCTGGCGATCCAGCGCCAGAGCCTCCTCTGGGGCGGCTGGGGTCGTGGAGGCGATCGCCGTCATCGAAAGCGCTGTTCGTTTGGCGCACTCTGGCGGAATCGCCGGCGCCCGCGCCCTCACCCTGCACGGCCGCACCCGGGAGCAGGGGTTCTCCGGCAAAGCCGACTGGGGGGCGATCGGCCGGGTCAAGGCGGCCC
>CALRQM020000040.1:0-25673 GCA_943370335.1 Bordetella parapertussis | reverse complement strand
GCTCCCACTTCCACTTCCATGAGGCCAACGGCGCCCTCGAATTCGACCGCGAGGCGGCCCGCGGCCTGCGGCTCGACATCCCCGCCGGCACCGCCATCCGCTTCGAGCCCGGCGACCAGCGGGACGTGCATCTGGTGCCCTACGTCGGTGACCGCCGCGTGTTCGGCTTCAACGGGCTGGTGAACGGCCCCCTCGACTAGGCCCCCTCCACCCGCCCGGCTCCCTTCCCCATCGCCCCCTTCCCGCATCCCCGGCCATGGCCTA
Organism: Bordetella parapertussis; assembly: GCA_943370335.1. Taxonomy (GTDB): domain Bacteria; phylum Cyanobacteriota; class Cyanobacteriia; order PCC-6307; family Cyanobiaceae; genus Cyanobium. The sequence goes on along the minus strand of CALRQM020000040.1, from coordinate 25,409 downwards.
CCGCATCGACCGCCGTGCCTACGCCGAGACCTACGGCCCCACCACCGGCGACCGGCTGCGGCTGGCCGACACCGAACTGATCCTGGAAGTGGAGAGCGACTGCACCACCTACGGCGATGAGGTGAAGTTCGGCGGCGGCAAGGTGATCCGCGACGGCATGGGCCAGGCCCAGACCCCCCGTTCCGAGGGGGCCGTCGACACGGTGATCACCAATGCCCTGATCCTCGACTGGTGGGGCATCGTCAAGGCCGACATCGGCCTGCGGGACGGCCGCATCTGTGCCATCGGCAAGGCGGGCAACCCCGACATCACCGATGGGGTGACGATCGTGGTCGGGCCCGGCACCGAGGCCATCGCTGGGGAGGGGCACATCGTCACCGCCGGCGCCATCGACACCCACATCCACTTCATCTGCCCCCAGCAGATCGAAACCGCCCTCGCCTCCGGGGTCACCACCCTGCTGGGCGGCGGCACCGGCCCGGCCACCGGGACCAATGCCACCACCTGCACCCCCGGCGCCTTCCACCTGGCCCGCATGCTCCAGGCGGCCGAGGGGCTGCCGATCAACCTGGGCTTCTACGGCAAGGGCAACGCCAGCACCCCGGCGGCGATCGAGGAGCAGATCCGCGCCGGCGCCTGCGGCCTGAAGCTGCACGAGGACTGGGGCACCACACCGGCGGCGATCGACTGCTGCCTCACGGTGGCCGACAAGTACGACGTGCAGGTCTGCATCCACTCCGACACCCTCAACGAGGCGGGCTTCGTGGAGGACACGATCCGGGCCATCGGCGGCCGCACCATCCACACCTTCCATACCGAGGGGGCCGGCGGCGGCCACGCCCCCGACATCATCCGGATCTGCGGCGAGGCCAACGTGCTGCCCAGCTCCACCAACCCCACCAAGCCCTACACCGTCAACACCCTCGAGGAGCACCTCGACATGCTGATGGTGTGCCACCACCTCGATCCCCGCATCCCGGAGGACGTGGCCTTCGCCGAATCGCGCATCCGCCGCGAGACGATCGCCGCCGAGGACATCCTCCACGACCTGGGCGCCTTCAGCATCATCGCCAGCGATTCCCAGGCCATGGGCCGCGTCGGCGAGGTGATCACCCGCACGTTCCAGACCGCCCACAAGATGAAGGTGCAGCGCGGTTTCCTCCCCGAGGACGCCGCCGGCCCCCGCGGCGGCCGCAACGACAACACCCGCCTGAAGCGGTACATCGCCAAGCTCACGATCAATCCCGCCATCGCCCACGGCCTCGACAGCCAGATCGGCTCGGTGGAGGTGGGCAAGCTGGCCGACCTGGTGCTGTGGAAGCCGGGCTTCTTCGGCGTCAAGCCGGAGCTGGTGATCAAGGGGGGCTCGATCGTCTGGGCCCAGATGGGCGATGCCAACGCCTCGATACCCACCCCGGGCCCCGTGCATGGCCGGCCCATGTTCGCCGCCTACGGCGGAGCTCTGGCGGGCAGCTGCCTCAACTTCGTCAGCCAGGCCTCCCTCGACGCCGACCTGCCCACCAGCCTCGGCCTGAAGCGGGCCTGCGTGCCGGTGGTCCACACCCGGGGCATCGGCAAGGCCCAGATGCGCAACAACACCGCCCTGCCCAAAGTGGAAGTGGATCCCCAGACCTACGAGGTCTTCGCCGATGGGGAACTGCTCACCTGCGAACCGGCGGAGGTGCTGCCCATGGCCCAGCGCTACTTCCTGCTGTAACGGCGCCGGCGGACCGACCTCCAGACCATGAGAAGACGCGCCAGCAGGGTGCGGCTGCTGCCGCGGCCCTGGGCACCGGCGGCGAAGGCGACCGCCATCAGCAGGGCGGAGCCGTTCAGGCGCAGGCCATCGGCAAGAGCCGCCCAGACCAGGGGGGGCAGGGGGGTGGCCTGCTCGATGTTGGCAGGCATGGCCGCCTCGGCCTGGCGGAGGGCGGCCAGCAGGTCCTGGCGCAGCCGGGGCATCGGTTTGGCCAGATCGGCGGCCGTGAGGGCGGGCCCATCGACCGCTGCCAGTTGCCGCTGCAGGCTGGGGGCATCAGGGGCCGAGCGGATCAGGGCCGCGAACTGGCTGAACTGATCGCTGACCAGGCGCCGCTGCTGGGCCTGCAGGGCGGCGCGGTCGCTGAACAGCCGCACGCTGACCGAGAGCTGCAGGGGGATGAGCAGCAGGTACAGAACCGTGATCAGCACGGCCCAGCGCCGCAGCCGCTGGCGCAGCTGGAAGAGCTTCGGCCGTTCCGGCTCCACATGGGCCGCCAGGTGCACGAGCACGAAACCCACGATGGGGAAGCCGGAATTGGCGATCACCAGTTCGATGAAGCGCTGCTGCCAGTCGCGTTGCAGCACCTGAACCGGAAGAGCGCCGGCCACCACGGCCAGCAGGAAGAGGCCGCCGAGGGCCAGGGCCGCGGCGAGCAGGATGGAAGCCAGCGACGACAGCGGGCCCGACGGGGCCCTTGTCTCAAACCTCGGATCCGTCGTGATCACAAGGTGAAGCGGCGGGACTCGCGTGGCTCAGGCGGGAACGCAGCCGGCGACTCCAGCCGAAGGCCGCCATGGCCCCAAGCAGGGGCACCGGACCCGGGACGTTCGAGCTGGCGGGTGGTTCCGGGAGGGCCCGCACCACCAGCCCACTGAGCAGCGCCTCGGTGGAACTGGTGCCACGGCCGCCGCCGCTGCCGGTGATCGTGAGGATCTGGTTGGCCTGGACGATGAAGGGGTTGGCGAAGGCGTAGCTGGTGTTGATCTGTTTGTCGAAAAGGGTTTCGGTGGACAGCACCGGGCTGTTGGGATCGCCCCAGGTGAGCAGGGGATTGCCGAGGCCCACCCGCAGGCTGCCGTAGCGATAACTGAGCAGTTCCACCTGCTGGTCGAAGAACAGCTCGATGGACTCCTGATTGACCACGCCCGTGCCGTTGCCGGGATTGCGGCGTCCGCAGTTGGTCCGACCGACATCGTTGAGGCCCGCCCCGCCGGCTTTGTAGATGCAGAGGCCGTCGGCGGTCGCACTCACTGGCTTCGCGTTGCCGTTAGGTCGCAGGGCGTTCTGAAACACCAGACTGAGGGAGCGGCCGTCGGCGCTGGCGGTGAAGGTCTTGTTGGGCGAGGCCAGCGGGCCAGCGGGCGCGGCGGTGGCGCTGCCGAGGTTGAAGCTGAAGGTGGTGCCGATGGCCTGGACCGGGCCTGGCGTCAGCGCCAGGCCAGCCGCAACAACGCAAGCAGCGACCAGGCCTGCCTCGGGCGTCGGCGTACGGGTCACGGAGCTTCACGCGGGACTGATGCCTAGAGATTAGTGAGCACGCGCCGGTGTGCCACACCCGTGGCCGCTCAGGACACCGCCAGTATCCGCTCCTCCTCAAAGGCCCAGTCCTCCTCGTTGGGATCCCGGCGCGTGCTGCGCCGCTCCAACGACAGCAGCGGCACCTCCTTGAGGGGCGTGGTGAAGGCCACACCAAAGGTGAGGGCAAAGTGGGCCCGGGTCAGCCAGCGCAACTGGGCCTGCATCCGCACCTGGCCGAAGCCGGGATGGGCGCGCAGATCCATCAGGAGCCATTGCCCCATCGCAAGGGACTGGTCCTCGGCCGCGATCAGGCACATCCCGCCCTTGCCCACGTCGGCGACGTCGGCGAGGAACCACCGGCCACAGGGTTTGCGATCGCCGTCCAGGGGCCGCAGGGCGATGGTGCGGCAGCTCTCGATGGAGTGACGGGCGAAGGCCCGCTTGTCTCGGCGGTTCCCCTTTCTTTCCTGGTCATGCTGCAGGACGCCCGAAGCGCAGGGGGCTCTCGATGGCTGGGAACCGGGCTTGTTGGTCAGCATCGGCGCGACTCCTCCCTGTTTGTTGATGCTGAACCTCCTGAGTCCCACGGCGCCCGTTACTTATCAAAACGCTATGCCCATGTAGCGGTAGGGGCACCATTGGCCAGCAGCGCCCCGGGTTTTCGTAACAACGGCAACGGGTGGCCACCCCGGCGGCACTGCAGGATCCAACCGCGCGGAAGGGTCTGGAATGTTCAGTCAGTACAAACCGAACCAGGGGTACGACGAGTACTTCAGCTCCACCGACCAGCCCCGGGCCACCCTCAAGCCGCTGCTGTCGTCCCTGGGCCAGATGGGCCTCGACCAGCTGAACCGCAACCACGTCGCGGCCGGCATGCTGCTCAAGCGCCTCGGGGCCACCTTTCGGCTCAACGATTCCGACAGCAAGGGTGTGGAGCGCATCCTCCCCTTCGATCCCCTTCCCCGCCTGATCGGGGCCCAGGACTGGGAGCGTCTGGAGCGGGGTCTGATTCAGCGCCTGGAGGCGATCGACCGCTTCCTGGCCGACGTGTACGGCGATCAGAAGATCCTGGCCGACGGGGTGGTGCCCAGGGCCGACGTGGAAAGCTCCCAGGGCTGGCGGCCCCAGATGCAGGGCTTCCAGCCGCCCCTTGGCCGCTGGTGCCATATCTCGGGCCTGGATCTGGTGCGCGACGGTGACGGCACCTGGCGGGTGCTGGAGGACAACCTGCGCTGCCCCTCGGGGGTGGCCTACTTCCTCGAGAACCGACGGGTGATGAAGCGCATGTTCCCGAGCCTGTTCGCCGGAAGAACGGTCCAACCCATCGACGACTACCCCTCCCACCTGCTGCAGACCCTGCGGGAGCTGGCCCCCTGGACCGACACCCCCAAGGTGGTGCTGCTCACCCCCGGGGTGTTCAACAGCGCCTATTTCGAGCACAGCTACCTCGCCCAGCAGATGGGCATCCAGCTGGTGGAGGGGCGTGACCTGGTCTGCGAAGGGGACCGGGTCTGGATGCGCAGCACCGCCGGCCTGGAGGCGGTCGATGTGATCTACCGCCGCATCGACGACGACTTCCTCGACCCGGCCGTGTTCCGCAGCGACTCCCTGCTGGGGGTGCGGGGTCTGATGGGGGCCTACGGGGCGGGACGGGTGGCGATCGCCAATGCCCCGGGCACCGGCGTGGCCGACGACAAGTTGATCTATGCCTATGTGGGCAAGATGATCCGCTACTACCTGGACGAAGAGCCCATCATCGAGAACGTTCCCACCTACATCTGCTCACGCCCCGACGACCAGGCCTACGTGCTGGAGCACCTCGGGGAGTTGGTGGTGAAGGCCGTGGCGGAGGCCGGGGGCTACGGCATGCTCATCGGTCCCCATGCCAGCCAGGCGCAGATCGACGAGTTCGCGATCAAGATCCAGGCCGATCCCCGCAACTACATCGCCCAGCCCACTCTGGAACTCTCCACGGTTCCCTCCCTGAGCGAAGGGGAGCTCTACCCCTGCCACGTCGATCTGCGGCCCTACGTGCTGCGCGGCAAGGAGGCCTGGGTGAGCCCCGGCGGCCTCACCCGGGTGGCCCTGCGGCGCGGCTCCCTGGTGGTCAATTCCTCCCAGGGGGGCGGCTGCAAGGACACCTGGATCGTGGATGAAGCCCCATGCTGAGCCGCGTCGCCGATTCCCTCTACTGGATCAACCGCAACGTCGAACGGGCCGAGAACATCTCCCGCTTCGTGGAGGTGAGCGAGGCCATGGCCCTCGACTGCCCCCCCGGCAGTGCCGAACCCTGGCTCCCCCTGATCGACGCCAGCGGCGACCGCACGCTCTTCGATGAGCTCTGCCCGGATGTCACCCCCGAGGCCGTGATCCATTTCCTGGTGCGGGAGGCCGACAATCCCAGCAGCGTTCTCAACTGCATCGGCAGTGCCCGGGAAAACGCCCGGCAGATCCGTGAAGTGATCACCACGGAGATGTGGGAGCAGATCAACGACATCTACTGGACGTTGCAGGAAGAGAGTTTCTGGCAGCAGCCGCCCCAGGAACAGCTGCGGGAGATCCGCCGGGCCTGCCAGCTGTTCTATGGGATCACCGACGCCACCCTCAGCCGCGACCTCTCCTGGCAGTTCAGTCGCCTCGGGCGGCTGCTGGAGCGGGCCGACAAGACCACCCGGATCCTGGACGTGAAGTACTTTCTGCTGCTCCCTTCCCCTGAGGAAGTGGGTGGGGTGCTCGATGAGCTGCAGTGGATCTCCCTGCTGCGCTCGGCGGGGGCCTACCAGATGTTCCGGCAGTCGAGCCAGCAGGCCATCGAACCCAAGGCCGTGGCCGCCTTCCTGCTGCTGGATCCGATCTTCCCCCGCTCAGTGCGTTACTGCCTGGAGCGGATCAGCGACACGCTGCGGATCATCCGCGGCAGCTCGGTGCCGCTGCCCGCCGACGACCTGGAATGCCTGATCGGGCTCACCCTGGCCCACTGGAGCTTCACCAGGATCGACGAACTCGTCGCCACCGGGCTGCACGAAGCCATCGACCATTTCCAGTCGGATCTGAACCGCCTGCATGAGCTGATCGAAGCGCGCTATTTCATCGCGCCACCGACCAGCACCTCCAGTCAAGAGGCGGCATGCGCGCCCGCCTGACCCACAGCTTCAACTACCGCTACAGCGCCCCGGTGTTCCTGGGTCCGCACCGTTTCTGCCTGAAGCCCCGCGGCCACGGCTTCCAGCGCCTGCTCCATTTCCACCTGGCCATCAGCCCGGAACCGTCCCTTCTCTATCCGTTGGTGGCGGCCAGTGGTGATGAGATCCTGCGCGCCCGCTTCGAGGGCAGCACCGAGAACTTCCGGGTGCAGGCGATCAGTGATGTGGAGACCACACCCCCGCCGGCCCTGGCCGCCTGCCTGGAGGAGCAGGAGCCCCTGCTCCCTTACCCCGTGGGTCATCTCAATGGCGATCTGCTGGGCTCGCTTGAGGGTTGGCTGCCCAATGGCCAGCACGACCCCGCTGCGGTGGATCTGGCCCAGGAAGCGCTGATGGGCAGCGACCAGCGCGGGCTGATGTTCCTCGAACAGCTCGTGGAGATCATCAAGGACCGGGTCAAGTACACCCAGCGTCACGTGGGGCCGGCCTGGCCGGCGGGCCGCACCCTCAAGGAACGGGTCGGCTCCTGCCGCGACCTGGCGATGCTGATGATCGAGACCTGCCGCTGCGCCGGCCTGCCGTCCCGGTTCGTGAGCGGCTACCACCTGGTGGAGCCGGCGCCGAAGCAGTACGACCTGCATGCCTGGGCGGAGGTCTACCTGCCCGGGGCGGGCTGGCGGGGCTTCGACCCCAGTGGCAAGGGCAGCATCGACGACCGCTACATCACCCTGGCCACCTCCTCCAAACCCACCCTCACGGCGGCGGTCAACGGCAGTTTTTCGGGTCCCACCGGGGTGGAAAGCGAACTGGAATGGACCATCGAGGCGGAGCTGCTGGAGCCCGCTCCCATGGGCGCTTCCTGGCACGGGGTGCTGCAGCGCTGAAAGAAAGCCACTCTTAAGGAGCGCCCGCCTGTATCCGATGGTGCAGCGGCTACGGCACTCCCCAGGCCAGGACAGGTCCCACGTCGCCACCCACGGCATCTTCCCCATGGCAAGCTCCACTCCCGCCCCCTGCCCACCCAAGGGGCAGGCCCTCCTGGAGGCGATGCGCCGCCATCTGTTCTCCAGCCAGGCCAAGTCAACCTCCCTCGCCACCACCCACGACCACTACGTCTGTCTGTCGCTGGCGGTGCGGGACATCCTTCTGACCAGCTGGGTGGACACCGTGGACACCTACGCCAGCCAGCACGTGCGCACCGCCACGTACATGTCGGCGGAATTCCTGCTGGGGCCCCATCTGGAGAACAACCTGGTGAGCCTCGGGCTGCGGGAGGAGGCCAGTGCCGCCTGCGCCGCCCTCGGCCTCACCCTCGAGGAGATGCTGGCGGAGGAGCCGGAACCGGGCCTCGGCAACGGCGGCCTGGGCCGGCTGGCCGCCTGCTTCCAGGAGTCGATGGCCACCCTGGAGCTGCCGGCCATCGGCTACGGCATCCGCTACGAATTCGGCATCTTCCGCCAGCAGATCGGCCCCACCGGCCAGATGGAGAGCACCGACCCTTGGCTGGCTCGCGGTAACCCCTGGGAAGTGATCCGGCCGGAATGGAGCTACCCGGTTCTGATCGGCGGCCAGACCGTGATCGGCGTCGCCTACGACACTCCGATCCTGGGCTACGGCGTGCACACGGCCAACACCCTGCGGCTGTGGTCGGCCCAGGCGCCGGACGCCTTCGATTTCGCCTCCTTCAATGCCGGCGACTACACCCGGGCCGTGCTGCACAAGGTGCAGTCGGAAACCCTCTCCAAGGTGCTCTATCCCAACGATGAGCTGGAGCAGGGCAAGCGCCTGCGGCTCAGTCAGCAGATCTTCTTCGTCTCCTGCTCCCTGCAGGACATGTTCCGGATCCTCAGCAGCCAGGGAATTCCGGTCACGGAGTTCCACCGCAAGTTCGCGGTGCAGCTCAACGACACCCACCCGGCCATCGCCGTGGCCGAGCTGATGCGGCTGCTGATCGATGACCACGGCGTCGACTGGGACACCGCCTGGAGCATCACCACCGCCACGATCAGCTACACGAACCACACCCTGCTGCCCGAGGCCCTGGAGGCCTGGGGCCTGGAACTGTTCCAGCAGCTGCTGCCCCGCCAGCTGCAGATCATCTTCGAGATCAATGCCCGCTTCCTGCGCACCCTGCGCATCCGCTTCCCCGGCCAGCCCGACCTGCTGGAGCGGCTGTCGCTGATCGAAGAGGGCCCGCACCGCAAGGTGCGCATGGCCCACCTGGCGGTGGTGGGCAGCCACACGGTCAATGGCGTGGCGGAACTGCACAGCCGCCTGCTGAAGGAGAACCTGTTCTCCGAATTCGCCCAGGTCTGGCCGGAGCGCTTCACCAACATCACCAACGGCGTCACGCCGCGGCGGTGGCTGGCGGTGGCCAACCCGCCCCTGGCCGACCTGCTCAACGACGCCATCGGCACCGACTGGTGCCGGCACCTCGACCAGCTCCGCCAGTTGGAGCCCCTGGCCACCGATGCCGGCTTCCTGGAGCGCTGGCAGGGTGTGCGCGAGCAGGCCAAGGAGCGCCTGGCCGCCACGATCCGCCAGGACACCGGCGTGCTGGTGGATCCCGCCTCCCTGTTCGACGTCCAGGTGAAGCGCATCCACGAGTACAAGCGCCAGCACATGGCGGCCCTGCAGGTGGTGGAGCGCTACCTGCGGCTGCGGGCCGGGGAGGATCTGCCGCCGCGCACGGTGATCTTCGGCGGCAAGGCGGCCCCCGGCTATGCCATGGCCAAGCTGATCATCCGCCTGATCGTGGGCATGGCGGAGATCATCAACATCGACCCGGCGATGGACGGCCGTCTGCGGGTGGTCTTCCTGCCCAACTTCAGCGTCAAGCTGGGCCAGAAGATCTATCCGGCGGTGGACCTGTCCGAGCAGATCTCCACCGCCGGCATGGAGGCCTCCGGCACGGGCAACATGAAGATGTCCCTCAACGGCGCCCTCACGATCGGCACGCTGGATGGGGCCAACATCGAGATCCGGGAGCGGGTCGGTGACGACAACTTCTTCCTGTTCGGCCACACCGCCGAGCAGCTGGCCGCCATCAACCGCAACGGGTACCACCCGATGCCCTGGCTTGAGAACGACGCCCTGGCCAAGGAGGCCATCGACCTGATCGGTTCGGGCCACTTCAGCGAAGGCGACCGCGACCTGTTCCACCCGCTGCTGGCCAACCTCTGCAGCAGCGACCCCTTCCGGGTGATGGCCGACCTGGGCGATTACCGCCGCGCCCAGAACGAGGTCGACGGCGCCTGGAGCGACGCAGGACGGTGGAGCATGATGTCTGTGCTGAACACCGCCCGCTGCGGCTTCTTCAGCAGCGACCGGTCGATCCAGGAGTACGCCGAACGCATCTGGAAGGTGGTCCCGGTCCCCGTCAACTCCTGCAGCGTGATTCCCCACCCGTCCCCATGAGCCTTCCGCAACCCGCATGAACTGGCCCCCATGAGCTGGATGGAACGGGTGGCGGAGGCGGCCGAGTCACGCCTGCGCGCCGCCGGCATCCAGCTCACCCTCGGCGGTGAGCCCACCCTGGTGCCCCTCGAGCCGGAGGGGCCGGAATGGAGTGTGACGGCTGACGGCCCCACCAAGTTGGCCATCGCCCGGGCCATGGCCCGGGACCTTCAGCTGCGGATCTGGCCCGGCAGCACGCTGCTGTACTGCCCGGGCAAGCGCTACGACGGTGAGGTCAATCCCCGCTGGGCGCTGCGCCTGTTCCTGGGTGACGACGGCACGGCCCCGGTGCGCTGGCCCGGGCTCTGCCAGCCAGGCCTGGAGGGTTCACCGCTGAAGGCCAGCGAGGGTCCGGCCTGGCTGGAGCGCCTGGGCGGACGGCTGGGCCTCACCCTCCAGCCCGTGTTGCTGCGGGATCCGCTCGATCCGGAGCGGCGGGCCTGGGCGGCCCCCTTGAGCGTCGCCCCCGCTGAGACGGCGGCCGAGGCCCCGGTGGTCTGGAAGGTGGCGCCCTGGCCCCTGGAGGACCGCCTGCGGGAGCTCACCGGTGCCCCCGGTCCGGCCGGCCTGCGCCTGCCTCTGGAGCACCTGCCCGAGGACGTGCCCCGCCAGGTGCTCACCCTGGAAATCGATCCCGACGGCTGGGAACTGTTCCTGCCGCCGCTGGAGCGCGAGCCCCTGCGTCTGCTGCTGCAGGCGGTGGCCGACAGCCTGGGCGACCTGGCCGCACCCAGGCTCAGCGGCGTGCTGCCCTTCGATGCCGGCGAGCGCTGGCAGGTGCTGGGCCTGACGGCCGATCCGGGCGTGCTGGAGATCAACCTGCCCGTCTGCCACAGCTGGCTGGAGTACCACCAGTGGTTGCAGCGGCTGGAGGAGGTCGGCGAGCGGGTCGGCCTGCGCAGCTGGAAGGACCTGGGCGACGGCCGCCAGGAGGGCACCGGTGGCGGCAACCATCTGCTCTGGGGCGGCCCCGACCTGGCCCACCATCCCTTCTTCTCCCGGCCGGCCTGGCTCACGGGGATCCTGCGTTACTGGCAACGGCACCCGTCGCTGGCCTATCTGTTCTGCGGCCCCGGGGTGGGCCCCTCCTCCCAGTCGCCACGACCGGACGAGGCGATCGGCGAGTGCTTCGATCTGGAGCTGGCCTACCGCGCCATCGAGCAGGCGGAGGGCCAGCCCTCCAGCGAACCCTTCGGGGATTTCCGGGGCCTGATCGGCGAAACGCTGCGCCATCTCCATGCCGACCGCAGCGGCAACAACCACCGCAGCGAGATCAGCTTCGACAAGTTCTGGAACCCCGGGGCCCCGGCCGGCTGCCTGGGCCTGGTGGAGTTCCGGGCCCTGGAAAGCCTGCCCAGCATGGCCTGGAGCAGCACCATCGCCCTGCTCTGGACCGCCCTGGCGGCCCACCTGCTGGAGCCCCGCCACCGCCCCGCCCAGCTGCACGACTGGGGCTCCACCCTGCATGACCGCCAGCTGCTGCCCAGCCAGCTGTGGGCTGATCTGGAGGGCATCCTGGCTGACCTGGCGGCGGATGGGCTGGCCCTCGACCCGGCCCCGTTCCGAGCCATCTGGGAGTGGCGCTTTCCGCCCCTGCTGCGCTGGCAGGGGGTGGCTGGCTCCACCGACGCGGCACCGGTCCTGGAACTGCGGCCCGCCCCCGAGCCCTGGCCCCTGATCTGCGACACACCGGTGCAGGGGGGCTTCACCAGCCGGTTCATCGACGGTTCCCTGCGCCGTTTCGAGGTGGTGGCCAACCCGTCGTTCCGCCGGGACTGCCAGCTGCTGGTGAACGGTCGCCCCCTGCCGCTGGAGCCCTCCGGCGATGGGGCGCTCCAGGTGCTGGCGGTGCGCTTCCGCTTCCAGCGTCTCTACCCATGCCTGCACCCGGCGATCGCGCCGCACATGCCGCTGGACCTCGTGCTGCGCACCCCAGGCGGGGAGTTCGGCTATCGCCTCCACCAGGAGGGCCACTGCTTCGAACCTTGCCCGGTGCCGGCGCCCGGGCCCCTTCCCGGCGTGCCCGCCTGGCAGGGGCGCCAGCGCCCCACCGACTACACCATCGACCTGAGGATCGACTGACCCCTCTGTGGAGGCGGCACAAAAGCACCGAATCAACTGCCCGGACGGGCGATCAGCGACCTCCTTTTCTTCTCTTTTCTTCACTTTTCAGGCAAGCTGAAGCAAAGTTCCCAGTCCAATTCTCAGGAGGTCTGCAGTTATCACGAATCACTCCAGGGCTGATCGGGAATTTCCTTCCCCATCCTGGTCAGCACCGAAAACGATGCCTACCATCCCTGGTGAATGGAAGCGTCAGTGCAGTCTTTCTGGTTCAGCACCCCGGAAGAACAGGGGCTGATTCCTTGCGTCGAGAGCGTCGGCGATGCCCTGCGTTTTGCCGCTGACCTGGGCAGCGATGATCTGGTCGTCCTTGATCTCGCCAGTGGCCATTTCATCGATTGCAACCGTTCCGCCCACGAACGCCTCGGTTACGATCGAGACCATTTCCTCACACTGAATCCAGCCGCGATTCAGGCGGACGGGGACCGGGACGATGATCTGATGCAGGATCAGCTGCGGGCGATGCGGCAGCAGCCCAGGGGCAGCTTCGCCACCCGCCACCGGGCCCGTTGCGGCACCTGCCGGGATGTGTCCGTGAGTTATCAGGTGCTGGAGTTGAAGGGTCGGCTGGTGGCTCTCGTGAGCCACCGAGACCGCACCGACCTGGACACGGCCCTGAGGGAAAGCTCCCGGCTGGGCACACTGCTGCAGGAGGCCGAGCGTCTCACCCACGTGGGCAGCTGGGAGCTGAACCATCGCACCGGAGAACTGCTCTGGTCGAACGAGGCCTACAGCATCTTCAACACGGCCCCGGACCAGACGGTGCCGTCCTACGAGGTGTTCCTCAGGACGGTGCATCCGGAGGACCGTTCCCTGGTGGATGCCACCTTCCAGGACTCCTTCCGCTCCGGCCGGCCCTATCGGATCGAGCACCGCCTGCTGCTCGGCCATGGCCTGCTCAAGGTGGTGCTGGAGCGGGGGCGTACCACCCTGGACGACGACGGACAGCCGCTCTCCACGGTGGGAACGGTTCAGGACATCAGCGAACAGCACGAGATCCAGCAGCGGCTGGAGCGCATCGCCTTCGTCGATCCCCTCACCCGGCTGCCCAACAAGGCCGCCGCCGTCCGCCAGCTGGCCCGTCTGCTGCGCACCGCCTGCAAGGACCACAGCATCGCCCTGATCAACCTCGACCTGGACAACTTCCAGTCGATCAACAACAGCCTGGGCCATGAGATCGGCAACCAGGTGCTCCGGGCCAGCGGCACCTGCCTGCGCCACCTGATGCGCCCGGACGACTGGCTGGCCCGGGTGGGCAGCGATGAATTCATCCTGTTGCGGCCCCTGGCCATGGCCGAGCGGGACCAGGTTCTGCCGTGGGCGGAGGACATCCGTCGCACCCTTGGCAACACCCCCGGGATGGGCACGGGCCTGGCGGTCCAGCCCAGCGCGTCGCTGGGGGTGGCCCTGGCCCCGGACCACGGCCTCGACCCCGACACCCTGCTGCGCTGCGCCAACACGGCCCTGATGGAGGCCAAGCAGCACGGCAAGAACCAGCTCCGCTTCTACACCCCGGAGATCAGCCTGCAGTTGCGTGAACGCCTGGAGCTGGAGCTGAGCCTGGCCCGGGCCATTGATCGGGAGCAGCTGAGCTTGTTCTACCAACCGCAGATCGATCGGGGTGGCAGCCGCATCGCCGGGGCCGAGGCCCTGCTGCGCTGGCGGGACCAGAGCGGCCGGATGATTCCCCCGAATGTATTCATTCCGCTGGCGGAGAGGACCGGCCAGATCCACACCATCGGCCTCTGGGTGATCGAGGAGGCCTGCCGGCAACTGCATGCCTGGCAAAGCCAGGGGCTGCGGCCGGGGAAAGTGGCGATCAACATCTCCGCCCTGCAGCTGGGGGCCGACCATCCCTCCTTGTCCGAACTGCTGGCTGGGGCGCTGCAGACCTACGACCTGGTGCCGCAGAATCTGGAACTGGAGATCACCGAAACGGCCCTGCTCAACGATCCGGGCCGTGCCGGCGAACAACTCCGGCAGCTCGCCGAGAGCGGGTTCAGCCTGGCGATCGACGACTTCGGCACGGGCTACTCCTCGTTGGCCATGCTCCACTCCCTGCCCCTCGACAAGCTCAAGATCGATCGCTTCTTCGTCGATCGCCTCGGCAATGGCGATGCCGACCTGGCGATCGTCAAGGCCACGATCGTGATGGCCAAGGAGCTGGGACTGATGACCCTGGCCGAAGGGGTGGAAACCCGTGAGCAGCTGCAAATGCTGCAGAACCTCGGCTGCGACCAGTTTCAGGGGTTCCTGCTGGGCAGGCCGATGCCCGCCGATGACTTCGGCACCCTGTTGCGGGGAGCTACCGCCGCCTGAGGCCAGCGGCTACCAGCTCACGCCATGCAGCTTGGGCATAGGGGCGGTCTTGGAGGTCACGGCGAAGAGCCGTGGGATGCGGTGGCTGTTGTAGACGCGGAACTCGCGCACCACGCTGGCGCCTTCCTCGCGCACGGCCTGGTTGAGCACCAGGGAGCCATCGGGATCGGAGACGGACCGGTGGAAGGTGCCGGGGGGAATGCGCAGGATGTCGCCGCCGCAGTCGAGGCGGACGATGTGATACGGGTAGTTCCAGCCCAGATTGACCAGGAAGAAGGTGCGGCCACCGTGCATGGCCAGCAGGTTGTCCTCCTGATGGGGATGGAGATAGAACTGCCAGCTGCCGGATTCCTGGCAATCCGGCGGACTGACCGCCGGACCCGAGTGGACCACCAGATCCCGCTTGTTCGAGGTGGGCACGGTGATGTCGAAGAACCGCACCGAGGGGGTGTCGCGGAACTTCTCGTAGGGGATCAGCTCGAACATCGGAGCCGGACGGGGCCCCTGGGCTGCCCCGGTGGGTGGGTGGCCCTGCAGCTCGTCTCTCGACGGGACGGTGGCGGTCATGGGAGCGACTTCGTCAGAAGCCTCTGCGGTCTCTTCAGTGAACCTAATCCTGGTGGGGTCCCACGGTGAGATCGGCTACGAAAGCCCGCGGGCGTTGGGCCAGTTCCGGTGGTGGAGAGGCCCCTTATCCCGCCGGGGCGGAGGCCCAACGGCTGCTGGAACTTGCTTGAATGACCCTTCATCGGGCCCAGGTTCAGGACGGAGCGCCATGGCCACGTCGTCGATCGTGCAGAGGCTGACCCAGGGCGGTGTCGCCCGCCATGTCGCCTTCGGTGTCAGCCTCGGCGCCGTCCTTGCTGGCCTTCCACCCACCGCGCTGGCCCAGAGCCGCCAGCCGGTGGCCCTCCCACCGTTTCGGTGCCGTCCTTCAAGAACACCGTCACCCAGCCCACGTGGTGGTGGCAGGGCCCGGTGGCCGACGACCTGGCCGCCGCCCTGGCCAACGAACTGCAGGGCACGGGCACGCTGCAGGTGGTGGAGCGGCGCCAGCTCAAGGACGTGCTCTCCGAGCAGGAGCTGGCGGAGCTGGGGATCGTCAGGAAGGGCCCCGATGCCGCCCGCAAGGGTCAGATGCGCGGCGCCCGGTACATCGTGCTGGGCACGGTCACCTCCTACGAAACCAACGTGGAGCAGAAGCAGTCGGGCAGCAGCTTCGGCCTCCTGGGCTTCGGCAAGCAGAACCAGCAGGTGGAGACGAAGGATTACGTGGCGATCGACATCCGTGTGGTGGACAGCACCACCGGTGAAGTGGTCGGGGCCCGCACCGTGGAAGGCCGCGCCAGCAACACGGCCAGCGCCAGCGCCAGCGGCGTGAGCCTGCTGCCGGCGGCGGGTCTGGCCCTCTGGCTGGCGCCGAACATGGGCCGTACCGGCCAGGCCCTCACCGGTGCCGCCGGCACGCTCAACTTCGGCAACAACCAGGCCCAGGCCCAGCGCACGCCCGCCGGCAAGGCCATCCGGGCCGCCCTGGTCGACGCCTCCGACTACGTGAGCTGCGTCCTGGTGCCCCAGGGGGACTGCCTGGCCCGCTTCGAGCAGCAGGACCAGGAGCGCCGCCAACGCACCAGGGGCGTGCTGCAGCTGGACTGAGCTCCAGGGTCCGCCCCCCGGCTGCCTAGGGTGCAGGTCCCCCCGGGTCCGGCTGCATGGACCGCCACGACCACTGTTTCGGCTTCGAGGCCGACTTCGTCGACGACCTGCGCTGCATCCCCATGGCCGTGCGGCGCAAGCTCGACCTGGTGGGGGTCAAGCTCAAGCTGGTGCACTGGAGCGACCTCGACGAGGCGGAACGGCAGCGGCTGCTGGACTGGCCCGACGATCCCGAGGCCCTGGCGGATCTGGACCACTGGCTCGCCCAGCGCACGGCCGCCATGGCCGCCGGTGCCGCCGGCCGGCTTGAGCCCGCCAACGGTGCCCCGTGGCAACAGGGCGGCGAGCCGCCGGAGGTGCTGCTCGCCTCCTGCCAGCAACTGGGCCTGAGCCTGCCCCCGCACGCCTGGGCGGAGCTTGACGAGCTGCAGCGCTTCGCCCTGGTGAAGCTCAGCCATCCGGGCCATGAGCACCGCAACCTGCCGCGGGCGATGGCGGAATTCGGTCTGCTGGCATGAGCGGCCTGCGGGCCTGCCTGCTCAGCGGCGGCGCCAGCCGCCGCATGGGCACGGACAAGGCCCTGCTGCCCCATCCCGCCGGGGGCACCTGGCTGGAGTTCAGCCTCGGGCGACTGGCGGCGCTGCCGCTGCCGATCACCCTGCTCAGCCACCACCGGGCCCACCACGATCTGGCGCGGCCCCTGCGGGACGGGCTGGGCCTCCCGATCACCCTGCTGGAGGAGCCGCCACCCCGGGAGGGGCCGCTACTGGCCCTCGACCGGCTCATGGAGCACCACCCTGGCCAGGGCCTGCTGCTCTGCCCGGTGGACATGCCCTGGCTGGAGGCCGCCACCCTCGAGGTCCTGCTGGGGGCCGCCGCCCCGGCCGCCCCTGGTGCCGCGGCCATCCACCTCGCCCATGACGGCCGGCGGTTGCAGCCGCTGCTGGGGGTCTATCCGGCCCATCCCGGCCTCCGCCGGCGGCTGGGTGCCTTCACGGCGGCGGGCGGCCGGCGGCTGCAAGATTGGCTGGCGGGCGAGGCGGTGGTGCCGGTGGCCCTGCTGCCGGCGGGGCTGCGCAACGTCAACACCCCCGACGACGCCACCGGCCTGTGGCCCTAGCTTTCCTGCCATGGCGGAGCGTCCCCTGGATCTGCATGGCCGGCCCCTGGGGGTGCTGCGGCTGTCGCTGACGGCCCGCTGCAACCTGGCCTGCCCCTACTGCTGCCCGGACCTCGAGGACCCGCCCGACCTGCTGACCCTGGCGGAGCGGCTGGCCCTGGTGGAGGCGACCGTGGGCCTGGGAGTGCACACCCTGCGCCTCACCGGCGGCGAGCCCCTGCTGCACCGGCGCCTGGAGGAGCTGATCGCCGCCCTGCAGCCGCTGCGGCGGCGCGACCCAGGCGATCCCCGCGGCGCCCTGCGGGAGATCGCCCTCACCAGCAACGGGGTGCTGCTGGGGGCCGAGCGGGCCCGGCGGCTGAAGGCGGCGGGGCTCGACCGGATCACCCTCAGCCTCGATGGCACCGATGGGGCCAGCGTGGCCCGCATGGCCGGCCTGGGGGGGGCGGCCGCCGGCGACGCCGTGCTGGAGAAGGTGCTGGCGGCGATCCGTCACGCCCGCCAGGCGGGCTTCGATCCGGCCCACGGCGCGCTGAAGCTGAACGCGGTGATCACCCGCTCGGGCAATGCCGACCAGCTGCTCCCCCTGGCGGCCCTGGCCCGGGAGCAGGGGCTGGAGCTGCGCCTGATCGAGTTCATGGATGTGGGCAACCGCAACGGCTGGGCGCCGGAGCAGGTGCTGCCGGCGGCCGAGATGGTGGCCCGCATCGGGGCGGCCTGGCCGCTGGAGCCGGTGGGGCGGGCGCCCCACGGCACCGCCGGCCGCTGGCGCTACCGGGATGGAGGCGGCCACCTGGCGGTGGTGGCCTCGATCACGGCGCCTTTCTGCGGCGACTGCAACCGGCTGCGGATCACCGCCGACGGGGTGGCCTACAGCTGCCTGTTCGCCGCCAACGGCACCGACCTGAGGCCCTGGTTGCGACCCCGGCCCGAGCCGGCCCGGCTGCGGCAGGCGCTGGAGGCGTTGTGGCGCGCCCGCCGCGACCGCTGGAGCGAGGAGCGCCAGGAGGCGGCCAACCAGCGGCCGGCGCCGGCGGAGATGGCCTACCTGGGGGGCTGAGCCGCCCCGGTGGCTGAAGTTGCCGCCACAGGCCCCCGCACCAGCACCGGCACCCGCTTGAAGGCGGGGGTGCCGCAGCGGGGGTCGATCACGGCCTTCATGATCACGTTCACCTCCGGGTAGAACATCAGCGCCGCCCCCTCGCGGATCTCGCCGGGGATGATCTCCACGCCCTCCAGGGCGCCCGCCTCCCCCTGCACCGTCACCCGCTGGTGGGCCGCCAGGCCGCAGCGGCGCAGGTCGGCCCGGTTCATCAGGATCGTGTGGCGGTGGGGCATGCCCCGGTAGCTGTCGCCGGCCTTGTAAACGACGGTGTTGTGCTGGCCGTAGCTACGCGCCGTGATCAGGGCCAGCACCAGGCCGCCCTCCCCCGGCCCGAGGCCACCGAAGTGCTCCGCCTCCGGCAGCGAAAGCTCGGGCAGGGGGGTGGGCGCCATCCGGGCCCGGCCCGTGGGTGTGGGGAAGTGGGGGCGCTCGAACAGGCGCCCTTCGACGCTGAACTCCGCTCGGGTGGCATCGATGCGGGCGATCGGGCCGTAGCCGGGCACGGTGCGGCCGATCAGTTCCCGCACGTAGGACGGATCCTGCAGCCGCCCCCAGTCGATCGGATCGCTGCCCATCAGCCGCCGGGCCAGTTCGGCCAGGAAGGCCACCTCGCTGATCAGGTCAGCGCCGCGCAGGTGGGTGGAGCCCGGTTCGTTGAGGCGCACGTAGTTGTTGCCCGACTCGGTGGTGGTGCGGTGGGGGGTCTCGAAGCGGTTGAACACCGGCAGCACCAGGGTCTGGCGGGCCGCCAGGCCGTGGAAATGGCCCTGGTTGGGCTTGGTGGCCAGATACAGGATCGTGTCGATGCGCCCCAGGGCCCGCTTCGCCTCGCCGCTGTCGGGGTTGGCGCCCCAGAGGTTGCCTCCCAGGCACAGCAGGCTGTCGACCCGGCCGGCATCGGCGGCCTCGATCAGGGCGCGGGTGTCGTAGCCGGGCACCCGGCTCAGGGGCCGGCCCAGCAGCTGCTCGAGGGCCTGCTGCATCTCCGCCCGCAGCTTGACGGTGACCCCCATCGAGCCGAAGCCCTGCACGTTGGAGTGGCCCCGGATCGGCATGGTGCCGGCGCCGGGCCGGCCCACGTTGCCGCTGAGCAGGGCGGTGTTGGCGATCGCCTGCACGTTGTCGATGCCGTTGGCGTGGTGGGTGATCCCCATCGCCCAGGCGAACACCACCCCGCGGCAGCCGGCGATCACGGCGGCGGCGTGCTCCAGTTCCTGGCGGCTGAGGCCGCAGGTGTTGGTGATCGCCTCCCAGGAGGTGGCCTCCAGCTGCTCCAGCAGCGACTCCCAGCCCTCGGCATGGGCTGCCAGGAAATCACGCTGCACGGCACCGTCCTCCAGCAGGGCCTTCTGCAGCCCGAGGAACACGGCGGTGTCGCTGCCGGGCACGGGCTGCAGGAAGAGGGAGGCGATGGCGTCGCCCCCCTGCAGGGTCGAGACCGGGAAGGCCGGCGAGCCGAACTTCAGCAGACCCACCTCGATCACCGGGTTGATCACGATCACCGTGCCGCCCCGCCGCCGCAGCTTGATCAGCTCATTCATCAGCCGCGGGTGGTTGGCCGGGGCGTTGGAGCCCACCAGCACCACACCCTCCGCCTGCTGCAGGCTCTCCAGGCTCACCATCGAGGTGCCGGAGCCGAAGATGGCATTGAGCCCCACGGTGGAGGGGGCGTGGCAGAGGTCGGAGCAGTCGGCCAGGTTGTTGGAGCCCATGGCCCGCAGCAACAGCTGCAGCAGGTAGGCGGCCTCGTTTGAGGAGCGGCCCGAGCTGTAGGAGGCCACCCGCTCCGGCGGGCGCCGGAAGGCGGCCTCGGCGATGGCGAACACGTCGTCCCAGCCGATGCGCTCGTAGTGGCTGCGGCCCTCGCGCAGCAGCAGGGGGTGGCTGAGGCGGCCGAGGCTGTCGGCCTCCATCGAGCTCAGGGCCTGCAGCTCAGCCAGGCTGCGGGTGCCGAACACCCCCTCGGGCACGGCCGGCTGCAGCTCGGCCATGATCGCCTCGACGCTCTTGAGGCAGCGCTGCAGCGGCTCCCCCAGTTCGTCGCGGAAGCCGCCGTGCTGGCCGCCGGTGCCCCAGGCGCAGGAGAGGCAGGCGCTGCGGTGGTTGAGGGTCTGCCAGAGCTTCGGGCCCCGGGGGCTGAGGGTGGCCTTGGCCCAGCCGTCGATCAGGGGCCAGCCGCCGCCCTGGTCGGGCGTGGCGGCATCGGCGGGGCTGGCGTCGTCGCTCATGGGGCCGGCCGGAGTTGCCCCTCACTCTGGCCGCTGGGATCCCCTGGTGGGGGGCTCGGGCCTCGCCCGAATGGGGCCGGGCCCAGCGAGAATCGGGCCAGCGGCGGAGCGAGGCGGCGCCCATGATCCGGCATTTCGACCACGTCACCGTTGTGGTGCGGGACCTCGCGGCGGCCCAGCGCTTCTTCGGCCTGCTGGGCTTCGCCGAAGACAAGGCCGTGGTGATCAGCGGGCCCCAGTTCGCCGACTACATGGGGGTGGAGGGCCTCGAGGCCGACCATGTGACCCTCGTTCTGGCCGGAGCCACTCCGCGGCTGGAGGTGCAGCTGCTGCACTACCGCCATCCGGAACCTCTCCCCGAGCCGGCCATGGACAACCTGGCCAGGGTGGGGTTCAACCACATCTGTTTCGCCGTCGACGACCTGGAGGCCACGGTGGCCCGGCTGCAGGCGTCGGGTGTTTCGTTGCGCAACGCGGTGATGGAGTTCCACCACCGCAAGCTGGTCTTCCTGCGCGGCCCGGAGGGCATCACCGTGGAGCTGGCGGAATGGAAGGGTGAGGCCAGCCCCTAGCTGGCGACGGCCAGCAGCGCATCCAGCCGGCCCTGGCGCTCCAGGGTGTAGAGGTCGTCGCAACCGCCCACATGGGCGCCGTCGATGAAGACCTGGGGCACCGAGCGCCGACCGTCGCTGCCCCGGGCCACCATGGCGTCGCGGGCGTCCTCGTCGCCATCGATGACGTACTCGGTGTAGGTGACGCCCTTGCGGTCCAGCAGCTGCTTGGCCCGGATGCAGAACGGGCAGAAGCGCCAGGTGTAGATCTCGACCTTGGGCATGGAGAGCACGGGTGAGTCGGGTTTAGCCATTCTGTCGAAATGGCACCGGCCCGGACGTCATGGAGATGACGCCCGCCCTCCGGGAGCGCGCGCCACCCCCCAACCCCGCGAATCCACACCATGCAGTACGCCGTTCTGATCTACGAAAGCGAGCAGGACTCCGCCGACCGCCCCAGCCTGATGCCGGCCTATGCCGCCTACTCCCGGGCCCTGGCCGAGGCCGGCCAGATGGCCGGCGGCGAGGTCCTCCAGCCCATCCACACCGCCACCACCGTGCGCCTGCGCCACGGCGAGCGGCAAGTGCAGGACGGGCCCTTCCCCGACAGCAAGGAGCAGCTGGGCGGCTTCTTCCTGATCGATGTGCCCGACCTCGATGCCGCCCTCACCTGGGCCGCCCGCTGCCCGGCGGGGGAGCGCTGCGCCGTGGAGGTGCGGCCCGTGCTCGCCATGGAAGCCCCCTGAATGAGATGGAGGGGCGGAGGGCGGCGGAGCTGGCGGCACGGCAGTCCTTCGGCAAGCTGGTGGCCTGGCTCACCGCCCGCTGCGGCGATGTGGCGGCGGCCGAGGATGCCCTCGGCGACGCCTTCCTCGCCGCCCTGCGGCGCTGGCCCGTCGAGGGGGTGCCCGAGCGGCCGGAGGCCTGGCTGCTGGTGGTGGCCCGCCGGCGTCTGATCGACCGGGCCCGCCGCAGCCAGACCCTGGAGCGCCTGGTGCCCGAGCTGGGCGCCTGCGCCGTCGCCACGGATCCCGGCACCCCTGAGCCGCCCATGGAGTTCCCCTACGAGCGGCTGCGGCTGCTGTTCCTCTGCGCCCACCCGGCGATCGATTCGGGGATCCAGGCCCCGCTGATGCTCCAGACCGTCCTGGGGCTCAACGCCTCCCGGATCGCCGCCGCCTTTCTTGTGGCGCCGGCCACCATGGGCCCGCATCCCCTTCGTGCTGCCGGCCGCCGAGGCCCTGCCGGCGCGCTCGGCGGCCGTGCTGCAGGCGATCTACGCGGCCTACACCAGCGGCTGGGATGGTCAGGGCGACGGCCGCCGCGACCGGGGGCTGACGCAGGAGGCGGTGCTGCTGGCGCGGCTCTGCGCCTCCCTGCTGCCCGAGGAGCCGGAGGCAGCCGGCCTGCTCGCCCTGCTGCTGCACGGCGAGGCGCGCCACGGGGCCCGCCGGGCCGCCGACGGCAGCTACGTGCCGCTGCTGGAGCAGGACCCGGACCTGTGGGACGGCGCCCTGATCTCCGAAGCCGAGGCGGCCCTGACCCAGGCCTTCCTGGCGGGCCGGCCCGGACGCTTCCAACTGGAGGCGGCGATCCAGTCGCGGCATGCCCACCGCGCCGTCAGCGGCACGGTCGACTGGCCGGCCCTGCTGGGGCTCTACGACGCCCTGCTGGCCCTGGCCCTGAGTGTGGGGGGGGCCGGGTGAGCCGGATCGCCGTGCTGGCCGAGCTGGCGGGCCCCGCCGGTGCCCTGGCCGAGCTGGATGCCCTGGCCGCCGCCGACCCTGCCCTGCGGCAGCACCAGCCCTGGTGGGCGGTGCGGGCGTTCCTGCGCCAGCGGGCCCTGGATAGCCTCCCGCCACTTGACGTCCCCGAAGCCTGAAGCCAGGCTGAAAGCTCAGGGTGCCTCCACCTCCCAACGGATGATGCGGCGATGCGGCAAAGGAAGGACCGATTGGGTGATCGGAGCCTCTGGGCCGAGCGGCGTCGAATGCGTCACCTTGGTGTGCTGATGCTGCTGCCGGCCCTGAGTCTTGCCGGCGGTTGCTCCCGGGCCGTGGATAACATCGACGAAGTGAAGTCGGCAACGGTGCGGATCGTGGCCGAAGGTCCGGCGGCCGAACAGGCGGAGAACGGCGAGATCAAGATCGGCACCGCACGGGGCTTCGGTAGCGGCTTTCTGGTGTCCAGCGACGGGCTGATTCTCACCAACTTCCACGTGGCGATGAATGCGCCCAATCTGAAAGTCTTTCTGAATGGAGATCCGAAGCCCCGCAGTGCTTCCCTGGTCGGGGGGTCCCAGTGCAACGACGTGGCCTTGCTGAAGATCGAGGGCCGGGATCTTCCTTTCTTCGAGCTGGATGTACGCCAGCCGATCAAGGAGGGTGATGAACTCTTCCTGGCCGGTTTCCCCAGGGGCACCGAGACCTACACCCTCAAGCCGGGTGCGGTGAGCACCCTGAAGAGCACGGTGAATCTTCCCTCGGCTGTCCTCACCGAAGCCTTCGAGCATTCCGCCGACTCCCAGCAAGGAAACTCAGGGGGGCCTCTGGTGCGACCCAACGGGAAGGTGGTGGGCATCCATTTCGCCGGCGCCACGGACTACAAACAGCCCCTGGCGATCTCCGCCCGGCTGGCGGCCAGCCTGCTGCCATCCCTGCGCCAGGGAAAGGATGACTCCCTGGGCCTCGGCATCGACGGCGCCTACCGCGGTCCCATCACCGGACTGCTGGTGGCCAGCGTGAAGGCTGGCTCACCGGCGAACCTCTCCGGTGTGGAGCCCGGCGACCTGATCACCTCGCTGCAGAACGTGGCGGTCAAGGGTGAGAACTCCGTGCCGCAGTTCTGCGAAACCATCGCCTCCCGCGGGTCGGATCAGCCGTTGATGGTGGAGATCTATCGCCGCTCTGACCGACAGATCCTGGCGGGACCCCTGGGCAAGGCCGATCCCCTGCGTCCGAAGACGATCTTCACCTCCTTTTCCTTCGCCGGCTACGACATGCTCGTTCCCACCAACTGGAGCCGCAGCGATCAGGAAACGGTGGGCGAGGGAGAGCGGGCCTACGTGCGCAGGGTCGCCGCCCCCGATCCAGGGGCGTTCAACAAGAGCTACATCGCCAGTGGCGTGGAGATGCGCGTCTCCAGGCATGATCAGAAGATCAATGGCCGAGACATCACAGGCCTCAACAAGTACTGCCAAGGTGAAGGCAAGGAGGCCACGGCCGAGAACGGCAGCATCACCACCCACCAATGGGCTGGCTGCAGGAACAAGGCCTTCATCATGATGGCGATTGCCAGTTCCCCCCGGGACCCTGCCTATGCGCTCGGGCTGCTCACGCAGCTGGATGCCGATCTGGACGTCACGGAACGGGAGGTGATGATCAGCTCCCTCCGTTTTCCCTGAGGCGGCCGCTTCAGACCGTCTGACGCGGCCGGATGCCGTACCGGCGGCGCACCTCCTCCAGGGGCAGGGGGAAGTCGTCCCAGGGATCCCAGTCGCTGATCAGGTCCCGGGTGACGCCGAGGCCGTGCTCCAGGCCGCGGAAGATCACCTCCGGATCGGCCTGGCCGGTCTCGGCCGCCGTCACCGGGGATGAGCCGATGCCCAGCTGGAACTGGGCCAGGGCGAACAGGATCGTGAAGAAGGGGTCGTTGCGGCCGAAGCCGGCCTGGAAGCCGAGCACGCCGCATTCCTCGCTGGGGCTGGTGCCGTAGCCACCGAGCACGTGGCAGCAGTCGTGGCGCACCACCGGCGGCGGAGGCCCGCCCAGCTCGCCGGGAACGCTGAAGCCGTTGGAATCGATGAAGGCCAGGTAGGCCCGGCCGAGGCTGCCGTGGGGCAACTCCGCCAGGGCCCGGTAGCGGTGGGCGAGGGCAGGGTCCTCCCGCTTCAGGATCGAGCGGGCGAGCTGCAGGGCTCCGGCGGGGCCCTCATCGCGCACGTAGGCCGCGGCGGCCCCCCGCTGGAACCCCCGCCGGACGATGTCGAGGCGCACCAGGTTGAATTGGTGGTCGAGCACATGGCGGAAGGCCTGCACCGGGGCGTCGTCGATCCCGAGCGCCCGGGCCGTGGCCTCGAGCCGGGCCAGGCGGGCCTTTCCGGGCTCGTCCTCCAGCAGGGCCAGCACGGTCATGCCGCGCAGGATCCGCTGGCGCCACTCGGGCTCCGGCACCGCCGCCGCCAGCTGCTCCGGCGTGAGGGGCGCCAGGGTGTCGAGGGGGATGGGCAGCCGGATCAGGTGGTCCCGGATGGCGGTGATCGTGCGCAGGGCGATGGGGCTGGGCGGCCCGCCCTCGGCGGCGATCGCCAGCAGGCTGCCCAGGCCGGCCCGGCCGATGGCCTCGCGGCGTTCCGGCGGCGGTTGTGGGGAGAGGCGGGGGTCCATGGCGTTCAGGCGAGCTCGAAGCGGTCGAGGTCCATGACCTTGCTC
>CALRQM020000039.1:0-26176 GCA_943370335.1 Bordetella parapertussis | reverse complement strand
CGAGCCGCTGGCATCCACCAGGAAGATCACCAGGGCTCCGGCCTTGCGCTGCAGCTGTTTGGCCCGCAGGTCCCCCTCCTCCACGATCACCCTGCGGTGGGGTTCCCGGGCGCGGCGGGCCTTCTGGTACGGCGCGGCGGCCCTCAGGGTGGCATCGATGGCGATGCGACGCACGGGACCCCGGGGCAGCATCGGCTTCACGTAACGGCCGCGGCTGTCGCTGAACACCACGGCCCGGCTACCGCTGCCGCCGCTCTTGGCCTTCGCCGAGGCGAACACCAGCAGGTCCGGGTCGATGGCGGTGGCCTCGGGATCGAGCAGGAATTCCTCCGGGATCTGGGGCGGGGCCTGGTCCTCCGGGCTGTCGTCCTGGTCGTCGTCGTCCTGATCCTCCGGCTCGTCGTTCTCCGGCTCCTCCTGCGGCGGTTCCGGCTCCTCGGGGGGCTGCTCCCCCTGGGGCGGCGGCGGCGGGGGCTCCATGGGCTGGTCAGGATCCGGGGGCGGCAGCTGCAGGGCCCGCGGGGCGATCACCAGCCGCACCGCCACCTGCAGATCGTCCGCTTCCACCCGGTCGCGGCCGGAGAGGGCCGCATGGGCCCGGGCCACCCGCACCGCATAGAGCTCGGCCCGGTGCCCCTCCACGCCCCCACGAATCGCTTCGGTGACCAGGTAGCGGATCTGCTCGCGGTCGATGGCCACATCCGGCAGCCACTGGCGGGCCAGCAGCAGCTGGGTGGCCAGGGCCTCGGTTTCCTCCTGAAAGCGGGCGCCGAAGGCGCTGCTGGAGGCGCCGTGATCGAGGGCCGAGCGGGTGATCGCCACCCGCTGGTCGGTGTCGAGCAGCTGGTTGGCCGACAGGGCGATGGCGAAACGATCCAGCAGGTGGTCGCGCACTGCCCCCTCCTCGGGGTTGTAGGTGGCGATCAGCAGGCAGCGGCAGGGGTGGGACAGGCTCAGTCCTTCCCGCTCGATGCGGTTCTCGCCCGAACCCACCGCCGCCAGCAGCAGGTTGGTGATGCCGCCGTCCAGCAGGTTGAGCTCGTCGACGTAGAGCACACCCCGGTGGGCCTCCGCCAGCAGCCCCGGCTGGAACACCGGCGCCCCCGCGTTCAGGGAGGCGGCCACGTCCACCGAGCCGATCAGCCGGTCCTCGGTGACGCCCAGGGGCACCTGGATGAACGGTGCCGGCATCACCCGGGTGGGCAGCAAAGCAGCCGGGTCGGCGCCGCTGGCATCGCCGCCCAGTTCGGTGATGCGCCGCCGGGTGGCCGCGTCCCATTCATCAGGCCGGGTGGGATCGGCCTGCAGCAGCCCCGGGCCGTCCGCCAGGTCGATCACGTCGATCGGCGGCAGCAGGGCATGGAGACCCCGGGCCAGCACCGACTTGCCTGTGCCCCGTCCGCCGGCGATCACCACGCCGCCCAGGCCGGGATCCACCGCCGCCAGCAGCAGGGCCAGCTTGAGGGTGCCGTGGCCGGTGATGGCGGCCAGCGGAAAGCTGCCGGTGGGGGCGGCACCGGCGGGCGCGGCAGGGGACCCGCTGACGACCATGGGGCAGTGGCTGGGTGGGGTGGGGGCAGTCTCGCCGACCGGGTGCCTGCGGGCGATGCGAGGCTGCGCCGATGCGATGCGCGCCGACCGCACCCCTGCGCCCCAGCCTCGCCATTGCCCTGGGGGGCAATCTGGGCGATCCCGCCGCCAGCTTCGCGGCCGTGCGTCCCCTGCTGGCGGCGGAGCTGGAGGCCTGGGCCGGAGTTCCGCTGCAGCTGTGCTGGTCGCCGCGGTTCCGCACGGCGCCGGTGGGGGGACCGCCGGGGCAGCCCTCGTACCTCAATGCCGTCCTGCTGGCGCGTCCTGGGGCCGGTGCGGCGTTGGAATCGGCCTGGCCCGAGCCGGCGGCGCTGCTGGGGCGTCTGCAGCAGCTTGAAACCCGGTTCGGCCGCGAGCGGCGCGAGCACTGGGGCCCCCGACGCCTCGACCTCGACCTGCTCTGGTGCGGCACCATCCGCTGCTCCAGCCCGCAGCTGGTGTTGCCCCACCCGCGCCTGGGGGAGCGGGCCTTCGTGCTGGCCCCACTGGCGGCGATCGATCCGGACCTGCTGCTGCCCGCCGTGGCCCCCGGCCTGCCCGTCTCGGTCGCCGAGGCCCTGGCGGCCTTGCCGCTGGTAACTGGGGAGCCGGAACCCCTGGCCCTGGCCGGCGACACGGGCTGGCCCGAGGGACCCTGAACCGCGACCCCTGGCCCCCGCCGGTCACACTGGGGGCCCGAACGGCCCGCTCCATGGCTCCCCTGCCGCCCCCAGAGCCCTGCACCCACCTCGAGACCACCGCCGCCCTGCAGGCCCGCAAGGTGCGTTTCGAACTCAACCGGGTGGTGCTGCCGATCGGCATCGAGGGCACCTACGGCGTGATCCGCCATCCGGGCGCCTCCCTGGCGGTGCCTGTGCTCGAGGACGGCCGGGTGGTGATCCTGCGCCAGTACCGCTTCGCCGTGGCCGGCCGGCTGCTGGAGTTCCCGGCCGGAACCCTGGAGGAGGGGGAGGAGCCCTTGGGCTCGATGCGGCGGGAGCTGGAGGAGGAGACCGGCTACAGCGCCTCGCGCTGGGATCCCCTGGGGGCCATGCACCCCTGCCCCGGCTACTCCGACGAGGTGATCCACCTCTTCCTGGCCCGCGATCTCACCCTGCTGGAGGAGCGTCCCCCCGGCGACGACGACGAGGACATGGAGGTGCTGCTGCTGGAGCCGGCGCAGCTGGATGCACTCCTGGCCAGCGGCGATGAGGCCCTCGACGGCAAAACGGTCACGGCCTGGTACCGCGCCCGTCAGCTGCTCGGACTCTGATGGCTGCGGAGCGCTGGCTGTTCTGGCATCGCCGCGACCTGCGCCTGGCCGACAACCTGGGACTGGCCGCCGCCGCGGCCGCCACCCCGGCGGTCACCGGGGTGTATGTGCTCAATCCGGCCAGCCTGGCCGACCCCCAGATGGCGCCGGCCCGGGCCTGGTTTCTCTGCGAGAGCCTGCGGGAACTGGCGGATCGCTGGCGGGCGGCCGGCAGCCGTCTGTTGATCCTGCGGGGCGAGCCGGTCGACCTGATCCCCCGGGCGGCCCGGGCGCTGGGCGCCAGCGTGGTGGCCTGGAACCGGGAAGTGGAGCCCTGCAGCCGCGAACGTGATCGGCTTGTGGCTGCAGCGTTGCGGGGCCAGGGCACCCGGATGCTGGTCGACTGGGACCAGCTGCTGGTGGCCCCGGAGGCGATCCGCACCGGGGCTGGGGAGCCCTACCGGGTCTACGGGCCGTTTCTGCGCAACTGGCGCGGCCAGGTGGAGGGGAGGGCCGGCAGCCTGGAGCCTTTGGACGCCCCCACCGGCCTTCTGGATCTCGATCCCGCCGCCTTGCAGGCGGAGAGGGCCGCCATCTGGGCCGCCCTGCCCAGGCTGGAGGCGGTGCCCACGGCCGAGGAGCTGGGGTTCAGCTTCGCCGGAGCCGACCTCTGCCCCTGCCGTCCCGGGGAGGCGGCCGCCCTGGCGCAGTTGCAGGCCTTCGCCGACGGGGGGGTGAATGGCGGTCCCCTGGCCGCCTACGAGCCGGGCCGGAATGTCCCAGGTGAGGCCGGCACCTCCGGATTGTCCGCCGCCTTCAGTGTCGGCAGCCTCAGCCCCCGCCAGGCCTGGGCCGCCGCCCAGGGGGCCCGGGCCCTCGCCCGCAGTGAGGAAGCCCTCAGCTCCATCGGCGTCTGGGAGCAGGAGCTGGCCTGGCGCGAGTTCTATCAGCAGGCCCTGTTCCATTTCCCGGAACTGGCCGATGGGCCGTACCGGCCTCAGTGGAAGGCGTTCCCCTGGGAGGACGATCCGGAGCGGCTGGAGGCCTGGCGTGAGGGGCGCACCGGCTTCCCGATCGTGGATGCGGCGATGCGGCAGCTGAACGCCAGCGGCTGGATGCACAACCGTTGCCGCATGATCGTGGCCTCCTTCCTGGTCAAGGATCTGATCGTCGACTGGCGTCTCGGCGAGCGCACGTTCATGGAACGGCTGGTGGATGGCGACCTCGCCGCCAACAATGGCGGCTGGCAGTGGAGCGCCAGCAGCGGCATGGATCCACGCCCGCTGCGCATCTTCAATCCCGCCACCCAGGCGGCCAAGTTCGATCCCGAGGCCACCTACATCCGCCGCTGGCTGCCCGAACTGGCCAGCGTCAGCACCGCCGACCTGATCAGCGGCCAGATCGCGCCGCTGGAACGGCGTGGATACCCCGGGCCGATCGTCAGCCACAAGCTGCAGCAGGCCCGCTTCAAGGCGCTGTACGCGGCGCTGCCGAGGGGCTAGTCGGCCAGGTTCCTCAGGCGACGACCGCTGCGGCCCCCACCAGGCTGCGCACCGCGGCGATGACGCTGTCCTGTTGCTCGACGCTGAGTTCGGGGAAGATCGGCAGGCTGAGCACTTCGGCGCAGAGCCGCTCGGTGATCGGAAGGCTGCCGGGGGCGTAGCCCAGGGAGGCGTAGGCCGGCTGCCGGTGGATGGGAATCGGGTAGTAGATGATCGTCGTGACTCCCGCGTCCTGCAGCTGCTGCTTGAGCCAGTCGCGGCAGCAGGCTTCGGGCAGACCGAAGCTGGCGCTGTCGGCGGCGGGGGTGCAGCGTCCGCCACAGGCGATCGTGGCGGCCGGGCATTGGGGCACCCGCACCACGAACTGATTCCAGCTGTGGCCCTCCGGTCCCGGGGCCGCGGGCAGCAGGCCCGGCAGGCCCGCCAGCTCCCGCTGATAGCGCTCGGCGATGGCTCGCCGCCGGTCCACCCAGCCGGCCAGATGGGGCAGTTTCACCATCAGCACGGCGGCCTGCATGGCATCGAGGCGGCTGTTGTAACCGAGGTCGGTGTGCAGGTAGCGGCGTGGCATGCCGTGCACCGCCAGTTCCCGGATCCGCTGGGCCAGCCCCGGGTCGCGGCAGACCACCATGCCGCCGTCGCCGGCGGCCCCGAGGTTCTTGGTGGGGAAGAAGCTGAAGCAGCCGGCGTCGCCCCAGCCGCCCACCGGCCGTCCGGCCCAGCTGGCGCCGCTGGCCTGGGCACAGTCCTCGATCACCCGCAGGTCGTGGGCAGCGGCGATGGCCACGATCCGCTCCATGTCCACCGGCCGGCCGAACAGATGCACCGGCATCAGGGCGCGGGTGGCGGGGGTGATGGCGGCGCCGATCGCCTCCAGATCGATCAGGTAGGTGTCCGGATCCACGTCCACGAACACCGGCGTGGCGCCGACGGCGCTGATCGCCTCGGCAGTGGCGAAGAAGCTGAACGAACTGGTGATCACCTCGTCACCGGCACCGATGCCCAGGGCGCGCAGGCCCAGCACCAGGGCGTCGGTGCCGCTGTTGCAGCCGATGGCGTGCGGGACGCTGCAGGCGTCGGCGAAGGCGGTCTCGAAGCCGCTGATGGTGGTCCCCCCGATGTACTGGCCGCTGCGCAAGACCTCGAGGACGGCGTGGTCGAGCGCGTCTCCCAGCTGGTGCAGTTGCTCGCTGAGACTGAAGGGGGGCACTTGCATGGCGGCAACATTAAGCCTGCGGATCCGACCCAGGGCGCCGGCTCTTCCCCTGTTCAGCGGCGTGCCTGGCTCCAGCTTCGTGAGAGCGGTGAGGACCGTGGATCTGCCGCCCTTGCTGCAGAGCGGATGGGGAGGCTGGGTAAGGATCATCGCCCTGATCGCGTTGCCTTTGCTGTGCCGCCCCTCTGCCCGCTGGCCCGCGGCCCGCTGGGAACATCCCTGCTGGGGTTGCCCCTGGTGGCGATCCTGCTGGCCGGCTGCGTGCCGGCCGAGCAGCGCCCGAGTGGCCGGGTGTACCCCCTGCCGCGGCACCAGCCCCACGACGGGCTGGCCGTGGTGACGCGGCCCGGCGGCAAGGGCCTGCACATCTGGATCGAGACCGACACCAGCCGTCCGGGCCTCTGCCGGCCCCGCTGGCTTCCCGATGCCGCCAGGCTTCAGGGCGGCAACGGGCCGGCCCCCACCAGCTTCGGGCTGGCCCCACGGGAGGAGTTCTTCCTGGCCCAGGAGAGGGGGCCGGTGCGGCTGGCCCTGCGGCGCCAGGCGGAGAGCCTCTGCCGCCAGCGGGCCCCCGCCAGCGTCTTTGTCTGGGAGCCGCCGCCCCGCACCGCGGCGGAGCACCGCCCACCGGTGCTGCCCCTGCTGGAGGAGCCCGACCTGCTCAGCGACCCGAGGGCGATCAGGCGGGCCGAAAAGCAGCTGCTGGGGCTGCCCCTCACCCCCGACGACCTGGAGGAACCGGAGGAGTCCCAGCCCGGAGGCTCCTGACGGCGGCGGCCCTGCCGCTTCAGGCCAGGGCCGCGGCGCCCACGTACCCCTCCGGCAGGGTCAGGGGCCAGAGGTCAGGGCCATCCTGGGTCGGCCCGTCGGCCTGCGCCCCAGCGAACAGGCCCAGCCCCCTGGCCTTGTGGCTCGCCTCCAGCCGGCACCAGGCCGCCAGGAAGGCCGCGCCGCGCCGCTCCTCGGCCAGGGCCCGGATCCGCTCCGATTCCTCCGCTGGCAGCAAGCGATCGGCGATGGCCTCCCACTCCGGCACCGGCCGTCGCTGCTCCACATCCACCCCCACCGGCCGCAGGGGGTGAAAGCCCAAGAGGATCAGATCCCCCGAATGGGACACGTTGAACCGTGGGGGGAGCCCCCCCCTCCGTTGCCCCAAGGCCTCCTGGGGGAGCAGCTCCGGCTTGCCGTGGGGCCCAACCCCCAGCACCAGGCCGGCGGGATCGCACCCCAGCCAGCCGCCAAGCAGCAACCGCAGCGCCCCCCGACCGAGCAGGAACCGCTCGCCATCCTCCTGGCGCCGCAGCTGGCGCAGGCGTTGCCGTTCGCCTGGATCCAGCAGATCCCCCAGGGGCGCGACCAGCGCCAGGACCTGCGGCTCCCGTCGATCCAGCAGCACAAGCACCGGAGCAGTGGCGGGTGCCGTGCCGGGCCAGGGCGGCAGCGCCAGGCCACCGTCGTGGTCAGGCCAGGCCACCGGAGCGATCGCCGCACGTACGGGAGAATCGCCGGATTGCATCTCCTCGCCCTCCGGCGCCCTGCTCCCCATGCTCCTTGATCTGCGCGGCAAGAAGGCCCTCGTCACCGGCATCGCCAACAACCGCTCGATCGCCTGGGGCATCGCCCAGCAGCTGGCGGCGGCGGGCTGCGAACTGGGCATCACCTACCTGCCGGACGACCGGGGTCGCTTTGAGGGCAAGGTGCGCGAACTCACCGCCCCCCTGAATCCCACCCTGTTCGAGCCCCTCGATGTGCAGAACCCGGCCCAGATCGAGGCCCTGTTCCAGCGCGTCGCCCAGCAGTGGGGCTCGCTGGATGTGCTGATCCACTGCCTGGCCTTCGCCGGCAAGGACGAGCTGGTGGGAGATTTCAGCGCCATCAGTCCGGAGGGCTTCGCCCGGGCGCTGGAGGTGAGCGCCTACTCCCTGGCACCGCTGTGCCGCCACGCCAAGCCCCTGTTCAGTCAGGGGGCCAGCGTGATCACCCTGAGCTACCTGGGCGCCGAGCGGGCCATCCCCAACTACAACGTGATGGGGGTGGCCAAGGCTGCCCTGGAGGCCTCGGTGCGCTACCTGGCGGCGGAGCTGGGCCCGGAGCAGCAGGTGCGGGTGAACGCCATCAGCGCAGGGCCGATCCGCACTCTGGCCAGCTCGGCGATCGGCGGCATCCTCGACATGATCCACAACGTCGAGGCCAAGGCCCCCCTGCGCCGCACCGTCACCCAGGACGAGGTGGGAGCCACCGCCGCCTTCCTGGCCAGCCCCCTGGCCAGCGGCATCACCGGCCAGGTGATCTACGTGGATGCCGGGTATTGCATCACGGGGATGTGATCCCCTCCCGCATGACTGGAAGGGTCAACGGCCCATCAGCTTCCCTATGGACCAACGCAGAAATTCTGTTGTTGAAAGTCTTGATTGTTGAATCAGAAACTTCCTTTGCAGTTCCGGATTGATGGACAGCACATCCATGGCCCGCGCCAATCGATTGGAATAGGCTGCAGGAGTGTGCTTCGTGATGGCCTGGCGAATTCTTTCGCTTAGTTGGTCTATTGGCAGAATGGCCGATTGTTTGGTCAGCTCGTCCAGGATGTCATCGCTCATGCGGCTGGATTCCCAGAAATGCCAGACTATGCTTTGTTGGCAATTTGTCCAGGATAGGGTGATTTGATGATTGAAAGACTCAGGAAGTTCTTGTTCCTTGAAGTCGGCAAGGGTGATGGCGGCGTTAAAGGACGGTTGGTCCTTATTTTTGGTTAGGTTTCTTGTGTCCTGCCAGAGCGAGTGCCACGACTCGAAGAAGCGTTCCATGGATGGCGACGAAACGTAGTAAAAAAAGCCAGAGTTGTAGTAGGTTCCGTGTGGGTTCCAGCCAGATTTCTCGCTGAGTTGGAGCCTATGCGGATCTTCGCTTGCTCCTATTCCAGGTGCGTCAGCCACGGCCCCGAACTCGCTGTTGAAGTGTCTGGGCCAATCGATGGTGCTTCTGACGATGGTATCGGCGTCAAGAAAAATCACTGCCCCTTGAATGAAATGGCCAACCTGCGTCTTCATCCAGCGACTCCGGAACACACCTGAACCTGGGGGGGTGTCGATGGCAACGACGGAATCGCTGATTTCAAGCAGCTTGTGGTTGCTTGCCGTCAGGGCCTCCATGCTGGTGGCGTCGACCAGCAGCACTGTTGCGATCCCAGGATTGGAAAGGCCAACGGATAGCATTGAAACAAGGACCATATCTGCATAGGGATCCCTGCAATTCGTCGTCAGCACATAAACAAGCTTTGGACTGATTGGTTCCGATGTCTTGCTTGTCATGGCTGCCTTCAGAGGGGAGTCTGTCATGGGATCCCGTCGAGCATTCTGCCTGAGGTTAGGGGAAGGGATTCGATTGCCCGGTATCAGCACGGTGCAGGTTGTCTGTCGCCATTCCTTTGACGTTGACTTTGTTTCTTCCTCCCGACAAACGCCGGAGGATTCCAGGGCTGGCCTCAGGCCCTTCTTCACCCTTGCGGCATCGCCATCACGGCGCCCATCCATTCGATGCTGGTGGTGTGCAGGTTGTAGTAGGCGGCCTCCACCTGCAGACGGCCGGAGCGAAGCCGGTCGGTGAGCATGACGCTGGAATCGACGAGGTTGCGGGCCGCATTGAGGGTGTGATGGCGGCAGGCCACCTCCAGGTTGTGTTCGCCGCCAAGGCTGAACAGCTCCATGCGCAGCTGGCCCACCACCTGGGCCAGGCTTGGCGTCAGGCTGAGCTCCCGGTCGAAGGCCGCCGCCACTGCACCGCAGGCGGCGTGGCCCAGCACCACGATCACCGGCACCTCCAGGTGGCTGACGGCGTATTCCAGTGAGGCAATCGCGGCCACGGTGCTCATCGTGCCGGCGTTGCGCACCACGAACAGGTCGCCGAAGCCGGTGTCGAACAGCAGCTCCACCGGCACCCGGGAATCGGCGCAGCCCAGCACGGCCGCCACGGGGCTCTGGCCGGCTTCCACCTCCAGCATCCGCAGGCGATCGCTGTGGGGGTGGAGCGAATGGCCGTCGAGGAAGCGCTGGTGCCCGGCGCGCAGCTGGTCGAGGACGGCACCGGGACAGGTCGGCATAGGGCCCACACCACCATCCCCGGCGGTCCCGTGCCGTAGCGCTCCACACCATGTGTGCTTCCGGTCGTCAGGGCGTGGCCGCCAGGGCTTTGGCATGATTCGGATCAGGCCCATCGCCTTCGCCCGCGTGACCATCAGCTCTTCGCGAACCGGCCCACAACGCACCGGCGAGATCCATCGTGTCACCGGCGAGACGGACGTTCATGTCGCGCTTGATCTGGATGGCACGGGCCGCTGCCAGGTGGCCACCGGCGTCCCGTTCCTCGACCACATGCTCCACCAGCTCGCCAGCCATGGCCTGCTCGATCTGGAGATCACCGCCAGGGGGGACACCCATATCGACGACCACCACACCAACGAGGATGTGGGGATCGCGCTGGGGCAGGCCCTCGCCCAGGCCCTGGCGGACAGGCGCGGCATCCGGCGGTTCGGCCACTTCCTGGCTCCCCTGGACGAGGCCCTGGTTCAGGTGGCGCTCGACTGCTCCGGCAGGCCCCACCTCAGCTACGACCTGGCCATCCCCGCCCAGCGCATCGGCACCTACGACACCGAACTGGTGCGGGAGTTCTTCGTGGCGGTGGCCAACAACGCTGGCCTCACCCTCCACATCCGCCAGCTGGCGGGGGTGAATTCCCACCACATCGTCGAGGCCTGCTTCAAGGCGTTCTCCCGCGCCCTTGATCAGGCGGTGGAGATCGATCCCCGTCGCGGCGGAGCGGTGCCCAGCAGCAAGGGCGTGTTGGAGCGGGCCGGGGCTGGAGGCAATCCGGCTGGTGGCAACTAGAATTTTGTGATCCGTCCAGACCCCATGCGACCTTTCCTTGTGCTTGTGGCCGGCCTCGCCGCCACCATCGCCGCCGCTGCTCCGGCCCAGGCTGCCGATTGCCTGCCGAGCGTCGCCGAGTCAGCCCCATGTGCGGTTTCCCAGCCCCCCTGCCCGCCGGTGGAGCTGCCCTGCGAGGTTTGAGGTCGGGACGGCCGCCCACGCCTTCACACTCCGTTACGTGATAATCGGGTCAGCGCCCGGCGCTGTTCTTCCTGTGGGCTGACCCGATGACCGTTGCTTCCCCTGCTGGCGCGGCTTCGCCTGCCTACGACCGCTCCGACTGGGCCAGCTCCTTCGGCAATGTCAGCGAGGAGCTCACAGAGGTGCCCTTGGTGGCCAGCAGGGGCACCATCCCCGCCGAGCTGAACGGGACCCTCTATCGCAATGGGCCTGGTCGGCTGGAGCGGGGCGGCCACTGGGTCCATCACCCCTTCGATGGCGACGGGATGATCACAGCCCTGCGCTTCACCGCCGGAGGCGTCCAGCTCAGCAACCGCTTCGTGCGCACCGAGGGCTGGTTGGCGGAGGAGAAGGCCGGCACCTATCTGTACCGCGGCGTGTTCGGCACACCCAAGCCGGGTGGGGTCCTGGCCAACGCCTTCGACCTTCGGCTCAAGAACATCGCCAACACCCATGTGGTGCGGCTTGGCGACCAGCTCCTCGCTCTCTGGGAAGCCAGCTCGCCCCATGCCTTGGATCCGCTCAGCCTCGAGACGCGGGGCCTGAGCCTGCTGGATGGGGTCCTCAAGCCGGGAGAGGCCTTCAGTGCCCACCCCCGCTTCGACCCCGGCCACCACGGTGCCACGCGGATGGTCACCTTCGGCGTCAAGGCCGGACCGCGCAGCACAGTGCGGCTGATGGAGTTCGCCGTTGAAGGTTCTGGGGCGGGCACCTTGCTGGCCGACTCCAGCCACAGCTTCCCTGGCTTCGCCTTCCTGCACGATTTCGCCATCACCCCCAACTGGGCGGTGTTCCTGCAGAACGCGATTGATTTCAACCCCCTCCCCTTTCTGCTCGGCCGCAAAGGGGCCGCCCAGTGCCTGAAATCCCGCCCCGGTGCCCGGGGCCAGTTCTGGTTGATCCCCCGCCAGGACGGGGCCTTCGCCGGCCAGGAGCCGCGGGTGCTGGAGGCGCCAGAGGGATTCGTGTTCCACCACCTCAATGCCTGGGAAGACGGCGATGCTGTTGTGATTGACAGCATCTATTACGCCGATTTCCCCTCCATCGGCCCCGACCAGGACTACAAAGAAGTGGATTTCGATCGCATCCCGGCGGGCCTGCTGGAGCGCTGCCGTCTGGATTTGGCCAGCGGCACGGTGACCGCCACGCGGCTGAGTGAGCGCACCTGCGAGTTCGCCATGGTGGCCCCATCACGGGTGGGACTCGAAAGTCGCTATGCCTGGATGGCTGTGGCCGAGCGGGAACGGGGCAACGATCCGCTGCAGGCCCTGCTGAAGCTCGATCTCCAAGGTGGGGAGACGCGGGTCTGGAGCGCGGCGCCGCGGGGCTTCGTCAGTGAGCCGATCATGGTGCCTCGGCCCGGAGCGACCGCTGAGGATGATGGCTGGGTGCTGGACCTGGTCTGGAACGGGGCCCGCGGCGCCAGCGATCTGGTGGTGCTGGATGCCGCCTCCATGGAGGAGCAGGCGCTGGTGGAGCTGCCCCTGGCGATCCCCCAGGGGTTGCATGGGAGCTGGGTGGCGGACTGAGCACCGCCCATGCCCCCAGCTCCTTGGTGCTTGTTCAGATTCTCGCGAAGCGGCTGAAGGTTGCCGGCGAGAAGACATGGCCCTCGGAAAGTGCGATCGCCACCACGGCGTCAGAGTCGGGTGCGGCATCCACTCTCGCTTTGAGTGCGGGATCGGCAGCCACCTTCGTCAGGAAGGCGGTGAGCTGGCCTTTGGACATGGGGGTACCCATCCGTTCGATCCCTTCCTTCCTACTGCCCCGTGGTGGTGAGAGGGTGTGGAAGCGCTCTGTCAAGGAGATCGATGGGCTGGTTCATCAAGACCGAAACCTTCCGGCGACCCCGCGAGCAGGTCGCGCCCCAGCTGGTGGAGCACCGCCGCTGGGTGGAGGAACTCAGGCAGCGTGGTGTAGCGATCACCAGTGGATACCTGGTTGATGGGGAGGGTCGGCCCGGTGGTGGTGGCTTCCTGCTGTTCCAGGCGGTGGATCACGCCGCGGCCGAAGCCCTGATCAGCCAGGACCCCTTGATTGTCAGCGGCTGCGTGGAGTGGCGCCTGCAGGGTTGGATCCCCTCCGTGGGCGACCTGGGTGTTCTCTGACGAGGGCCTGGGCCAGCTGCTCCCGGGAGTCGCGGTTGAAACGATTCAGGCAGGCGATGGCGGCCCCGCCCTCTGCCATGGTTGTGGCGGGTGCGTCGAGTCGGGAGACAAGCGCACTCACGTACTCCTCCGCCGAACGGGCCAACGTGAGTCCGTTGCCGATGAAATCCTCAAGTCCATCACAGCCGGATGGTGTCGCCACGACAGCTCTGCCGTACGCCAGTCCTTCCAGCGTCTTGATTTTCAGGCCTGTGCCGGCAAGCATTGGATTGACTCCAAACAGAATTCTTGTGTACAGCGATTCAGGAGTTTCCACCGGGCCAATCAGCTCCATCCCCTCCGCGGGGCTCAGGCGGCCTGAGATGCGCCCG
This sequence comes from Bordetella parapertussis, assembly GCA_943370335.1. Taxonomy (GTDB): domain Bacteria; phylum Cyanobacteriota; class Cyanobacteriia; order PCC-6307; family Cyanobiaceae; genus Cyanobium. The sequence continues at coordinate 13,056 of CALRQM020000039.1, read as the reverse complement.
GCGACCAGGAGCCGCGCCCGGGGCCTGCAACGATGCACAACAGACCAGACCTCAACCAGGAACCAACGCATGCTCCTGATATTGATGGGAATGTCCGAGGCGAGGTAGCCCAGACATGTCTCAGCGTCGGTGCCGAAGGAGAGAGGCTTCGGATCCATAATGTGCCCCACCAGGTGGACCGATCGCCGGCCGTCGGTGAGCCTGGAGAAATAACTGGCTTCATCTTTCTGGATGGCGAGAATGGCATCGGCACGATTCAGTCCGGAACGCTCGCCAGCGGCATCGGTGGAAAACCATAACTCTTTCGAGGAAAGACCAAGCTGTTGGAGCAGTTGGTTTCTATCGGCAAATCGGTCGTGGCAATCCAGCAGTTTGATGCAACCTTGTGGAAAGGCTTTGAGGAATGCGGAATGGAAGACATAGGCGACAAGAACCCTCTCATAGCGTTCCCGTTGTTGAAGCTTTGTCGCCGCTGGTAACCACGCCGGATTGAACCAGGCGTCAATGGGGTGGTAGCCATTCCGCCTGGCCCCGTTCTTGCCGAAGAGAAGACGTAGATAGAAGAAGTGAAGCCGCCGCCTTGCTTTTGCAAGCCATGCGCCTGAATCAATGGTTCTAAAGTGATGCACCCAGCGATCGATATAATCGCTTGTTCCCTGTTGATCTTCCTCTGTGAGATCGATTCCGGCGAAGTGAATCTCGTAGCCCAACTTCCTGATCTCCTTGAGGAGGGAACTCATCCGAGTTCTGTTTCCCGAATAGGGAGGGCCACAGCCGATGCCGGCAATGATCAGAATTCGGGTATCAGCCATAGAAAGTTCTCATGGTGGTGGTGACCTGAGCCGGGATGAAGGACGCACATCTGCATCTTCAGGATAAGCGGTGGGGAGCTCTAGCGAGTGCGTAACGATCATCGAGGTTCGATGTTCGTGACAGGACATTTCGCATCCGACTTCTTGGATAACAAGAGCAGCCTGATGCCCCCTCCCCTTTCTATAACCACCTGATGCCATCGAGGCCTCAACCCGCACAGGCTCAGGCCCCAAGGCAACCCTCAGGTCACCCCCTTTCACATCGGAGGCAGTGGCGCGCAAGCACATTGATCTGCCCCATGCGAGCGAGCCGGTCCATGTGGTGGAGATCTGCCCCAGCCATCTTGTCAGCGGGGCTTTTCTGGACTTCATATTAAGGACCTGCCCATCCATGATCATGCAGGGGAGATTGATTGAACGTGATGTCTCCTTGTTGAATGACCAAGGGCTGAATCCCCCGCACGATGTCGATACGATGTCCATAAGGCATCCATGGATGCATCCGGCCATGGGTATTGGATTCTGTAGATGACTGGCTGGAACCTCATGAACCCCTATATTTGCTGCGACTCTCCTGGGTGGCAGCCATCTACTTTCTGCCGCTAACAATGCCATCAACAACCGTAAAGTCTGGAGCTGTCATGGGAATCTCAGGCAGCTGCCTCAAGTGTATGCATTGCCGGCGGAAGCTTCTCTCAAAGATGTCATCCTGTCACCGGCTCTCTCTGCTGGTTAAGGCAGCATGAGGCAGGATCGATCACAGGATGTGTGGACTCAGATCCTTGATTCTTATCTCTTCCGTAACCATCTTTTGGACATCACTTCTGCCCTCCTGCTGATGGAGATGCCCCTTACGGAGGATGGGCAGAACCTCTCGACTTGATGGAAGCAGATACGCAAACCCCAGCCAAGGATAAGGGCTGATTCGGCTGATCCATCGCATTACTGAGCTCGAGGCGTCGTCCGTACTCCGTTGGAAGAAAGAGGATTATGTTAGCTCCAAGATCGCCATGACTTTGCTTTCCTGGCAGCCTTGCGGAGATTGCTAATCAGAGCAAACAGCCAGGAAAGGGGCCACTTCTGTTGAATCAGGGGAGTGGTCTGAATGGTGTAGCTACTGTAGAGCTTTTGGTGGTGATAGACATCTTTCTGGGCCGAAAAAATACTGTACGCGATGTCAAACTCGCGTTCCACATCTACAATTCGATGGGGGTGTTGATCGAGCAATTCGTAAATCGCCTTCGAATAAGGCTCTTCGCCTGTGGTATGAATCACGGCTGACCAGGAATCGCGCAAGTACAGGAAAGGGTCATAGGCGTCGATGCGTTTCAGCACGGTGGCGATGACCGAAGCCAGAAAGGGATGGCGTGGTGAGGCGATCAGTACCCATTGCTGGAAAGCCCGCCGGCCACTCAGCCCGGGATGGCTGCCCCATCTCGCATGCGGGCTGCTTGCCGATTGATCCCACTGGGAAAGGATGTATTCATCCTCAGGACGAATGGACTGGAACAGGGGCCTGTGGACACCGGCTTTGACATCCAGGTAGACACCGCCGCAGATGTAGATGCAGAGGTACCGAAAGAGATCGGCCCTGGCGGCTCCAAAGGAGGGGTTGATACGAGTGTAGCGCTCATAAACATCCTGCCCGAAGTTGGCTTTGATGAAACTGGTCCGATCTTTGTCCTCGTAGAAGCGATACTCACAGTCGTCGTTGATCGCTTGGATGTTTTTGCAATTATTCCTGAGTAATTCCGGGAGTGCTTCGTAACTGCTGAATGTCTGATGAATGATTCTGGGTATGGTCATCAGCCTTGCCAACTCCAGTCGCATCTGACGTGGATGATCACTTTACACCAGAATAGCGATCTCGGTTTCATGCGCGAAGCGTTCGCGTCATCTGGTGACTCCATGTATGATTGAATGACAAGCATCTGCCTGTGATCGGTTCCGTTGGTCGTCTCCTTGTGGCCGGAGCCTCCCAGCCTTGGGAGCAGGCCATGATTGAGGCCTTGTCGCGGCAATGTGAGGTCACTTGCCTCAACCCTGAGATCCATGCCAGCGGCTTGCTGCCGTTCCAGAGTCGTGCTGATCGCTGCATCCTGCCGCTGGGTACGTTCTCCCATCGTCGTTGGTTGGCGCAGGCTATGGCTCCGCTGGCGTCGAGGCGACTGCGTCGGCGGTATGGGCGGGCTGATGCTCTGATCCTGACCCATCCCCACCACTGGCCCCTGGCGGTTTACTACAGATCGCTGGCGCCGCTCGTTGGTTACTGGGTCAGCGATGATCTGGCTCATTACGGATCTCCCCATCCCCAGATTGTCCTCTCCCAGGAGTCGCTGATCGTGAGGCACGCGGACGTGGTCTTTACCGTCTCTCGGAGGCTTGCCGATGTGCTGGCCCACCGCCATCGAGTGGATTCCGGGAAATTCTGCGTCATCCCCAATGGGGTTCCTGCCAGCTGGATTCCTCCCCACCTCCCGACAGAACCGGAGCCATTCTCGTACGGGAGTTCAGCGTCAGCCCGTCCTCTGGTTGGGATCATCGGAGTGATCGGAGACCGGATTGATCTGGACCCGGTCGTTGCGGCCCACGACGCCCTTCCCGAGCTCGACTGGTTGTTCGTGGGCCCGATCCGTCGGCAGATTCCTGGTCTGCGCCATCTCCAGGAAAGCCCACGATGCCGTTTCACGGGCTCCGTTCCCTATGAGGGGCTCCAGGAGCATTTCGCTGCCGTTGACGTGGCCGTGCTGCCCTTCACCGATGGCGACATCAACCCCTGTTCGAGTCCCGTCCGCTTCTATTCCCAGCTCCCCACGGGTCAACCGATTCTCCACCTGGGTTCCTGCGATCAACTCTTGGAGCACCCGGAACTGGCTGATTGGTGTGCCGGTCCCGATGATCTCATTCGCCGTTTGAAGACTCTCCTGGGTGTGGGCTTCCGGGATGGTCGCGCCAGGGCCCGCCATGCGTTCGCGAAGCAATGCACCTGGGACCAGAGGGCTGCCGCCTTCCTGAATGCCCTGGCTGATGCCCAGGGTTGACGGCTGACCCGGTTGGGCGAGAGGGACAAGGTCAGCCGCGCACGGAACGGGGATGCAGCGCTCTCAGCTCTGGCTCCAGCTGGGCGAAGGCCTTGCCCCGGTGACCGATCCGGCCCTTGAGGCCCTTGTCCATCTCGGCGTAGCTCAGGCCCGCCTCGGGCACGAAGAACACCGGGTCGTAGCCGAAGCCGCCGCTGCCCCGCGGCGACTCCAGGATCTCCCCGTCGCAGCGGCCCTCCACCTCGAGCCGGATCGCTCCGGTGGGATCGGCCACCGCCAGGGCGGCCACGAAGGCCGCCCGGCGATCGGATGGCAGGCCCTGCTCCTGGCGCTGCCAGTCGGTCTCACCCAGTTCCTTCAGCAGCCGGGCGATCCGGGAGGCGTCGGTGTCGGCATAACGGGCTGAATGCACCCCCGGTGCGCCATCCAGGGCGGCCACCGCCAGGCCCGAGTCGTCGGCGAGGGCCCAGTGGCCCGTCGCCCGGGCCACCGCCTCGGCCTTCAGCCGGGCATTGGCGGCGAAGCTGGTGCCCGTTTCCTCCACCTCCAGTCCTTCCGGCTGGGCAAGCACTGTGAGCGGCAGGGAGGCGAGCAGATGGGCGAACTCCCTGATCTTGCCGGCATTGCCGCTGGCGATCACCAGCACGGTGGGCGTTGCCGGGGGCTCCAGTGGGGCGGCCATCAGATCGCCTCCGCCAGCTGACGCGCCCACTCCAGCACCGCCTGCACCCGATCGGTGTTGGGGGCTTCGCAATAGAGGCGCAGCAGGGGCTCGGTGCCGGAGAAGCGCAGCATCAGCCAGTGGCTGGGGCCCATCCGCAGCTTGACGCCGTCGGTGCGATTCACCTCCACCACGGTGGCTCCGGCCACCTCCTGGGGCGGATCCTGGGCCAGGAGTGCCTCCAGCCGGCCTCGGCTGGCCATGTCCGGCAGGCGCAGGTCGAGGCGGTCGTAGACGCTGGCGCCCCCGCAGCGTTCCTGCAGGGCGGCCAGCCGGGCCCCGAGGGGCAGACCCCCTTCCACCAGGGCTTCGATCAGCAGCAGGGCCGCGAACAGGGCATCCCGTTCCGGCAGGTGGATGCCGAAGCCCACCCCGCCCGATTCCTCTCCGCCCACCAGCACCTCGCTGCTGAGCATCTCGGCGGCGATGTATTTGAACCCAACAGGCATCTCGATCACCTCCCGGCCCAGGTCAGCGGCCACCAGGGCCATCAGATCGGAGCCGCTCACGGTCTTGACCACGCGGCCCTCCAGCCGACGGGCCCGGGCCAGGTGGTCGATCAGCAGGGGCATCAGCAACTGGGTGCTGCAGAACCGGCCCTGCTCGTCCACCGCGGCGATGCGGTCGCCGTCGCCGTCGAAGACGATGCCCACCGCCGGCCGGCCGGCGGCCGTGGCCTGGCGCACTTCGTTGATCAGCTGGGCCAGGTAGGGCGCCAACGGTTCGGGCGGGTGGCCGCCGAACAGGGGATCCCGTTCAGAGCGAATCTCCCGGATCACACCGGCGGCGGCACCCGCTTCGCCCAGCAGGGCCGGCAGCCCACCGGCGGCCGACCCATGCATCGGATCCACGATCACCTGCAGCCCGATGGCGGCCAGGCCCCGCACCAGGGCCTGGGCATCGATCTTGGCGCCGAGCCCGGCCAGGTAGGTGCCCATGGCATCGAAGCGCTCGGTGTCGCCGGGGATCGGGACGCTCAGGCCCCCGGCCGCCAGGCGCCGCTCCACCCGGGCGGTGAAGTCGCCCTCCACCGAACCGCCGAAGGGGCCCTTGATCTTGAGGCCCAGCCATTCCGGCGGGTTGTGGCTGGCGGTGATCACCAGGGCCCCCAGGGCCTTTCGCTCCACCACCGCCCAGCTGCAGGCGGGGGTGGGCACGGGGCTGGCCGCCAGCAGGGGCTCCAGATCGGCCCCCCGCACGGCGGCGGCGATGGCCTCGGCCAGCTCCGGGGCCAGGAAGCGCCGGTCGTAGCCGATCACCACCTCCCGGCTGGCCAGGCCCGCAGGGGCGCTGGCGGCCAGCTCCCGGGCGGCGGCGGCGGCCACCGGCAGCAGGCGCTCCATGGTGATGTCCACGCCGAGGATGCCCCGCCAGCCATCGGTGCCGAAGTGGATCGGTCCGGCCTCAAGGGGCAGGGGGGCGGAGGCCATGGCGCAGCGCGGACGCAGGGGAGGGGCACGCCGGTCGTAGCAGGCCGGCCCCTGCGGTTGGCCGTTGCGGGTGCCGGCCTGATGGCAGGCCACCGGCCCCCCTAGCCTTCAGCCCATGCCCCAGTCCTCGGACGCTCCTGTCCTCACCGATCGTCTGCTGCGTAGCTGGGTACGCTGCCGGCGGCGGGCCTGGCTCGACCTCCACGGTCCGTCCGAGGAGCGGTCGTGGAGCGCCCATCGCGCCCTGGCCCTCGATGACCAGCTGCGCAGTTTCCAGAGCCTGTTGCCTCAGCGCCCCGGCCACGGGGAGGCGGCCTGCCGCGCCGGCGCGCCCGGGGTGGTGGGTCTGCGGCTGGTGGGAACCGGCCCCCGGGGGCTGCGGCTGGAAGCCCACCCGAGCCTGCTGGAGCGGGTTGAGGAGTCCAGCCGCTGGGGCGACCACAGCTACCGGCCGGTGCTGGCCCGCCAGGGCCGGCGCCTCACCCGCGAACATCGCGTACTGCTCGCCCTCTGGGGGCGGTTGCTGGCGGAGCACCAACGGGCCCCGGTGTCCCATGGCCTGGTGGTGGCTGGGGCCGACCGGGGGTTGGAGCGCGAGCGGCTGGCCCTCGGGGGCTCGCTGCAGCGTCAGCTGGACGAGAGCCTGGAGCGGCTGGCCCTTGAGCTGGCCCGCAACGAGCCGCCGCCCCTGGTCAGCGATCGCAAGAAATGCACCCTCTGCAGCTGGCGCGGAGCCTGTGACCGGGTCGCGGCCGCCGAGGGGCACCTGAGCGAGGTGAGCGGTATCGGCGGCAAGCGCCGCGAGCTCCTGCTGGAGCTGGGCATCACCAGCCTCGACCAGCTGGCGGCGGCCGATCCGGACCGTCTGGCTGAGGACCTGGCCGTCCACAGCGAGCAGCACCGGGAGGTGGCCCCCAAGCTGGTGGCCCAGGCCAGGGTGCAACGGCAGGGCGTGCCGCGGCGCTGCGGCGAGGCGACAGGCCCCGCCCTGCCGGAGCTGGCGGTTGCCCCCGGCGTGCTCCTCTACGACATCGAGTCCGATCCCGATGCCCGCGATGACTTCCTGCACGGCCTGGTGCGGCTGGAGCGCGGCGTGGACGGTCGCTGGCCAGGGGCCCCGGGCCCGGGGGAGATCCTGGGCCGCTACCAGCCCTTGCTGGCCCTGCACGAGCATGGCGAGGCCCGTCTCTGGCGGCGCCTGAGCACCCTGCTGGCCCGCTATCCCGACTGGCCCGTCCTCCACTACGGCGAGACCGAATCGGTGTCCCTGCTGCGCCTGGCCGAACGCCAGGGGGCCAGCGAAGCCGAGCGGGCGCGGCTGCGGGCCCGGCTGGTGGACGTGCATCAGCGGCTGCGTCGCCACTGGCTGCTGCCGGTGAACAGCTATGGGCTGAAGGCGGTGGCGGGCTGGCTGGGCTTCAGCTGGAGCCAGAAGGGGGTCGATGGCGCCCGCTGCCTGCTCTGGTGGCGCCAGTGGCGGGAGGGCTCCGGCGGGCCGCGGCGCCCGAGCCGAGGCGCCCTGGGGCGCAAGCTGCAACGCATCTTCCGCTACAACCAGGACGACAGCCTGGCCACCTGGGCCGTGGTGCGCTGGCTGCTGGATCAGGACGCCTTACCAGCCCCTCCACCGCCCCCCGCTCCGACCGGCGGCGCCTGAAACGCCGCCGGAAGCGAGAGCCGCAGCCGGACACCGGGCGCGGCCCCCGCCTGCAGCTCGGGCTCCTGCAGGCAGGCCCGACGCACCAGGGCCAGGCCGATCCAGCCGTTGCCACCGGGCAGTTCCAGGCTGGAGGTGATCAGCCCGGCGCGGCCCCCCTTCCGGTCCTGCAGCGGTGTGCCGGGGGCGAGGGCCCCAGCGGGGGCGGCTGCGACAGGGACAGCCGTGGCCTGCCAGCGCCGCAGTTGCTGCTTCACCCCGTCGTAGGTGGCCAGCTTGGCCAGGGTCTCCTGGCCCACGTAGCAGCCCTTGCTCAGGCTCACCCGCCCCGCCAGCCCCAGCTCGAAGGGGTTGATCTCCTCGTTGATCTCCCCCGGCACCGCCGGCAGGCCCTGCTGGAGCCGCCAGCGTTCCGCTTCCTGCGGCTCCAGGGGGCGCCGCTCGGCCAGCCAGGGGGGCAAGGGGGCGTCGGCGGGCAGCAGCAGGGCCTCCCCCAGCCGCCAGCCCGGCGAGCCCGCCAGCGGCGCCCAGGTGCCGGCGGGCGGGGCGTCCGGCCCCGCCGATCCCAGCGGCTGATGCAGGGTGGCCGGTGTCACCGGCCCCAGACGCACCTTGTCGGCGGGAAACAGAACCCGGTCGAGGGCGAGGCGCACGGCCGCTGGATCCCCGTCGACGATCACCAGCCAGGCCCCGTCGGCGTCCACCAACACTTCCCCGATGGCCCGCAGGCGGGCGGTGGGGCCGATGCAGCAGGTGCCGAGCCACTGGCCGGGTCGGGCCCCCTCGAGCGCCTGGCTGGTCTGGCCGTGCAGCACCCGCAGGGTGTCGGGTCCGTCGAGGCGCAGCAGCCCCACGGGGCGTGACCACCGGCTCTGGGCAGGAGGCGTCCAGTTCCAGGGATCGGCCGCGGCCGACGTCGGGACGGAGGAGGAGGTCATGGCGTCGCTTGGGGCGGGGTTCAGCCTGCCGCGCCGTTCAGCCCGGCGGCTGTGGCGGCCACCTCCTCAAGCAGAAACAGGCTGCGCAGGTCGAGGCCGGCTTCCTCCATCGCCTCGGCCCCGCCCTCCTGGCGGTCAACGATCGCCACCACCCGGTTCACCGCATATCCCGCTTCCTGCAGCTGGGTCACGGCCTTCAGGGCCGAGCCGCCTGTCGTCACCACGTCCTCGAGGACGGTGATCCGGGATCCGGCCGGCGGCAGCGGGCCTTCGAGCCAGGCCCCGGTGCCATGGCCCTTGGCCTCTTTACGCACGATCAGGGCATCGAGGTCGCGGCCGGCCAGGGCGGCCTGGAGGGCCACCGCACTCACCAGGGGGTCGGCCCCCAGGGTCAGCCCCGCCACCGCCCCGGCCTCGGCCTCCACCTGCTCCAGCATCAGGCGGCCCAGCAGGGCCAGGCCGATGCCGCTCAGGCTCACCGGCTTGCAGTTGACGTAGTGCTCACTGCGGCGGCCCGAGGCCAGGGTGAAGTCGCCCAGCCGATAGGCCCGCTCCGCCAGCAGGGCGAGCAGGGTGGAGCGCTGTTGGCTGGGGCTGGAGGGCAGGGAGACCATCGGTGGTGACGAAGCGGCGAGTCGGAGTGGCGTGGAAGCAGCGGCAGTCGCGGCTGGAGATGGATGGTGAAGAGCGTCAGAGGTCGCTAACCTGCGAGCAAATCGCCCCGGAGCTGGGGCCGCGTTACCCCATGACAGCACCGATCCTGGCAGTGCCCGCCTCCCTCGCCGCACCTCTGGCGGCCCTGGTGCCGTTCGCTGCCGTCTCCCTCCTGGCTCCCGCCATCGCCGGGCCGGTGCTCTGCACCACCACCCTCGAAGCGCCCATGCCCTCCACGTCCGGCTCCGGACCTGTGGAGGTCACCCGCTGCGGCGTGACCCGCTCGGCCCCCGAGCTGATGGAGCAGCGCTTCTACAGCTATTCGGCGCCCTTTGCCCAGGGTGTCAACCTGCTGCATCAGATCACCGATCCCCTGGGCCTCTCGATCCCGGGTCGGGATGGGGGCAAGATCGTCGCCTTCGGTTTCCCTGACCAGAACATCATCTGGGACGGCACCGCCATCGAGAACACGGCGTCGGTGATGCTGACCGACCAGAGTCCCCTGATGCCCCTGCGCACCTCTGACATCACCAACGGCTTCAGCACCAGCCTCGGGGCAGGAGCAGGGCCCACCTATGTGAGGCCGCCGGCCAGCACCACCTGGACCCCGCCGATCCGGGGCCTCTGGTAGGTCGCCCTGGCCGGCGTGGGGGGGTCTAGCAATCTGGTGAATGCAGCGAACTCATAATTCGCCTGAGCCGGGTTCGATCCCCGGGACCCCCATGTGCCTCACTCGCCCCACATCCGCAACAGGTTGGTGTAGCTGCGGGTGAGCAGGTCGAAGATGTCGTCTTTCCCCTGTTGCTGGAAGAGGGCCCGGCGGGCGGTGTCGAGCTCGAACAGCAGTTCGCGTCTGTCGCTGCGGCGCACCCGGCTCTGGATCCAGCCCACGGCCACAAGTCGTTCGCCCCAGTTCACCGGCTCCACCCGATGCAGCAGGGAGCTCGGGTACACCAGGGCGTGGCCCGCCGGCAGCTTGACCCTGCTATCCCCACCTGGGTCCTCCAGCACCAGATCGCCGCCCCTGTAGTGGTCGGGCGCGCTCAGGAACAGGGTGAAGGAGAGATCGGAGCGGCCGCCGGCCATGTAGGCGTTGTCGACGTGGCGGCCATAGCCCTCGCCGACCCCGCAGCGGCTGAAGCGCAGGTTGTGCAACTGCACCGGCAGGGCCGCCGCCTGCAGCAGGGGATGCTGCAGCAGATGGCCGCTGAGGGCGGAGGCGAGGCTCTGGTGCAGGGCGGAGCTGGGGTCCAGCTGGCGATTGCGCTTCACGCCGCGGGCGTGCCATCCGGCCGTTTCGACTCCGTCCCGCCAGGGAGTGGCCTCCGCCAGCAGGGCCAGGCGCAGCTCTTCGACCTGGCCGTCGCTCAGCAGCGGTTCGAGACGGAAGTGCATCACCCTCCTGGCCGATCGGTCAGAGGCCACCGTCGCATCGGATCGGGTGCCGGGGCGGTGCTGGAGCACAATCGCCTCCACCTCGATGACTTGCCATGGCCCGTTCGAGCATCGCCCTGTTCCTGGTCACCACCGGACTGATCACGGCCACCATGGGCTGCGGCCAGGCCCCCGGGTCGAAGGATCAGGAGGGCGGCGAGAATGGCGTCAGCGCCCCTGCCCCGGACAAGCCGGCTGCCGAGGCCCCAGATGGAGGCAGTAAGAACGAAGGTGGCGAGGGCGGCGAAGGCGGCGAGGAGTGAGCCGGGCGGCGGGGCCTAACCTGCTTCCAACTTCACCCACCGATGCGCTTCCTGGTCCTGGCGATCCTGTTGGCCCTGCTGGCCTTCTTCGCTGCCGGGGAGCTTGCGTTGATTCGCCTGCGACCCAGCCGCGTTCAGCAGCTTGAGGAGGCCGATGAGCCCGGGGCCCGTTCCGTGGCCAGGCTGCAGCACCGGATGCGCAGCGTCCTGGTGGCCACCCAGCTGGGCCTGGTGCTGGCGTTGCTGGCCATGGGCTGGCTGGCCCGCGGCCTGGCGGAGCAGGTGGCCGGCTGGATGGGTTGGCGCGAACAGGCCTGGATCGACGCCGGTGTCTTCCTGGCCCTGGCCCTGCTGGCCACCCTCCTGGGCGGACTGGTGCCCAAGGCCTGGGTGCTGCACCGCCCCGAAGGCTCGGCCCTGCGGCTGGCACCGCTGCTGGAGTCGCTCACCCGCACCCTGGCGCCGCTGCTGCTGCTGATCGAGCGTTTCAGCGGGGGTCTGCTTCGGCTGCTGGGCTTGCCGCGCAACTGGGATGAACTGGTGCCGGTGCTGTCGGCCGGTGAACTGGAGACCCTGATTGAGAGCGGCAGTGTGACGGGCCTGATGCCGGATGAGCGCAGCATCCTCGAGGGGGTGTTCTCCCTGCGCGACACGCTGGTGCGGGAGGTGATGATGCCCCGCTCCGGCATGGTCACCTTGCCTGTGGAGGTGACCTTCGCCGAGATGATGGAATCGGTGCACGCCAGCCAGCATGCCCGCTTCCCGGTGATCGGCAGCTCCCTCGATGACGTGCGCGGCATGCTCGACCTGCGGCGGCTGGCCGAGCCCATCGCCCGGGGTCTGCTGCGCCCCGAGACCCCGCTGGCACCCTGGATCCTGCCGGTGGCCCAGGTGCAGGAAAGTGCCTCGCTGGCCGACCTGCTGCCCCTGATCCGCAGTGGTCAGCCCCTGCTGGTCGTCGTCGATGAGCACGGCGGCACCGAGGGTCTTGTCACCGTCTCCGACCTCACCGGCGAGATCGTGGGCGAGGACGACAACCCCCTGGAGACGGCCCAGGATCTGCTGCAGCTCGTGGATGGCACCTGGTCGGCGGCGGGCGATCTGGAGATCGTCGAACTCAACCGCCAGCTGGGCCTGCAACTGCCCGAGGCGGACGGCCACCACACCCTGGCCGGTTTCGTGCTCGAGCGGCTGCAGCACATCCCCGCCCCGGGGGAGGGCCTCAGCTGGCACGGCGTCCGCATCGACGTGCTCACCATGGACGGCCCCCGCATCGAGCGGGTGCAGATCACCCTCGCCAGCATGGACGGAACCTGATCATCGATAATGCGCCCACCTGCTCCGCCCCTGCCATGAACCCAGTGCGCGTGGGTGTCATCGGCATCGGCAACATGGGCTGGCACCACGCCCGTGTGCTGAGCCTGCTGCGGGACGCCGAACTGGTGGGTGTCGCCGATCCCGACGAAACCCGTGGCCGCCTGGCGGTCGAGCAGTTCGACTGCCGCTGGTTCCCCACCTACGAGGACCTGCTGGGTGAGGTGGAGGCCGTCTGTATCGCCGTTCCCACCCTGCTGCACCACCGGGTCGGCATGACCTGCCTGCAGGCAGGGGTGCACGTGCTGATCGAGAAGCCGATCGCCGCCACCCAGGAGGAGGCGGCCGATCTGATCCGCGCTGCCGAAACCGCCGGTCGCCTGTTGCAGGTGGGCCACATCGAGCGCTTCAACCCCGCCTTCCGGGAGCTGCTGCGGGTGGTGGCCAACGAGGAGGTGGTGGTGCTCGAAGCGCGACGCCACAGCCCCAACGCCGACCGGGCCAACGATGTGTCGGTGGTGCTCGACCTGATGATTCACGACATCGATCTGGTGCTCGAACTGGCCGCCTCCCCCGTGGTGCGTCTCGCCGCGGCCGGGGGCCGCAGCTCCGATGGCCCGATCGATTACGTCAACGCCACCCTCGGCTTCGCCAACGGCGTGGTGGCCAGCCTCACGGCCAGCAAGATGGCCCACCGCAAGATCCGCAGCCTCAGCGCCCACTGCCGCAGCAGCCTGATGGAGACGGATTTCCTCAACCGCAATCTGCGCATCCACCGGCGCTCCCATGAAT
>CALRQM020000038.1:0-26624 GCA_943370335.1 Bordetella parapertussis | reverse complement strand
AGGTTCTACCGCTCCACCCCTTCCGGGGCTCTCGCGGCGCGTCGCCTCCCGGCGACTCAGAAAACTTACAACACCGTCGGCTCGCGCCTCTTGATCTCGTAAGCCTGCTCCCCGCTCGAGCTCTCGCTCTCTGGGGCGCAGTCCAAAATTATACCACCTCTGCTGACGCTGGCGAACGATGACGCGCCCATCACCCCTCCCGGCCTTGGCGGCTGGACGCAGCGCCTGAGCGACTGGGACATGGGCACGGCGTAGACCGATCGAAGGGGCTTGCACGGTTGGTCCGGCGGCAAGCGGGCTCTGCCTTGGCCCCATTCCCGCCACTGAGCACGTGGAAGGCACCCAACAGGCCTCCTTGACCGGTCTTGCTGCGTGAGGACCTCTGGGTGGGTTCGCAGGCTGCTGCTGGCCCTGGACCAGCACGGGATTGACCAAACAAAAAAAGCCGCGATAACTCGCGGCTCAAGGGAGGGATGGTTCGGGGCCAGAGCCCCGGGTGGCTTCAGAACAGACCCAGGGTGAGGGACTTGTCGATCGGCAGGCAGGCGCCGATGCCGAGGTAGATGGTGAACGCGGTACCGAACAGGAAGGCGCCCATGGCGACGGGTCGGCGGAACGGGTTCTGGAATTTGTTGAAGCTCTCGATGAAGGGGATCAGCATCAGCCCCAGGGGGATCATCGTCTGGAGGGCAATCCCCAGCAGCTTGTTGGGGACGACCCGGAGGATCTGGAACACCGGATAGAGGTACCACTCCGGGAGGATCTCGAGCGGGGTGGCGAAGGGATCAGCCCGATCCCCCAGCATGGCGGGATCGAGAACGGCCAGCCCCACCAGGCAAGCAAGGGTTCCCAGGATCACCACCGGGAAGATGTAGAGCAGATCATTCGGCCAGGCCGGCTCGCCGTAATAGTTGTGGCCCATGCCCTTGGCCAGCTTGGCCCGCAGCTTGGGATCGGTGAGATCAGGCTTCTTGAGGATGTGCATGGTGGAGAGCTCGGGGCGCTGGTGACCAGTGGTGGAAGGCTAAGGGGAAGACCGGGGTTCAGAGCGGGCCTGAGATGCCCTGCTTACGGATCATCAGGAAGTGGATGAGCATGAACACCGCCAGCAGCCAGGGCAGCACGAAGGTGTGCAGGCTGTAGAAGCGGGTCAGGGTGGACTGGCCCACGCTTTCACCACCGCGGAGCAGCTCGACCATGAAGTCGCCCACCACGGGGACGGCGGCAGGCACGCCGCTGACGATCTTGACGGCCCAGTAACCGACCTGATCCCAGGGGAGGGAGTACCCGGTGACACCGAAGGACACGGTGATCACGGCCATGGTCACGCCGGTGACCCAGGTGAGCTCGCGGGGACGTTTGAAGCCGCCGGTGAGGTACACGCGGAACACGTGCAGGATCAGCATCAGCACCATCATGCTGGCGCTCCATCGGTGCACCGAGCGGATCAGCCAGCCGAAGCTGACGTCGGTCATGAGGTACTGGACGGAGCTGTAGGCCTCCACCACCGTGGGCTTGTAGTAGAAGGTCATCGCAAAGCCGGTGGCGAACTGAATCAGAAAGCACACCAGCGTGATGCCGCCCAGGCAATAGAAGATGTTGACGTGGGGCGGGACGTACTTGGCAGAGATATCGTCGGCGATCGCCTGGATTTCGAGGCGCTCCTCAAACCAGTCATAGATCGGGGACGACTTGGCGCCAGGAGACGAGTTCGCCATGCAGCGTGGGGCTTGGGTTGCGAGAGTCTACCGATCGTGCTGACCCCCCCGTGAGACACCCGGGCCGCCGGTCCATCCCGGCTCAATGCTTTGCAACAGGGCTCTGCCTACTGCTGTGGCTGCCCGCCCCGGCGCTGGCCCTCAGCGATGCCCAGCAACTGGTGGTGGAGGCCTGGCGGCTGGTGAACCAGAGCTACGTCGACCCCGCCCAGCTGGAGGGGGTGCAATGGCGGCGCCTGCGCCAGAACGCCCTGGAGACGTCGATCGCCAGTTCGGTGCAGGCCTACGACGCCATTGAGGCCATGCTGGCGCCGATCGGCGACCCTTACACCCGCATGCTGCGCCCGGAGGAGTACGCCACCCTGCGCTCCAACACCCAGGGCCGCGTGACCGGCGTTGGGCTGCAGCTGGGATTGCGGGCGGGGGATCAGCGCATCGTCGTGATCGCCCCCCTCGATAGCTCCCCCGCCGCCGATGCGGGGATCGTGTCCGGCACCGAGATCCTCAAGGTGGACGGCATTCCGGCCGACGTGCTGGGGCTGGAGGGCACCGCCGCCCGCCTGCGGGGCCCCGCAGGCAGCGACGTGCTCCTGGCCCTGCGCACCCCGGCGGGCCAGGCCGCGGAGGTGCTGCTCGACCGCCGCGAGGTGGACCTGCAACCGGTGCGCAGCCATCGCCTGCAGAGCGAGGGGCACAGCCTGGGTTATCTGCGGATCACCCAGTTCAGCGAACCGGTGCCCCAGCAGGTGCGCTCCGCCCTCGCCGAGCTGACCGCCGCCGGGGGCAGCGGGCCGATCGAAGGGCTGATCCTCGACCTGCGCAACAACTCGGGTGGGCTGGTGGCCGCCGGGCTGGCGGTGGCCGATGGACTGCTCGACGGGGATCCGATCGTGGAGACCCAGGACCGGGGCGGCATCGCCTCCCGGCAGCAGGCGACCCCCGGCCGCCTCTACGGCGGCCCCATGCTCACCCTGGTCAACGCCGGCACGGCCAGCGCCAGCGAGATCCTGGCCGGTGCCCTGCAGGACAGTGGCCGCTCCCGCCTGGCCGGCAGTCGCACCTTCGGCAAAGGACTGATCCAGACCCTGATCAACCTGAGTGACGGCAGCGGTCTGGCGGTGACGGTGGCCCGTTACCTCACCCCCAGCGGCCGCGACATCCAGAACCAGGGCATCGAGCCGGATGTGCTGCTGCCCCAGCCCGAGCCCCTGGAGCCGGACGGGGACGGGGACACCTGGCGGCAGGCGGCCGCCACGTTGTTGGTGGCGGAACTGGTGGCCCCAGCCCTGGCGCCATGAGCCAGCGCACCTACCACGATCCGCTGCACGGGGCGATCCGCCTCGATCGCCAGGACCCTGCCGAGTCGCTGGCGATCGATCTGATCGACACGGCGCCCTTCCAGCGGCTGCGGCGCATCCGCCAGCTGGGGCCGGCCTTTCTCACCTTCCATGGGGCGGAATCCAGCCGCTTCACCCACTCCCTGGGGGTGCTGGCGGTGGCGCGGCTGGCCCTGCAGCAGCTGGAGCGGCTCGATCCCTCCCTCGCCGAGCACCGGGCCGTCCTTTATGCCGCCGCCCTGCTGCACGACGTGGGCCACGGGCCCCTGAGCCACTCGGGCGAGGAGATGTTCGGCGTGCAGCATGAGGTCTGGTCGGGCCGGCTGATCCGCGACCATCCCGCCCTGCGCGACCGGCTCGACGCGGAATCCCCAGGCCGGGCCGCCCTGGTGGCCGACCTGCTGGAGCACGGCCGCCATCCCTGCCGGGCCATCAAGGCGCTGGTCAGCAGCCAGCTCGACTGCGACCGGCTCGACTACCTGCTGCGCGACAGCTACAGCACCGGCACCCGCTACGGCCAGCTCGACCTGGAGCGGATCCTCGCCAGCCTCACCCTGGCGCCCGACGGTGATCTGGCCCTGCATCCCCGCGGCCTGATGGCGGTGGAGCACTACCTGGTGGTGCGCCACCTGATGTACAGGAGCGTCTACAACCACCGGCTCAACATCGTCTGCAACTGGCTGCTGAACCGGGTGATCGCCGTGGCCCGCCGGCTGGGCCCCGCCGTGGTGTGGGCCGATCCCACCATGGCTCGCTGGCTGTGGGAGCGGGACCGGCTCGATCTGGACAGCTACCTGGCCAACGATGACATCCGCACCGGCTACCACCTGATGCGCTGGCGGGAGGAAGCCCCCCCGGAACTTGCCGATCCCTGCGGGCGGCTGCTGGAGCGGCGCCTGCCCAAGGCAACGGACGTGAGCGATCTCCCCCCGGCCGGCCGGCTCGAGCTGCTGGCGGTGGCACGGCAGCTGTGCGAACGCGCCGGCCTGGTGGCGGAAGGGTGCTGCGCCCTGCAGCAGCGTCAGAGCCGGGGGTATCACCCCTACGCCGGTGGTCTGCGGCTCTGGGATGGCCTGCGGCTGCAGGCCCTCGAGCTGCGCTCCCCCCTGGTGGCCAGCCTCTGCCAGACGGTCGACATGGCCTGGCTGATCCACCCGGCCCGGGTGAGCGACGACCTGCGCGCGGCCCTCGCGGTGCGGCGAGCGGAGGACAGGGGCCGCCAGGGCCTCTAGGTTCGCTGCACCCCCGGACACCGTCTTGGCCGCCGCATTGATCCAGGCCCTCGACGACCGGCAGCCGCACCTGCTGCGGCTGCCGGCGCAGCAGGGCTCCGCCAGCGCCCTGGAGGAAGTGCGCTACGCCCTCGGCAGCCGCCACCCCCGGGCGGGCACCGTGGTGCTGGAGGCGGGCCGCTGGCCCCTGCGCCTGCCGGACCTGCGGCAGCTGCAGGAGCTGCTCGCCCCCCTGCAGCTGGACCTGATTCGCGTCGCCGCTGACCACCCGGAGACCCTGGTGGCCGCCGCGGCCCTCGGACTCGAGATCGATCCAGGAGCACCGCCGCAGCCCATCGCAGCCCCGGCCCCGGCAGTGGTGGCAACCGATCTGCTGGTGCATCGCGGCACCCTGCGCTCCGGCGACCATCTGCAGGCGGAGGCTTCGGTGCTGCTGCTGGGGGATGTGAACCCCGGTGCCCGCATCAGTGCGGCCGGCCATGTTCTGGTGTGGGGGCGGCTGCGGGGCATCGCCCATGCCGGCGTGGCCGGCGACCGCAACGCCCGCATCGTCGCCCTGCAGCTGCGCCCCCTGCAGCTGCGCATCGCCGACGTGGTGGCCCGAGGGCCGGAGGGGCTGCCGCCGCCCGGGCTGGCCGAGCAGGCCCTGCTGGTGGAGGGGGAGATCCGGATCGATCCGGCGGCGCCGGAGTTCAGCGGTTGATCAGGCCGAAGGCTCCGAGCCCGCCGGCCACGGCCATGAACCACAACGGTGAGATCCGGGTGCGCAGCATCAGCACGCACACCAGCAGGGACACCACCACCCCGGGGGCATTGGTGTCGGCGGTCTGGAGGATCTTCACCCCCACGGCGAACAGGATGCCCAGGGTGATGGGGCCCAGGCCCCGCTCGAAGGCCACGCGCCAAGGGGAGTCCCGCAGCCGGTTCCAGCTGAGGCAGGCCACCACCATCAGCAGGGTGGAGGGCAGCAGGATGGCGATCTCGGCGCCGTAGGCGCTCAGCAAGGCCCAGCCGGGCCCTTCGGGCCAGCCGGCCCCCATGCCGAGCAGTCCCACGATCATCGAACTCGGTCCCGGGGCCGCTTCAGCCAGGGCGTAGATGTCGGCGAACTGGGCGGGCCGCAGCCAGCAGTACTGCACGACGCTGAGGTGGTGGTACTCCGCCAGCAGGGTGTTGCCGCCCCCCAGGGAAAACAGCGACAGGCCCAGGAAGGTGCCCATCACCTGCAGCAGGTGGCCGAGATCATTGAGCCGCATGGGGGCGCAGCTGGCCGCCTCGGCGGCGGCCGCCAGCAGCAGGGGCGCCATCAGCGCGGCTCTCCAGCCGGGGGCCCGGGCTGGGGCCGCGGCCAGTACCAGACCATCGCCAGAGGTCCGGCCACCAGCACCAGCGGCACCAGCCGCACATGGAAGAACGTCATCAGCACAAAGGTGACCGCCGCCAGCAGCAGGGCCACCGGATCCTTCCAGTACTCGTCGAGGATCTTGAAGCCCATCGACAGGGCCATCCCCGCCGCCGCCGCCACCACCCCCGCCAGCACCCGGTCGAGGGCGGGCAGGCTGTGGAACTGGAAATAAAGCAGCCCGATCGCCATCAGCAGGGTGAAGGGCACCAGCAGCATCCCCGCCAGGGCCGCCAGGGCCCCGGGCAGGCCGCGGAAGAAGGTGCCCACATACACGGCCATGTTGATCTGGTTGGGGCCGGGGAAGAGCCGGGCCACGGTGAGTCCGGTGAGGAACTCCTCGTTGCTCATCCAGCGGCGCTGCTCGACGATGATCCGCTGGCTCCAGGCCGAGAGGCCGCCGCCAAAGGCGGACAGGGCCACCATCAGCATGCCCGTGAACAGCTGCCCCAGCCCGGGCGGAGCCGCCGTCGGGGCGGGGGCGGGGGGCTCAGTCATGGACGAAATGGGGATCAGGAGGCAGTTCCCCTTCCTCGTGATATCTGGGGTCGAGGGGATCGGGGGTGTTGTACTTCTCGGCGTTCTCCCAGTCGGTCTCGAACATCTCGCGCAGCCGCGCCACCACTTCGGGGGCATCACTCTCGATGCCCAGCTCCCGGCGCAGGTCGAAGGCGCTGCGGTCGATGTTCATCGAGCCGGTCTGGGCGAAGGCCCCGTCCACAAGGATCAGTTTGGCGTGCAGCTTGGGGCGCTGCTGGCGCCGCACCTTGACGCCGAAGCGCTGCATCACCCGCAACGAAGAAAAGGTGTCGTAGATGTCCCAGTCGCTGATGCCGTGCTTGCCGCCGCACAGCACCCGCACCTTCACCCCCCGCTCCCGGGCGCTGATGATCCGCTCCAGGATCACCGCATCCACGAACTTGGGGTGCTGGATCCAGAGCGTGCGGGTGGCGGCATCGACGATGCGGGCCATCTGGCCGCGGCTGTGGGCGCTGCTCCACACCAGTCCCACGCCGAGGTCGGGCTGGAAGAAGACGCGCTGCCAGTCGGCTTCGAAGCCGGCGATCACCTGGGCCACCACGGCGGGGTTGTAGGTGAGCACCCCGTAGTCGCGGGTTTCGGTGAAGTACTTGTCGGCCAGGTTGAAGGTGGCCACCAGGGCCGTGTGCCGGTCGACCACCATCGATTTCTCGTGGGTGACGGGAAACGACTCACTGGTCCAGGCCGTCTCGATGCCCCAGGACTGCAGCCGGGCGAAGGCCTCGTCGTTCCAGCGGTCGCCGCCGGAGGTGTGGGGGTTGAGCATCACCCGCACCTGCACCCCCCGCTCCCGGGCACGCTGCAGGGCCTCCTCCACCGCCTCCGACTGGAGCTTGAACTGCTTCAGCAGCAGCTGTTCGGAGGCCTCCTCGATCAGGGCGACCACGGCCTCGACGCCGTCGTCGGGCATCACCAGCAGCCGTTGGGGCCGGTGGGGGGCGGAGGTCATCGAGGCGCGCAGGGGGGAATGGGCCTTTCTAGCGGCAGTTGCGGGCCTTGGCCCAGCCGCTCCGCCCAATGGGATTAACCTGCCGCGACGCCCGTGGACGCCGTGACGTCAGCACCCGCCCGCATCATCCTCATCTGCTCCGGCAAGGGGGGCGTCGGCAAGACGACCCTCACCGCCAACCTGGGGATCGCCCTGGCCCGGCTGGGGGAGCGCACCGTGGTGCTCGATGCCGATTTCGGCCTGCGCAATCTCGATCTGCTGCTCGGCCTGGAGAACCGGATCGTCTACACCGCCCAGGAGGTGCTGGCCGAGACCTGCCGGCTGGAGCAGGCCCTGGTGAAACACAAGCAGGAGCCCAACCTGGCCCTGCTGCCCGCCGGCAATCCCCGGATGCTCGAGTGGCTCACCCCCGAGGACATGCAGCGCATCGTCGCCATGGTGGCCGAGCGGGCCGACTACGTGTTGATCGACTGCCCGGCGGGGATCGAGGACGGCTTCAAGAACGCTGCGGCCGCCGCCCGCGAGGCGATCGTGATCACCACCCCGGAAGTGTCCGCGGTGCGGGATGCCGACCGGGTGATCGGCCTGCTCAACACCCGCGGGGTGGCACCGGTGCAGCTGGTGCTCAACCGGGTGCGTCCCCGGATGATGGCCAGCCAGGAGATGCTGGGCGTCGACGACGTCACCGACATCCTGGCTCTGCCCCTGGTGGGCCTGGTGGTGGAGGACGAGCAGGTGATCGTGTCCACCAACCGGGGGGAACCGCTCACCCTCAACGGCAACGGATCCCCCGCCGCGAAGGCCTACCAGAACATCGCCCGGCGCCTGCGGGGTGAGGACATCCCCCTGGAGGATCCCTCCAAGGCCCGCAA
This sequence comes from Bordetella parapertussis, assembly GCA_943370335.1. Classification (GTDB taxonomy): domain Bacteria; phylum Cyanobacteriota; class Cyanobacteriia; order PCC-6307; family Cyanobiaceae; genus Cyanobium. Next base: position 18,574 of record CALRQM020000038.1, on the reverse strand, counting down.
GGGCCTGCGCGCCCGGCTGATGAACAAGATCCGCAAAACCACCGGTCTCTTCTGAGCACCATGACGCTGTTCGATTTCATCCAACGGTTGCTGGGGCGCCAGAAACCCAGCGGCACCATGGCCAAGGAGCGGCTGCAGCTGGTGCTGGCCCACGACCGCAGTGATCTCAATCCCGAACTGCTTGAGCAGATGCGGCGCGAAATCCTCGAGGTGGTGCAGCGCTACGTGGAGATCGACATCGAGGAAGGCGACGTGAGCCTCGAAACCGAGGACCGGGTCACCGCCCTGGTGGCCAACCGGCCGATCAAGCGGGCCCGTCCCCTGCCGGCCCTGGTGGCGGCGGCCGCCGCCGTGGGCATGGCCCAAGCCCCCGACCCCGAAGCCCCGCAGGAGCTGGCCGTTCCCCTGACCAGCGAACCGACCGAGGACCCCTCCCCCGCCGATCCGGACTGAGGCCACCCAGCCCGGGCGACGGCCGGCGGGAACGCTGCAGGCAGTGCAGTGATGGCAGGGCTTGGCGGAAGCGTTCCCGGTGGCGATCACCCCAGCGGAGCAACGGGTGCTCGATCTGCTCCGCCAGGGCGACAGCAACCGCCACATCGCCGCCCAGCTGGTGCTGAGCCCGCGCACGGTGGAGTACCATGTCTCCCACCTGCTGGCCAAGACCGGCTGCCGCAGCCGCACCCAGCTCCTCCTCTGGGCCCTGGCCCAGGGATAGGCTGGGCCGGGCCAAGGGCCCATGCCGGCTTAGCTCAGTGGTAGAGCAGCGCTTTTGTAAAGCGAAGGCCATCGGTTCAAATCCGTTAGCCGGCTTGCCTGGACAGGGAAACGGATCCGCCGCCCTTACCATCTCCCCAGCACAGCGAGCGGGAGGCCATGTCGTGCCATGCCTGGCTGGTGGGGGGGCTGATCGCCCTCGCTGGCGACCTGGCCCAGGGCCCACCACCACCGCTCCAGCCTCAGCCAGCCGTCCCCTCCGGCGCGAAGATCCTGGGCAGCCCCGGCATCCGCACCCGCTACGCCGATCCCAGCGGCCCGGCGCCAACGGCTGGGGGCAAAACGCTGCCGGCCGTCGGCCCCCCGGCGCGCCCCCTGACGGTGCCTGTCAACGAACGGGTGGATTTCACCCCGACGATGGAGGAAGGCCCGTTCCAGCAGCCCACCTTGCGGGGGCTGTTCCGCTGGGATCTGCAGCAACCGGCTTCCCGCTGAAGGGCCTCAGCCGATGGCCTGCCAGAGCGACAGCAGGCCAAAGGCCAGGAAAAGGCCACCACTGAGGCGGTAGAGCACCCTCTCGCTGATCCTGCCGCCGATCCACTGGCCCGCACCCACCGCCAGCCAGGTCACCAGGGCATGGCCGAGCAGGGTGCCGGCCAGCAGGCCGGCGAAGGTGAAGGCCGGCGCCGCCGCCAGAAAGATGGTGGCGAACTGGGTGCGATCCCCCAGTTCGGCCAGGAACACCAGCACGAAGGCCTCCCAGATCACGGCACCCGGGCCACGGATGCTGCCATCGCTCTCGGCCGCGTCGATCGCCTCCCTGGCCTCCTGGGCCTCCTCCCTGGCGGCATCGGCGGGCAGGCCGGCCGCATCCACCAGCAGCTTGACGCCGAAGCCGAGGAACAGGGCCGCCGCCAGCCAGGGAACGATGGTCTGGGGCAGCCACTCCCTGAGGCCGTACCCCATGCCCAGGGACAACAGGGTGACCAGGGTGAGGGCGGCGAAGGCCCCCACGAACACCCAGCGGGGGCGATGGCGCGCCGCCAGGATCAGGGCCATGAAGAAGGTCTTGTCGCCCAGCTCGGCCAGGGTGATGGCCGTGAGGCTGGAGCCAAAGGCGGCGAGTCCGGGATCGCCGGCGCTGGCAAGGGTCATGGGGCGGTCGGCACGCCTCCGTCGGCGCCAGGGGGTGGATCCGGCCGCGGGCCGGGCCTTCCGAATCAGGGCATCATGCTCCGGCGAACAGCCAGAGCAGCGACGCCAGAGCCAGCCAGCCCAGCCAGCCCAGGTTGAACAGGGGGGTGGCCAGATGCACCAGGGGCACCAGCAACCAGTGGCTCAGGCCCACCGCCAGAAGCACCACCAGCAGGAGCGGCAGCATCAGGCGCCCCCTGGCCCCGGCGCCACGGCGGCCCCGGGCCGGAGCACGGTCCATTCGCTCCCACGGCCGGTTCCCTGGTCCGGCCCCTTCCAGGCCAGCACCGTGCTCGCCTGTCCGGAACCTGCGGGCCAGGGCAGGGGTTGGAGCAGGGGCAGGGTGGGGAACTGGCGCGCCGCCTCGGCCGCCGTGGTGGCCGGGGGCTCACCGGAACGGTTGGCACTGGTGGTGGCCAGGGGGCCGCTGAGGCGCAGGAGCTCCCGCGCCCGCGCGCAGGCCGGGACCCGCAGCCCGAGGCTCGTGCCGCCGGGGTGGAGATGGCTCGTCAGGGCTCCGGCGATCGGAAGCACCAGGGTGACGGCCCCCGGCCAGCTGAGCCGGGCCTGCTCGATCCAGGGCTGTGGCCAGGGCACCCCCAGGGCCTCGACCAGCTGGGGCAGGTCGGCCCCCATCAGGATCAGCGGCTTGTCGGCAGGACGTTGCTTCAGCTGCCAGAGCAGGGCGGCCGCCTCGGGCCGGGCAGCCAGGGCCGGCAGGGTGTCGGTGGGGAACAGGACCGCCTCCCCCTCCGCCAGGCACCTGGCCAGTTGTGAAGCAGCATTCATCGTGCGCCGGGCCTCCAGCCACTGGCGAAGCGGGCCCGGCCCTCGAGGTCGGCATGCACCGCGAGCCGTTCCAGACCGGCGGCGCGCAGCAGTGCAGCAACCGCCTCGCTCTGGCCGTGGTGGTGCTCCAGCAGCAACAGGCCGCCGGGGGCCAGGCCCCTGGAGCTGCCGGCCACGATCGAACGGATGGCCGCCAGCCCGTCGGGGCCGCCATCGAGGGCCAGGCGGGGTTCGTGATCCCGCACCACCGGCTCCAGTGCTGACACGGTGGCGCTGGGGATGTAGGGGGGGTTGCTCACCACCAGATCCAGCGCGCCCCACCAGGGCGCCAGCGGCTGCCACCAGTCACCCGCCAGCAGGGAGACGCGGCCCTGCAGCTCCCAGCGGGTCAGGTTGGCGTCGGCCTGGATCAAGGCCTCGGGGCTGGCCTCCACGGCGAAGCCACGACTGGCGGGACGGCTGCGGGCCAGGGCGATGGCCAGGGCGATGGCCAGGCAACCGGAGCCGGTGCCCAGGTCGGCCCAGCGGGCTTCGGGGCGCTCTGAAGGCCACAGGGACAGGGCCAGATCCACCAGCAGCTCCGTTTCCTGCCGGGGGATCAGCACCCCAGGCGCCACTGGCAGCTCGAGGTCGCGCCAGGGGCAGCGGCCCACCAGGTACTGGAGGGGCTCGTGGGTGTGGAGATGGCGGCGCCAGAGGGCTTCCAGCGCCTCCAGCGAGCCCTGGAGGCGAACCTCGGCCTCCGGGTGGCACCACAGCGCCTGCAGCTGGCTCCAGCGCAGACCTGCGCCCAGATCCAGCAGCCAGTCGAGGGCGGCGCCATCCCCGCCGAGGGCCAGGAGGCGGCGACGCCAGGCCAGCAGCTCCGACGCCGTGATCAGCGGGGCGTCAGGGGCATCCGCCGGGGGCGCAGGGACGGGGACGGTGCCGACCTGGGAAACCATGCAGTGAGCCTAATCAGCAGTGGCGGCCTCAGCAGGGGCGGCCTCAGCAGGGGCGCCAGCAGAGGCCGGCCTCGGCCCGCAATAGCCCGGCCAGCTCCAGCTCCAGCAGCCGGGGCATCAGCTCGGCCATGGGGCGATCCAGTGCCAGGCTCAGCTGCTCGAGGCTCGCGCCACCGCCCACCGCGTCCAGCAGCCCCTCAGCCTCCGCCCCCTGGAGCCCCCAGGCCGGGGCAGGGGCGGCGGCGGGGGGCCGCGGGGCAAGGGGGCCCCTGCCCAGCTGGCCGATCAGGTCGGCGGGGAGAAGCAGGGGGGTGGCGCCCCTGGCCAGCAGACGGTTGCTGCCCATGGCCGAGGCGCGGCCGGCATCGGCGGGCACCACCCAGAGCGGCATCTCCAGCTGCCAGGCCAGCTCGGCCGAATGCAGCGCCCCACTTTCCACCGGGCACTCCACCACCACCACCGCGGCCGCCATGGCCACCAGCAGGCGGTTGCGGGCCGCGAAGCTGCCGGCCCGGACGCTGGCGCCCTCGGCCAGCTCACTCACGAGCAGGCCCTTGCGGGCCACCTCACCCTGCAGCGCCGCATGGTGCAGGGGGTAGGCGCGGCCCAGCGGCGTGCCCAGCACCCCCACCGGGGCACCCCCAGCCGCCAGACATCCCTCGTGGGTGGCCCCATCGATGCCTTCGGCCAGACCGCTCAGCACAGGCCAGCCCGCCTCGGCCAGGGCGGCGCCGATGGCGTGGGCCATCGAGAGGCCATGCAGGGACGGGCGACGGGTGCCCACCACTGCCACAGAGCGCCGCAGGCCCAGGTGGGGCCAGAGGCTGCCCCTCCCCCGCCAGCACAGCTGCAGGGGGGGCCGCTGCAGCTCCCGCAGACCCGCGGGCCAGCCCCGATCCCCGGGCACCAGCACCCCACGGCCGAAGCGGCACCGGGGCGCGAAGGCCTCCAGGGGCCGGGGGCCCCAGCGATGGCGAAACCGCTCCACCACCGCCACCAGCCCTGTCCCCAGGCCCGGCACCGCCGCCAGCTCATCGGCGGGCGCCTGCCAGGCGGCGGCCAGTCCGCCACAGCTGGCCTCGAGGGCCCGCAGCCGCTGCCAGCCGAGACCGGGGCAACGGCTCCAAAGCAGCCACCACAGGCGCCGCCGCCGATCCCAGACCGGGGCCCCGCGGCGCGGGAAGACCCCCTGCACCAGATCTCCCATCCCCGCGCCCCATCGCCCAAACAGCAGTACAAGCGTACTATGGCTGGACGCTGGCGTGGTGCGGACCGGAGCGCAGGATCACCAGGGCCTGCTCCAGATCCTGCGGCAACCGCCGCAGCAAGCGCCGCTGCGAGGGGCCACCGGAGAGATCCACCAGCACCAGATCGACGCTGGCTTCCGCCGCCACCCCCCCATCGGGGGCGATGAACTGGCTGTGCCAGGGCAACTTCACTCCCAGCCGCGGCAGCACCCGGCTGCGGATCTCGACGCTCTCGCCGTGGAGCAGGGCCCGGCGGTAATCGATGCGCAGCCCCACCACAGGCAGCTCCAGCCCCCGGGCGGAGAGGGCGCTATAGGCCAGGCCCGCCCCGTCCAGGGCCTCGACGCGCGCCTCCTCCAGCCAGGCCAGGTAGGCCCCATGCCACATCACCCCGGCATGGTCGGTGTGCTGGGGCAGCACCCGCCGCCGCAGGTGCCACCAGGCCTCATCCGAACACTGCATCACGGTCTTCACCACGGGGGATGGCGGAAAGGGGATCAGCCATAGGCTGATGCCGAGCCACGTTGATGTCCGTGTTCCGCAACCTGCTGATCGCCGATTCCGGCAAGGGCCATGTCGAGGAGATGGTCCGCCTCCTGCGCGACATCCCTCCCTGCCGCCAGGCCCGGATCAACCTGCTGCACGTGATCCCCGAGCAAGGGGGGCTCGACCTGGAAAGCCATCGCCAGCAGGCCGAGATTCTGGTGAAGGAGGCCATCGAGCGACTCGGTCTCACCCCAGGCGAGGTCAACACCGTGGTGCGCGAGGGCGACACCAAGCTGACCGTGCTGAAGGTGGCCGATGAGCTGGACGCCGATCTGATCGTGATGGGATCGCGGGGCCTGGGCAGGCTGCAGTCGATCCTGGGCAACAGCACCAGCCAGTACGTCTTCCAGCTGTCGACCCGGCCCATGCTGCTGGTGCGCGACGACCTCTACGTGAAGGCCATCAACCGGGTCCTGGTAGCCATTGACGGCACCGGGGTGGGCGATGACGCCCTGCGGCTGGCCTGTGAGCTGGTGCAGGGGATCCCCGGCGGCAGCCTCACCGGGGTGCATGTGTCCCGCCAGGACATCACCCCCTCCCGGGGGGGGCGCACCCCCGGCGATGAGGTGCTGCTGAAGGCCATCCAGCGGGCCCGCAGCTTCGGGGTGGAGATGAAGGGCCTGCACCGCACCGGTGACATCGCCCGGGGCGTCTGCGGCACCGCCGAGGACGTGAAGGCCGATCTGGTGGTGATCGCTTCCCAGGACCGTCGGCCGCTGGTGGCCCGGGGCCTGGTGGATCTGGACAAGCTGCTGGGCAGCTCGGTGAGCGACTACATCCGTGTGCACGCTCCGGCCCCGGTGCTGCTGGTGAGGGAACCGGAGGGGCGGGCCCGCTGAACCCGGATCAGCCGCCCTGGCGGCTGTTCGTCTGGATGTAGAGAATGATCAGGAAGACGGCGGGAACCAGAACGAACAGGAGGCTGGCAACGAAGCCGAGGTCGTTGGTTTCCATGACTGCTGGAGAGGTTCTGAGAAGGTATCACCGCCCATCGGCAGGAAGGACGCCCCCTTCACCGCTCGTTGTGGATGGAGCCCCGGCTGCTTCGGGAGGCGTCTCTGGCGCCTCGGACTCCCCGTCCTCTGGCGCTGCGGGGGGCTCGGGCCAGGCGGTGGGGCCTTCCGGCAGGGCCAGGGAACGGGCCCGGCTCAGTTCGCCCTCCCGATCCCCGAGTCCCACCTGGGGCCTGGTGAGCACCATCACCGACTTCTGCACCAGGGCCTGACAGGCCAGCCGCCAGGTCTGGGGGCGCCGTTTCAGCTTCAGCAGTTCCACCGAGGTCTGCTCGGTGAGGGCGTTGTCGGCGCCCCCCTCCACCACCTCCACGAAACAGGTGATGCACTGGCCGCAACCGCCACAGTTGCCCAGGCGGCCCTTGAGGCCGTAGAGCTCGATGCCCTCGCGCAGGGCCACCTCACGCAGATTTTCCCCCGGGTAGCACTCCACGTCGCGCTGCTCACGGACGAACCGGATCACGGGCATGGCGGAAGCCTCTCGAGGGAAGGGATGGCTCCCATTGTGAATCGCGCCGTTGCGGTCCGTTACCTGGGGCCCCGCGGTGTTGCCCGCAACCCTTACCATCGCCAGCACGGATCGGTAACCACCGAGCGTCTCCTTAGCCGTCATCGCTCCGGCGATCGGCTTCGGCAACTGTCAACCCAGACCTGACCCCCCAATGGGATTGCCCTGGTACCGGGTGCACACGGTCGTCATCAACGACCCGGGCCGACTGCTGGCCGTGCACCTCATGCACACCGCCTTGGTAGCCGGCTGGGCCGGCTCCATGGCGCTCTACGAGCTTGCGATCTTCGACCCCTCCGACCAGGTCCTCAACCCCATGTGGCGCCAGGGCATGTTCGTCATGCCCTTCATGGCCCGCCTGGGCGTGACCGGCAGCTGGGGGGGCTGGAGCGTCACCGGTGAAACCGGCGTCGACCCCGGCTTCTGGAGTTTCGAAGGCGTGGCTGCGGCCCACATCATCTTCAGTGGCCTGCTCTTTCTTGCCGCCATCTGGCACTGGACCTACTGGGATCTCGAGATCTGGCAGGACCCCCGCTCCGGGGAGCCAGCCCTCGATCTGCCCAAGATCTTCGGCATCCACCTGCTGCTGGCCGGCCTGGGCTGCTTCGGCTTCGGAGCCTTCCACCTCACCGGGGTCTTCGGACCGGGGATGTGGATCTCGGATCCGTACAGCCTCACGGGCCACCTCGAAGCGGTGCAGCCCTCCTGGGGACCTGAAGGCTTCAACCCCTTCAACCCGGGAGGCATCGTGGCCCACCACATCGCCGCCGGCATCGTGGGCATCATCGCCGGCATCTTCCACATCACCACCCGACCGCCGGAACGCCTCTACAAGGCGCTCCGCATGGGCAACATCGAGACGGTGCTGGCCAGCGCCATCGCGGCGGTGTTCTTCGCGGCCTTCATCGTCGCCGGAACCATGTGGTATGGCTCAGCGGCCACCCCTGTGGAGCTGTTCGGCCCGACCCGCTACCAGTGGGATCAGAACTACTTCAAGACGGAGATCAACCGTCGCGTCCAGACCGCCATCGACAACGGCGCCACCAAGGCGGAGGCCTTCGCGGCCATCCCCGAGAAGCTGGCCTTCTACGACTACGTCGGCAACAGTCCTGCCAAAGGCGGCCTGTTCCGCGTCGGCCCGATGATTAACGGTGACGGCCTGCCCACCTCCTGGATCGGGCACATCTCCTTCACCGACAAGGAGGGCCATGACCTCGAGGTCCGTCGCCTGCCCAACTTCTTCGAGAACTTCCCTGTGGTCCTCCAGGACGAGCAGGGCATCGTCCGCGCCGACATCCCCTTCCGTCGTGCCGAGGCGAAGTACTCCTTTGAGCAGCAGGGCGTGACGGCCACCGTCTATGGCGGAGCTCTCAACGGTCAGACGTTCACTGATCCAGCCGACGTCAAGCGACTGGCCCGCAAGGCCCAGCTCGGCGAGGCCTTCGAGTTCGACCGCGAGACCTACCACTCCGACGGCACCTTCCGCAGTTCCCCCCGCGGCTGGTTCACCTTCGGCCATGCCTGCTTCGCCCTGCTCTTCTTCTTCGGCCACATCTGGCACGGTGCCCGCACCCTCTACCGTGATGTCTTCGCCGGTATCGACCCCGATCTCGGTGAGCAGGTGGAATTCGGTCTGTTCGCCAAGCTGGGCGACCGTTCCACCCGACGCCTGCCCGAGGGCTTCGTGCCCCCGGCCGGCTCCCCCCTCAGCTGACCGCCAGCCCCCCCGAGGATTCCCATGGAGAGCTTCGCTTACATCCTGATCCTGGCCCTGGCCATCTCCACGCTCTTTTTCGCGATCGCCTTCCGCGATCCCCCGAAAATCGGCAAGTGACCACGCTTCCGGATTGATTCAACCCCTGGGAAACCAGGGGTTTTTTCTTGCCTGGGCCCCCACCTGGAAGGCAAGCCCTTCTCTTTGTGCGCGTAGCTGTTTACACTCCCAACACTTGGAAGCGTGCCCAGGGATGCAATGTCCCTCCTGCCAACACACCGATAGCCGTGTTCTGGAATCAAGGGCCGCCGATTCCGGACGCAGTGTGCGGCGACGCAGGGAGTGCCTCAACTGTGATTTTCGCTTCACCACCTACGAACGGGTCGAGACTGTCCCCATCACCGTGGTCAAGCGCAACGGCAGCAGGGAAACCTTCAACCGCAGCAAGCTGCTGCATGGGCTGCTGAGGGCCTGCGAGAAAACAGGCCTCGAACCCTCCCGGCTGGAGGCCGTCGTCGACGACATCGAACTGGTGCTGCAGCAGCGGGCCGGCCGTGAGGTCAGCAGCAACGAGATCGGGGAGCTGGTGCTGCAGCGCCTGCGGGAGATGAGCGAAGTCGCCTACGTGCGCTTCGCCTCCGTCTACCGCCAGTTCCAGAGCGTCAGCGATTTCGTGGCCACCCTGGAGGGCCTGGGGAACCGGGGCAAGACCAAGAACCGCCTGGTGGTGGTCGGCTGAGGCCGGCTCCGGCGCGTCGAGCGGCTGTTCTGCCGGCCCATTGATAGAGTGATCGATCGGGTGTGCGCTGCAGGCGGGCAGTCACCCCGTTCCTTCGCACTGCCACCGGCAGACCGCCCCAGCTCCATGACCCTCACTCCTTCTTCCGAAGCTGACACCCTCGAGGCCCTCACGCCGATCAGCAGCGAGGAGGCCGCCGACATCGAGATCACAGCGGAACTCGATCTGGCGATCCCGGAAGAGGTGCCCAGCGCCGACGACTCCAGCAGCAGGGTCAGCGCTCGGGACGGCGACGGTGTGGGCTTCACGCTGGACGAGTTCGCGGCTCTGCTCAGCAAGTACGACTACAACTTCAAGCCGGGTGACGTCGTCAACGGCACCGTGTTCGCCCTTGAATCGAAGGGCGCCATGATCGACATCGGCGCCAAGACCGCCGCCTTCATGCCTCTCCAGGAGGTGTCGATCAACCGGGTCGAGCATCTCTCCGACGTGCTCGAGCCCGGGGAGGTGCGCGAATTCTTCATCCTCAGCGAGGAGAACGAAGACGGCCAGCTCACCCTTTCGGTGCGCCGCATCGAGTATCAGCGCGCCTGGGAGCGGGTGCGCCAGCTGCAGAAGGAAGACGCCACCATCTACAGCGAAGTGTTCGCCACCAACCGCGGCGGCGCGCTGGTGCGGGTGGAGGGCCTGCGGGGCTTCATCCCCGGCAGCCACATCAGCACCCGCAAGGCCAAGGAGGAGCTCGTGGCCGACTTCCTCCCCCTCAAGTTCCTGGAGGTGGACGAAGAGCGCAACCGCCTGGTGCTGAGCCATCGCCGCGCCCTGGTGGAGCGCAAGATGAATCGCCTCGAAGTGGGCGAAGTGGTGCTGGGAACGGTCAGGGGCATCAAGCCCTACGGCGCCTTCATCGACATCGGCGGTGTCAGCGGTCTGCTGCACATCTCCGAGATCAGCCACGAGCACATCGAGACGCCCCACACGGTGCTCAATGTCAACGATCAGATGAAGGTGATGATCATCGATCTCGACGCCGAGAGGGGCCGGATCTCGCTGTCCACCAAGGCCCTCGAGCCGGAACCCGGCGACATGCTGAGCGATCCCCAGAAGGTGTTCGACAAGGCCGAGGAAATGGCCGCCCGCTACAAGCAGATGCTGCTGGAGCAGGCGGAGGACAACGAGCCCATGGGCGTCTCGCTCGAATGAAGTCCCCGGCTCCGGCCCTCTGACGATGGTGCTTCTGTCGTTGCGGGACACACCCCTTCCCTGCGGGGATCGTCAAATGGAGGCGGTGCTGTTCGACAAGGACGGCACCATCAGCCACAGCGAGCCCATGCTCGTGGCCCTGGCCAAGGCCAGGGTCTTTCACTGTCTGGCCATGGCCGATCTGGCCACCGGCGACCCTGAACGGCACCGCGACCTGGGCGACCTGCTCCACCGCGCCTACGGCCTTGCCCCTGAAGGCGTCCATCCCGCCGGCACCATGGCGGTGGCCAGCCGCGACCAGAACCTGGTGGCCACCGCCACCGCCCTGGTGCAGGTCGGCCTGGGCTGGCCCGAAGCCCTGGCCATGGCCGAAGCCGTCTTCGCCCGCACCGATGCCCTGCACGGCCAGGGAAGCGAGCGGCGGCCATCCCCCACCGCCGGCCTGCGCCCGTTGCTGGAGTCCCTGCGGCTGGCGGGGGTGCGCTGCGCCGTGATCAGCAACGACCATGTCGACGGCATCGAAGCGTTCCTGGCCGCCCATGATCTGGCGTCCTACGTGCAGGCCATCTGGAGCGCCGAACATCAGCCCCGCAAGCCAGACCCCGCCGCCGTGCATGGCCTTTGCGCCGAACTGGGCGTGGCCGTGGAGAGCTGCGCCCTGATCGGTGACGCCAACAGCGACCTGCGCATGGCCCGTGCCGCCGGGGTGCCGGTGGTGCTCGGCTACCGGGCCGGCTGGCGGCGGCCGGTGGAACTGGATGACTCCTTCCTGCAGCTGGATCACTGGCGGGAACTCCGCGTGGTTCGGCCCAGCGCCTCGACGCTGACAGCTCCGTCCACCCCTGCCTGAGGGGAGAAGCGATGGGAATAAGCTCATCCATCGACTGATCGCATTCCCCCATGAGCCGTTTCGTCTTCACCTCTGAATCGGTGACGGAAGGCCACCCCGACAAGATCTGCGACCAGGTCAGCGATGCCGTACTCGACGCCCTGCTGGCCCAGGACCCCGCCAGCCGGGTAGCCTGCGAGACGGTGGTCAACACCGGCCTCTGCCTGATCACGGGGGAAGTCACCACCAACGCCCGGGTCGACTTCAACACCCTGGTGCGGGGCGTGATCGAACAGATCGGCTACAGCGGCGCCCGCGCCGGTGGCTTCGATGCCAGGAGCTGCGCCGTGCTGATCGCCCTCGATCAGCAGTCGCCGGACATCGCCCAGGGCGTGGATGAGGCCGACGACCACGACGGCGACCCCCTCGACAAGGTGGGCGCCGGCGACCAGGGCATCATGTTCGGCTACGCCTGCGACGAAACCCCGGAGCTGATGCCCCTGCCCATCAGCCTGGCCCACCGGCTGGCCCTGCGGCTGGCCCAGGTGCGCCACGACGGCAGCCTCGGCTACCTGCTCCCCGACGGCAAGACCCAGGTGAGCGTGGAGTACGAGAACAACCGCCCCGTGGCCATCGACACCATCCTGATCTCCACCCAGCACACCGCCGAAGTGGAGGGGATCAGCGAGGAGAAGGCCGTCCAGCAGCGCATCAAGGACGACCTCTGGACGCACGTGGTGCTCCCCGCCACCGACGATCTGCCCCTGAAGCCCACCAGGGAAGGCACCCGCTTCTACGTCAACCCCACCGGCAAGTTCGTGGTGGGCGGCCCCCAGGGCGACGCCGGACTGACGGGCCGCAAGATCATCGTCGACACCTACGGCGGCTATGCCCGCCACGGCGGCGGTGCCTTCTCGGGCAAAGACCCCACCAAGGTCGACCGCTCCGCCGCCTACGCGGCCCGCTACGTGGCCAAGGCGCTTGTGGCCGCTGGCCTGGCCCACAAGGCCGAGGTGCAGCTGAGCTACGCCATCGGCGTGGCCCGGCCCGTGAGCATCCTGGTGGAGAGCTTCGGCACCGGTGCCCTCGACAATGCCGACCTCACCGCCCTGGTGCAGGAGCATTTCGACCTGAGGCCCGGCGCGATCATCGAGGCCTTCGGTCTGCGGGAACTGCCCCAGCAGCGGGGCGGACGCTTTTACCAGGACGTGGCGGCCTACGGCCACTTCGGCCGAAAGGACCTCGACCTTCCCTGGGAGGACGTGACCGCCATCGCCGCCACCCTGAAGCAGGCCACGGCGAGCCGTGTCAGCGCTGTTTCTGGGGGTTGACCTCGGCAGCAGTGGCCTGCGCCTGGCCGTTCTGGAGGAAGCCGGTGTCGCCGGCGGCCAGCCGGACGACCCGCTGCTGAGCCGGCAGTCTCCCTACCCCGGTCGCCTGGAAGAGCCTGAGGCCTGGCGCCAGGGGCTGATCGCGCTGCTGGCCACCGTTCCCGAAGAGATCCGCCGCCGGGTGGGGGCGGTTGCCATCGATGGCACCTCAGGCACCCTGCTGGCCTGCGGGGCCGATGGCCGCCTGCTGCCGCCGCCCCTGGGGCAGGCCCTGCCTTACCACCTGGCCTGCACGGACCAGTCCGGGGCCATCACGGCGCTTCTGGGCCAGGCGTCCGGCAGCGCCCCCAGCCATCCGGCCGCCAGCCCCAGCGGCAGCCTGGCCCGGGCCCTGCGCCTGCTGGCCCTGGCCAGGGAAACGGGGCTGGGGCCGGGCCTGCTGGTGCGCCACCAGGCCGACTGGCTGATGGGCTGGTTGCTGGGCGACTGGCGCTGGGGCGAGGAGGGCAACAACGTGCGCCTGGGCTGGGATCTGCAGCAGGGAAACTGGCTCGCTGGTGTGGCCCAAGGCCTGGGAATGGAGGCGCTGCCACAGATCCGCTCCAGCGGCAGCCTGCTGGGCCCGCTCGCCCCAGCGGCGGCGGCGTGCCTCGGCCTGCCCAGGGACTGCCAGGTGGTGGCAGGCAGCACCGATGCCAATGCCGCCGTGCTCGCCGCCGACCCCCAGGCCGGCGATGGCATCGCCGTGCTGGGCACCACCCTGGTGCTGAAGCAGTTCGTGGCGGCCCCCCTGGCCGGTGCTGGCCTCAGCAACCACCGGGTGGCCGGCCGCTGGCTGGCGGGGGGTGCCTCCAACGCCGGCGCCGGGGTGCTGCGGCGCTTCTTCGATGACGCACGGATCGCGGAGCTGAGCCGCCAGATCGCTCCGGACCGCCCGACGGGGCTGAAGCTGCTCCCCCTGAGCCGCAAAGGTGAACGCTTTCCCGTGGACGACCCGGAACTGGAGCCGATCCTGGAGCCGAGGCCCATCAGCGATGCCCGCTACCTGCAGGCCCTGCTCGAAGGCCTCACCGCCATTGAGGCGACGGGCTGGCATCGGCTGCGGCAGCTGGGGGCGCCGGCCCTGCAGCGGGTGATCAGCGTCGGTGGCGGCGCCCGCAACAGCCAGTGGCGTGCTCTGCGCTCGCGGGCCCTGGGGATCCCGGTGCTGAACCGGCCGAAACGCACGGCGGCCCTGGGCATGGCCCTGCTGGCCAGGGCCAGCTTCAGGATGGAGATTGAACCACCACCCCGACGGCCATGAACGAACGCCTCAGCTCGATCGTCTCCATCGCGCTGTTCATCGTGCTGGCCGGCTTTGTGGGGTTCAGCGGAGTGCGTCTGGGCCTGCTGCTCTGGCAGCGGTTCGCCGGCGCCTGAGCCCAGAATCCCCCCATCCGCCCTGACCCCATGGCCGCCGACCCCCTCACCGCCGCGGTGAGCGACCGCATCTGCAAGCACATGAACGACGACCATGCCGAGGCCGTCCTGGCCTATGCCCGGCACTACGGCGGTTGCTCCGAGGCCCAGGAGGCCCGCCTGCTGGCCGTGGGGCCCGAGGCCATGCGCCTCGAGGTGGATGGCGCCCCCGTGGAGGTGCCCTTCGACCACGCCCTCACCGACAGCGAAGACGCCCACCGCACCCTGGTGGCCATGCTGCGGTCGCTCCCCGGGAAAGCTTGAAGCAGCGACTGCGCCGCCCAGTGCGGCGCCAGACCCCTGACCCTCCTCGCCCGCCTGGGACGGCTGCCACTCGACTGGATCGCCGCCACCCCCTGCCCCCTGTGTCGCGGCCTGCAGCCGCCTCAGCACGGCGCCGCAGCCCCCTGCCCCACCTGCCGCCGCCAGCTCCCCCTGCCGGCCGGGGGCCAGCGGGGCAACGATCCCCTGCTGTGGTGGGCGGCGGGGTCCTACGACGGAGAGCTACGGCGGTTGCTGCTCAGATTGCGGCAGCGGCCTGAAGAGTCCCGGATCGCCGCCCTGGTGCGGGTGCTGGCGGAGGGGCTGCCCCAGTGGCGGCGGCGGCCGCTGCTGGTGCCGGTGCCGAGCTGGAAACGGCGTGGCAACCCCCTGCCCGTTCTGGTGTGCCGCCAGCTGGGCCGCCAGCTGGGCTACCGCCACGACGACCTGCTGGAGCGGTCGCGGCCGGTGCTTGGCCAGCATCACCTGAAGCGGGCCATGCGCCTGGCCAACCAGGAGGGTGCCTTCCACTGCCGCCGCGGTCCCCACCCTGGCGAAGCCACGGGTCGGCCGATCCTGATCGTCGATGACATCCTCACCAGCGGTGCCACCGGGTGCAACGCCGCCCTGGCCCTGGAAACGCTCGGCTGGCCGGTGGTGGGAATGCTCTGCCTGGCCCGCACCCCTCGGGACCGATCCCGCAGCGGGCCGTGATCTAAGATCCGAGCGTCGCTTCGGCGACGGGCCGGGATAGCTCAGTTGGTAGAGCAGGCGACTGAAAATCGCCGTGTCCCCAGTTCAAATCTGGGTCCTGGCATTGCGTGCGGACTGCGCTGCAGCCCATCACCATGCCCCAGCCGCCTTCGACATCCAGCCAGATCTTCAACAACGCCGACAGCTTTGCCCAGGCGTTCGACGAAGCCTGGCAGGCCCACAGCCGCCAGGATCCATCCCACGGTCTGTCGGCCGCTGAGAAGCTGGAGGCCATCCTCGGATCCGTGGCCGACCACCCCTTCGCCCAGGGCGATCCAGCCACCGCCCGCCAGGTGGGCGCCTTCCGGATCCGCCTGCTCGACCTCTAGGTTGCGCCCCATGAGCAGCTCCCTCGCCCGCCTCATCCAGCAGCTGAGCGCTGGCTTCAGCAACCAGGCCCAGGCCTTCGACAACCCGCCCCTCTACGCCCACATCCTGGTCAAGTTCCGGCCGCTGCCCCAGCTCGCGCCGGGTTCGCTGCTCCTTGAGCAGACCTACGCCATCACCCCAGGCACGCCCTACCGGATCCGGGTGCTCCGGGCCGAACAGCGCGACGGCGAGCTGATCATCCACAACCAGGCCCTGTGCGACGAACAGCGGTTCTGGGGCGCCATCGAAGACGAAGGGCGACGCGCGCAAATCACAGCCGCCGACCTTCTCCCGCTCGAAGGCTGCACCTACCTGGTGCGGGAGGTGGGCGAAGGCTTCAGTGGCGAGGTGGAACCCGGTTGCCGTTGCCTCGTGGAACGCAAGGGCAGCCTCGCCTATCTGGTCAGCAGCTTCGAGATCGACCCCCGGGGCATGCGCACCATCGATCGGGGCCACGATCCGGCCACCCATGAGCAGCTGTGGGGATCGCTGGCCGGGCAGTTCGAATTCGATCGCACCCACGACTACAGCGGCGAGATCCCCCCGGCCTGGATGGAGAACTGAGGGCGTAAGCCAGGGAGGCGTCCCGGGGCTTCAGCCGGCGATCAGTTCGTCCATGAAGGGCTGCTCCCCCTCGTCGAGGAAGGGGTCAATCTCCTCCTGGCCCAGATCGAAGCTTTCCTCCTCCGTCTGGGAGCCCGGCAGCTCCTGCTGCAGCGCCGGCGGCTGCACCGCCTGCAGATGGCGGGACCCCCCGGTGCGATCCAGGCCCCGAAGCGCCGCCTCGATCCTGGCCAGTCGCTCTTCGGTGTCGCCCAGCCGCTGATCCATGGCCACCCCATGGGCCGCTTCGAGGCCGGCGACCTCCTGCAGACGCTCGCCGATCCGCTCGTCATGGCCCTCCAGCCGTTCCTCGAGCTCCAACAGGCGATAGGTGAGCGCTTCGGCGACCTGGGAGAGGACCTGCAGCTGGTCGGCCAACCGCAGGGAGGCGTCCTCGGACAGGGGCACAACAGCAGTCATGACGGCACCGGGATGATGGCCGGATGGTATCGGGGTGGGGCCAGCCCGCCAGGGGGCACAACGCCAGGGGCTGACGGGGTCGGGCGGGGCCGTCCCGGTCGGGGGATTTGTAACGATTCTGAAAACCCTGTCGTGGCGAGCGGACAGGCCCATAGGATCCGCCTTGCAGCCCATGATCGGGACGTTTGCTGCAGCCGTCCTCGAAGGCGTCTGCCGATAGGCAGTGGCCAATCGCGCCCTGCCCTCCGACCTCCTACCCAACGTTTCTCCCCCGGCCCCCACGCTCATGACACTTGCCAACGCTGCCTATCTGGGCATCGAGCGTTTCTCCAGCGATCGCAACAAGGAAAACTGGACGAACGCCACCGAAAACGACAAGGCCGCCCTGATCCGCGCCGTTTACAAGCAGGTGCTGGGCAACCAGTACATCATGGCCAGCGAGCGGCTCGAAGGGCCTGAGTCCCTCTTCAAGCGCGGTTACCTCAGCGTGCGGGAGTTCGTGCGCCAGGTGGCCAAAAGTGGTTTGTACAGAGCGAAGTTCTTCGAACCCTGCAATCCCTACCGCTTCATCGAACTGAACTTCAAGCATCTGCTCGGCCGGGCTCCGCAGAACAAAGCCGAGATGCTCCACCATTTCACGATTCTGCAGAAGCAGGGTTACGACGCCGAAATCGATTCCCTCATCGACAGCGCCGAGTATCAGCACCGCTTCGGTGAAGAGGTGGTTCCGTTCCTACATGGCTGGCTCTACTCCCCAGGGCAGCACGGCCTGCAGTTCTCCTACATGATGCAACTGGCCCGCGGTGTGGGTGCCTCCGTCCGCGGTTGCACCCTCAAGACCCAGTCCCGACTCAATCCGTCGGTGCATGCGGAAGCCCCCCTGCCGGTGGTGAGCCCCAACGCCAGGGGAAGCGTCTTCCGCAAGGTCAGCACCGATGGTGTCACCCGCCAGGGCGTGGGAGCCAGCGAAGAGGGCCGCACCTTCCGGGTGGAGATCGCCGGCTTCAACAACTACCGCCTGCACAAGCGCAGCAACCGGGTGCGCTTCATCCCCTTCAACAAGCTGCTGCAGACCCAGCAGCAGATCCTCCGGGAAGGCGGCCGCATCGCCAGCATCACCCCGATCAACTGAACCGGGTTTCCCGTCCAGCCCTTTCCCCCTACCCCACCGAATCCATGAAGGTTTCCGCAGGTACCCGAGGCACCGGCCTCAGCAGCTCCCGCCAGGTGGCCCTCACCGTCACCGGTGTGAGCAACAACGACTATTCCCGCACCGCGGACATGGTCATGAACGTGCCCTTCACCCGCATGAACGAGACCATGCGTCTGGTCCACTCCCTGGGTGGTCGGATCGTCAGCGTCTCCGTGACCGGGGGTGGCACCGGTGGCAGCCCGGAGCAGCCGGCCCCCCGCAAGGGGAAAGGCAAGAGGGACGACGGCTGAGTCCCAGGCTCCTCCGTCCCCCAGCCACTCACAGGCTCCACAAGGTCCCCGACGAGGGGGCCTTTTTTGCTGGCAGGCGGGACACCGGCCAGAGTTGCTTTACACCGATCCTTCAGGACAACCGTTCAGCTTGAACCCAGGGATCCGGGAAGCTGGGCAGAACGGCTGCAGCAGCTGGGATTCTGGGGCTAGTGACCATTTATGAAGGTCCCCCCATCCCATGGACGCGGGGCACAACAATAGGTAGGTCTTTCGGAGCGATGCCCGGCCCAGGCCAGGCGATCATCGAAGGCAACGACGCAGTCGACGTCGGCCAGGCCACCACCGGGCTGACGCACCAGACTCACCCCCTTACCCACCCAAAGCCCGACGTTCGACGTCGAGAACAGGAGCTAACTCAATGTTCGACGCCTTCACCAAGGTCGTTGCTCAGGCTGATGCCCGCGGCGAATTCCTCAACGCTGGTCAGATCGATGCCCTTTCCGGCGTCGTC
>CALRQM020000037.1:0-28280 GCA_943370335.1 Bordetella parapertussis | reverse complement strand
CCGTCACCGGGCTCCACAGCCCCTTCGCCTCCACCGATCGCGCCGCCGGCCCCCCCATCGGTGCCCCCCGATGGGCCGCCGTCTGGGCGGCCGCGTCCAGCTGCGCCGTCAGCGCGTCCACGAACGCCTGCGACTCCGCCGGCGCGTCGCTGTCCTGGATCGAGGCGGCCAGCAGCGCCTCCGAGCCAGGCTGTAGCGTCGCCCGGTCGTCACCGATCGCCCGGGTGGAGACGCCCGCCGATTCCGGATAGCGCTCCCGGTCGACCCAGTAGGCCATGCGGGTGCGCTCCCCCTGGTTGGCGCCGAACAGGGCGTGGTCCCACTCCGAGCGCAGCACCCCTTCGGGGGGCATGTTGGAGATGCCGTGGCAGTAGATCACCGTGCGGGCCTGCCCGCGCAGGCTGGCGCTGCTGGCGAAGGCGGCTTTCTTCGGGGCGGTCATGGCGTCACGCAGGCGAGCGGAACCGGCCCCCAGCCCTAGCCAGCCCGGACGCCGGTGGCCCCTGGCGCGCCGCCGGTGTCATCGTTCTTGAGCCTGGCCCCGCCCATGACCCTGCTCCTCACCGTTCTGGCCCTGGTCCTGCTGCTGGATCTGCTGGTGCTGGTGGTGCTGCTGCCCTC
Organism: Bordetella parapertussis; assembly: GCA_943370335.1. Classification (GTDB taxonomy): domain Bacteria; phylum Cyanobacteriota; class Cyanobacteriia; order PCC-6307; family Cyanobiaceae; genus Cyanobium. The sequence goes on along the minus strand of CALRQM020000037.1, from coordinate 27,659 downwards.
GTTGTTCATCCGCCTGCTGCTGGTGCCGCTGTGTCCGGCTGTGGTCTTCTGCGGCCGGGGCCGGCCAATGCGGCTGGCCCTCACCATTGACGACGGACCCAGCGGCCCCGGTTCGGAGGCCCTGCTGGCCTTGTTGAAGGAACTGCAGGTGCCGGCGACCTTCTTCCTGATCGGCTCCCACCTGGTGCGCGACCAGCGCTTCGCCCGCCGGGCCCTGCAGCAGGGCCACGACCTCGGCAACCACCTCTGGTGCGACGAACGTTCCGCCGCCCTGGCGCCGGCCGCCTTCCAGCAGCAGCTGGCCGACACCGAACGGGCGATCGCCCGGGCCGCCGCCCCCGCCCAGCTGCACTGGCGCTGGTTCCGCCCCGGTGGCGGCTGGTTCCACCGGGCCATCCTCGACGCCCTCGCGGCCCGCTCCTACCGCCTGGTGCTGGGTTCGATCTTCCCCTGGGACACCCTGCGGCCGCCCCTGTGGTTCGTGCGCCTGTTCGTGCGGCTCAATGCCCACCCCGGCGGCATCCTCGTGCTGCACGACACCCCGGCCCTCAGCGGCCGCACCCTGGAAACGCTTCGCCTCATCGTTCCCGACCTGCGCCGTCGCGGCTACCGCTTCGTGCCCCTGCAGGAGCTGCTCGCGCCTGCCCCCTGAGTGGGGCCTACGATCCGGGCCGTCCGCCCCCTGGGGAATGCGCTTCAGCAGCCTGCTCACCCGGATCGGCGCCGTGCAGGACGGCAGCCCGCGGCACCTCGCAGGGGATCCGGAGATCTCGGGTGCCGAAGCGCTGGATCGCGCCGGCCCCGGCCAGCTGGCCTTCCTCGAGCCCGGCAACGCCCTGGCGGCGGCCCTCGCCGCCAGCGGTGCCGCCGCCCTGCTGCTGCCCCCCGATGCGGAGCTCCAGCAGCTGGCCAGCGAGCGCGGCCTGGCCTGGGTGGCCCTCGCTAACCCCCGGCTCGGCTTCGCCGAAGCCCTCGCCGCCCTGCATCCGCCCACCCCGAAGCCCCCGGGGATCCACCCCAGCGCCGTGGTCGACCCCAGTGCTGCTGTAGCTGCCGATGTCCATGTCGGCGCCCATGGGGTGATCGGCGCCGGTTGCGTCGTGGCCGCCGGCTGCGTGCTCCATCCCGGCGTTGTTCTTTACGAGGATGTGCAGCTCGGCGAGGGCTGCGAGATCCACGCCAACGCCGTCCTCCACCCCGGCAGCCGCCTTGGCTCTGGTTGTGTGGTTCAGTCGCAGGCGGTGATCGGCGCGGAGGGCTTCGGTTTCGTTCCCACCGCTTCGGGCTGGGTGAAGATGCCCCAGACCGGCCGGGTGGTGCTCGAGGACGGTGTCGAGGTGGGCTGCGGCTCCACCATCGATCGCCCGTCCGTCGGCGAGACCCGCATCGGTGCCGGCACCAAGATCGACAACCTCGTCCACGTCGGCCATGGCGTGGTCACGGGCAAAGGCTGTGCCCTTGCCGCCCAGGTGGGCATCGCCGGTGGTGCGGTGCTCGGCAACGGCGTGATCCTCGCCGGCCAGGTGGGCGTCGCTAACCGGGCCGTGATCGGCGATCGGGCCATCGCCTCCTCCAAGTCCGGCATCCACGGTGAGATCGCCGCCGGTGAGGTGGTCAGCGGCTACCCCGCCATCCCCAACCGGCTCTGGCTGCGCTGCTCCGCCGTCTTCAACAAGCTGCCCGAGATGGCCCGCACCCTGCGCCAGCTGCAGAAGTAGCCTCGCCTGCTGCCCGGCGCCCCTACGCGATGACCAGCTACAGGATCACCCTGCTCGCGGGGGACGGCATCGGTCCGGAGATCACCGCGGTGGCCCGCACCCTGCTGGAGGCCGTGAGTGGCCGCCATGGCTTCAGCCTCCACTTCGATCCCCAGCCCGTCGGCGGTGCCGCCATCGATGCCACCGGCGAGCCCCTGCCCGCCACCACCCTGGACGCCTGTCGGGCCGCCGATGCGGTGCTGCTCGCCGCCATCGGCGCCCCACGCTTCGACGCCCTGCCCCGGGAGCAGCGCCCCGAGAGCGGCCTGCTGGCCCTGCGCTCGGGCCTGGGGCTGTTCGCCAACCTGCGGCCGGTGAAGATCATCCCGGCCCTGGCCGGTGCCAGCAGCCTGCGGCCCGAGGTGATCGAGGGGGTGGATCTGCTGGTGGTGCGCGAACTCATCGGCGGCATCTACTTCGGCACCCCCAAGGGGCGCATCGAGGTGGATGGCGGCGTGCGGGCCTTCAACACGATGGTGTACACCGATCACGAGGTCGACCGGATCGCCCGGGTGGGCTTCCGTCTGGCGGCGGGCCGCCGGGGCCGGCTCTGCTCGGTCGACAAGGCCAACGTGCTCGATGTCAGCCAGCTCTGGCGCGACCGGGTGGAGGCCATTCACGCCGAGTTCCCCGACGTCGAACTCAGCCACATGTACGTGGACAATGCGGCCATGCAGCTGGTGCGCGAGCCGCGCCAGTTCGACGTGCTCCTCACCAGCAACCTCTTCGGCGACATCCTCTCGGATGAGGCCGCCATGCTCACCGGCTCGATCGGCATGCTCCCCTCGGCCTCCCTCGGCTCCGATGGCCCCGGCCTGTTCGAGCCGGTGCACGGCTCGGCTCCCGACATCGCGGGCCAGGACAAGGCCAACCCCATCGCCATGGTGCTGTCGGCCGCCATGCTGCTGCGGGTGGGCCTGCAGCAGGAGGCCGCCGCCGCCGACCTCGAGACCGCCGTCGACCGGGTGCTGGCCGCCGGCTACCGCACCGGCGACCTGCTCATGGGCGAAGGCTGCACCCGGGTGGGCTGCCAGGCGATGGGCGAGCAGCTGCTGGCGGCCCTGCCGGGCTGAGGCCCCCGTCCGGTCAGGTCTGCGGTGGGTGCGGACCGGCGACCTGCCAAACTCACAGCCTCTGAACCCCCCTGCGTCGATGTCGAAGCGTCACCCGGTCGTGGCAGTCACCGGTTCCTCGGGAGCGGGAACCAGCACCGTCAAACGGGCCTTCGAGCACATCTTCTCCCGCGAGGGCATCATCCCGGCGGTGGTGGAAGGCGACAGCTTCCACCGCTTCGAGCGCGGCCCCATGAAGCAGGCGATGGCCGAGGCCCAGTCCCGCGGCGAGAACTTCTCCCACTTCGGCCCCGAGGCCAACATTTTCGACAAGCTCGAGGAGCTGTTCCGCACCTACAGCGAAACCGGCAGCGGCGACCGCCGTTACTACCTGCACTCCGTGGAGGAAGCCGCCGAGCACAACGCTCGCCTGGGCACCAGCCTCGAGCCGGGCCAGTTCACCCCCTGGGAGCCCATCCCCTCCGGCACCCAGCTCCTCTTTTATGAAGGCCTGCACGGTGGTGTGGTGGGCGACGGCTATGACGTGGCCGCGATGGTGGATCTGCTGATCGGTGTGGTGCCGATCGCCAACCTGGAGTGGATCCAGAAGATCTCCCGCGACAACGCCGAGCGCGGCTACTCGGCCGAAGCGATCGTCGACACGATCCTGCGCCGCATGCCCGACTACATCAACCACATCTGCCCCCAGTTCAGCCTCACCGACATCAACTTCCAGCGGGTGCCCACGGTGGACACCTCCAACCCGTTCATCTGCCGCAACATCCCCACCCCTGACGAGAGCTTCGTCATCATTCATTTCCGCAAGGGCGCCCGGGAGAAGTGGGGCATCGACTTCTCCTACCTGCTGCGCATGATCAACGGTTCCTTCATGTCCAGCCCCACCAGCATCGTGGTGAACGGCGGCAAGATGGGCTTCGCGATGGAGATCATCCTCACTCCGATCATCCACAAGATGATCGAGGAGCAGAAGAAACTCAGCTGAAGATCAGTCTCTTGATCTTCCTTTCGGCCCTAAGATCGCCCGAAAGGAACCGGTGAATCCCATCACCGCCCAGCCCCCCACCATCACCCCGCCCGGATCCGGCAGTCCCTCCTTCCAGATCCGTGGCGGGGAGTCCTCGGCAACCCCGTACCAGGGCTCCCTGCGCCTCGATCGCATCAACAGCGCCGAGTTGCTGCGCCACGGGCGCTGCGTCTATTTCCGTTTCCTGGAGTCCTGCCCCACCGCTCCTGAGCCGTTGGGGGTGGTGCTTCTCGGCGCCGGCCCCCAGGGACGGGTGGTGTTCGAGGCGCCGATCCTCCTGCCGGAGGAGCAGTTCGTGCCGATGGACCTGCTGCGTCCCCGCTCGCCCCGGGGCCGGAGCCCCCGGGGGGGAACCAGCCGCCCGTTGCCATGACCACCGCCCCCCTTCTGTCGTCCGCCCTGCCGCTGTCCCTGCTGGCCCCCTTCGTGGCCCTGGCCGGCGCCTGCATCGGCAGCTTCCTGAACGTGGTGGTGTGGCGCCTGCCGCGGGAGGAGTCGCTGGTGTTTCCCGGCAGCCATTGCCCCCGCTGTGGCGCCTCCCTGGCCTGGTTCGAGAACCTGCCCCTGCTCAGCTGGCTGCTGCTGCGTGGCCGCTGCCGCCACTGCCACGCCGCCATTGCCAGCCGTTACCCCCTGGTGGAGCTGCTCACCGCCGGTCTCTGGGTGGCGATGCTGTTCGCCCGTCCCGCTGCCATGGGGCCCGATCCCAGCCCCTGGCTGCTGCTGGCGGCCGGTTGGCTGCTGGCCAGCTGGCTGCTGCCCCTGGCCCTGATCGACCTCGACAGCCTGTGGCTGCCGGAACCCCTCTGCCGCTGGGGGGTGCTGCTCGGCCTGGCGGTCACCGCCGCCGTCGGCTTCCAGCAGGGGGCCGTGGTCGGCCGCACCCTGCTGTTCTCCCACCTGCTGGCCGTGGCCGCCGGCCTGCTGGGCTTTGAGGCCCTCAGTGCCCTGGCCGAGAAGGCCATGGGCCGGCCGGCCCTGGGGCTGGGGGACGCCAAGCTGGCCGCCCTGATGGGGGCCTGGCTCGGACCGCTGGGCCTGGGCCTGGCCGTCAGCCTGTCTGTTCTCGGTGGGGCGCTGATCGGCGGGCTGGCCCGCCTCACCGGTCGGCTCGGCCGCCAGCAGCCCTTCCCCTTCGGCCCCTTTCTCGCCGCCGGTGCTCTCGCCGTCTGGATCGGTGGCCACGCCCCCTGGCTGCGCCTGTGGGGCCTGGGTCTTTAATGACTGGTCAGCCGTCACCCTTGCTTCCTTCGCCCCATGTCCCTGTTCGACTGGTTCGCCGATCGCCGCAAGAACGCCCCGGCCGTACGGGCCAGCAAGGGGCCTGAAGCCGACGAGGGGGATGGCCTCTGGAGCAAGTGCGCCGAATGCGGCCTGGTGGTCTATCGCAAGGATCTGATCGCCAATGCCAGCGTCTGCAAAGGGTGCGGCCACCATCACCGCATCGACAGCAGCGAGCGCATCCGCCTGATCGCCGATGAGGGCAGCTTCGAGCCGATCGATGCCGATCTGGCCCCCACCGACCCGCTGGCCTTCAAGGACCGCCGCAGCTACGCCGACCGGCTGCGGGACACCCAGCGGGCCACGGGCCTGCGTGATGCGGTGGTCACCGGCCTCTGCCGCCTGGAGGGCATGCCCCTGGCCCTGGGGGTGATGGATTTCCGTTTCATGGGCGGTTCGATGGGCTCGGTGGTGGGCGAGAAGCTCACCCGGCTCATCGAGCTGGCCACCGCCCGCCGCTACCCGTTGCTGATCGTCTGCGCCTCCGGCGGCGCCCGCATGCAGGAGGGGATGCTCAGCCTGATGCAGATGGCCAAGGTCTCCGGTGCCCTGCAGCGCCACCGCAGCGCCGAGCTGCTCTACCTGCCCCTGCTCACCCACCCCACCACCGGTGGGGTCACCGCCAGCTTCGCCATGCTCGGCGATCTGATCCTGGCGGAGCCCAAGGCCATGATCGCCTTCGCCGGGCGTCGGGTGATCGAGCAGACCCTGGGCGAAAAGCTGCCGGAAGGTTTCCAGACCGCCGAGTACCTCCAGGACCACGGTTTCGTGGACACGATCGTGCCCAGACCCGAGCTGCGCGCCACCCTGGCCACCCTGCTGCGCCTGCACGGCAGCGTGCGCAAGGCCCTTCCCGTCGCACCGTGAAGGTGGCCTCCATGGGACGTGTCGCGGGCCGGCTGCTGGCTGCCCTGCTCGTGCTCGGCCTCTGGCTGGCCGCTCCCGCCGCCGTCTGGGCCGGTCCGGTCGACTGGCAGGAGGTGGAGGCCAGCCCTGAGGGCAGGCAGTGGTGGGACTCCGGCAGCCTCCGCTTCGATCGCGAGGGTCGCCTCTCCGTGCTCAGCCGCTTCCAGCCCGCCGCGGCCGCCGATGCGGCCGACGATGCCCGTCCCCCCGTCGGCCAGCTGTACGTGATGCAGCTCGATTGCGACGAGGAGCTTTACCGGGACACGGCCGTCAACGGCCTGCCCCGCTGGGGCGCCACCTGGCAAGCCGCCGCCGGCGACAACCTCACGATCCGGGTGCTGCATGCCGCCTGTGCGGCCGCCCGCCTGTCCCCGGAGAACGATGCGACGGCCTGACGCTCCCCTGCGCGTTGCCGTCGCCGGCCTCGGCTTCGGTGAGAAGGTGATCCTGCCGGCCCTGCGCGACTGCCCGGTCACCGAACCGGTGGCCCTCTGGCATCCCCGCCCCGAGCGCGCCGCCGCCGCCGGCCAGGCGGCGGAGCTGCCCGCCTTCGACGACTTCGCCGCCCTGCTGGCTGATCCCGCCGTGGAGGCGGTGGTGATCGCCACCCCCCCCGAGCCCCGCTTCGCCCTGGCCAGGGCGGCCCTGGAGGCCGGCAAGCACCTGCTCCTGGAGAAGCCAGTGGCGCTGAACGCCGAGCAGGTGGAGGAGCTGCAGCGCCTCGCCATCGAACGGGGCCTGGTGGTGGCGGTCGACTTCGAGTACCGGGCCGTGCCCCACGTCCAGCAGCTGGCGGCCCTGGTCGCCCAGGGGGTGCTGGGGGATCCGTGGTTGGTGACCTTCGACTGGCTGATGAGCAGCCGCGCCGATCCCCGCCGGCCCCACACCTGGTACTCCCAGGCGGCGGCCGGTGGCGGCGTGCTCGGTGCCCTCGGCACCCACGCCTTCGACACCCTTCACTGGCTGATCGGCCCCAGCCGCGGCCTCAGCGCCCGGCTGAGCACCGCCATCGGCGAGCGGCCCATCGCCGGCTCCGGCGCCATGGGACTGGTGGATGCCGAGGACAGCGCCCTGATCCAGCTCGACCTGGCAGACCACCGCGGCCGGGCCGTTCCCGCCCAGCTGACCCTCTCCTCGGTGGCCCGTGCAGGTCGGGGCTTCTGGATCGAGCTCTATGGCAGCGAGGCCACCCTGGTGCTGGGCTCCAGCAACCAGGCCGACTACGTGCACGGCATGCAGCTGTGGATGGCCCGGCCGGGCGAGGCCCTGCGCCCCCTGCCGGCCGACCCGGCCCTGGCCTATGGCCGCACCTGGGAGGACGGCCGCATCGCCCCGGTGAGGCGACTGCTGGGCTGGTGGTCGCAGGCGGTGCGGGAGCGCCGGCCGATGGTGCCTGGACTGGCCGAAGCCGTGACCAGCCAGCGCTGCTGCGACTGGGCCCGCCTGGGAACAGGAGGCCCGTAGGGCATCCCCTAGACTCCCCGTCAGACCCGGCGGGACGACCCCGCCAGCCGTCCTCCGACCACGGTTCTCCCCAACCGTACCCACCCAAAAACCGCGAGATTTCCCATGGCGCTCGTACCGCTTCGTCTGCTGCTCGATCACGCCGCAGAAAACGGCTACGGCATTCCTGCCTTCAACGTCAACAACCTGGAGCAGGTGCAGTCGATCATGGAGGCTGCCTACGAAACCGACAGCCCGGTGATCCTCCAGGCCTCCCGGGGTGCCCGCCAGTACGCCGGAGAGAGCTTCCTGCGCCACCTGATCCTGGCCGCGGTGGAAACCTATCCCGACATCCCGGTGGTGATGCACCAGGACCACGGCAACAGCCCCGCCACCTGCTACGGCGCCGCCGCCAACGGTTTCACCTCGGTGATGATGGACGGCTCCCTCGAGGCCGACGCCAAGACCCCCGCCAGCTACGACTACAACGTGGCCGTCACCAAGGAAGTGGTGGATGTGGCCCACGCCATCGGCGTGAGTGTGGAAGGCGAACTGGGTTGCCTGGGTTCCCTGGAAACCGGCAAGGGGGAAGCCGAGGACGGCCACGGTTTCGAAGGCTCCCTCGACCACTCCCAGCTGCTCACCGACCCCGCCGAGGCGGCCGACTTCGTCGCCAAGACCAAGGTGGATGCCCTGGCCATCGCCATCGGCACCAGCCACGGCGCCTACAAGTTCACCCGCAAGCCCACCGGTGAAGTGCTGGCCATCTCCCGGATCGCCGAGATCCACAAGGCCATCCCCAACACCCACCTGGTGATGCATGGCTCCAGCTCCGTTCCCCAGGAATGGCTGGACATGATCAACAAGTACGGCGGTGCCATCCCCGAGACCTACGGCGTCCCCGTCGAGGAGATTCAGGAAGGCATCCGCAACGGCGTGCGCAAGGTGAACATCGACACCGACAACCGCCTCGCCTTCACCGCCGCCGTGCGGGAAGCCGCCGCCAAGGACCCCGCCAACTTCGACCCCCGCCACTTCAACAAGCCCGCCCGGGCCTACATGAAGAAGGTCTGCCTCGACCGTTACCAGCAGTTCTGGTGTGCCGGCAACGCCAGCAAGATCAAGCAGCGCGACATCAACTACTACGCCGCCCTCTACGCCAAGGGCGCCCTGGATCCCAAGACCGCCGTGGCCGCCTGATCGGCGTCCCGTCAGCGACTCAGTAGCGATTCAACGGGGGCCCGCGGGCCCCCTTTTTTATGGCCGGCTAACCCTCCAGGGGGCTCAGGGAAGGGGCACCGGCGTGCCGGCCGGCAGGGGCAGGGGGCTGCTGGCTTTGCCGGCCTCCTTGCCGGGGGGCGCCTCGTCCACCAGTCGCTCGAGGGCCCGGCGCAGGCTGCGCTCCATCACGAAGCGCCGGCCGTCGGTGACCACCACCCGCACCAGGGTGGGCAGGTCGTTGCTCTTCGACTGCAGGTAGATCGGCTCCACGTAGAGCAGACCCTCGCCCACCGGCAACACCAGCAGGTTTCCGCGGAACAACCGCGAGCCGAGCCGGTTCCAGAGACCGAACTGGAAACTGATCGTCGGGTCCTGATCGATCAGGGCGGTGATCTGCTGGGGGCCGAGCAGCAGGCGCTGCTGGGGGAAGCGCACCAGCATCAGCTCCCCGTAATGGGGCGGATCGTTGCGGGCCGCCAGCCAACCCACCAGGTTGGAGCGCTTCAGCGGGGTGAAGGGCAGCAGCAGCACGAATTCGGAGCGCTGTTTCCCGGGCAGTTGCAGGGTGAGGTGGTAAGGCGACACCGGCACGGTGCTCTCGCCGTAGATCTCGGTGGGCACCGACCAGACGTCGTCGCCGTTGTAGAAGGTGCGCACGTCGGTGACGTGGTAGCGCAGCAGCCGCTCCGCCTGGATGTCGAACTGGCTCTTGGGCACCCGGATGTGGGCGAGCAGGGCCCGCGGCATGGCCGATAGCGGCCGGAACAGCTCGGGAAAGGCCCGGATCCAGGTGCGCAGCACCGGATCCCGGGCGTCATTCACGTAGAACCAGAGACGGCCGTCGTGGGCGTCCACCACCGCCTTCACCGGGTTGCGGAAGTAGCGCAGGCCCTGGGGGTTGGGATCGCTGTACGGGTAGGACCGACTGGTGGTGAAGCCATCCAGGAGCCAGTACTGGTATTGCTCCGGCCGGTAGCCCTTGCTGCCGGCCACCCTGGCGGTGACCAGGTAGGGCTGGCTTTCAAAACGCAGGAACGGCGCCAGGGCCGTCAGGCGTTGGTTCACCTGCCGCCGCAGCAGCAGCAGGGAGCGGTCGGTGAAGGAACCGGTGAACAGCAGCCGCGGCTCCCGCAGGTAGATCGCCGATCCCAGCCGGTTGAGGGGATGGGCCAGGGAGATGCCCAGGGTGCCGGTGTAGTGGGTGTAAACGTTCAGTTCCCCCTCCGGATAGGAGAACTCCTTCACCTTGGTGGGGGCGATCGCGTAGGGGGAGGGCCCGGAGGCGAAGTAAAGGCTCGGGCTGCCCACCGGCAGGGCGGCCCGGGCGTCCTTGTCGGTGATGCCCAGTTCCGGCAGCCCCTGCACCCGGCCGCTGCTGCCCAGGTCCTTGACGAAGAACAGGGGCAGGCCGTCGGCGCCGAAGGCATTCACCGGCGAGACGGTGAAGCCGTGCCCGTTGGTGAACACCAGGTGGCGGTTCAGCCAGGTGCGCGAGCCGGGGGGAAGGGCGCTGCTGTCCAGCTCCCGGGCCGAGATCAGCACCTGCTGGGAGCCGTCGCGGGCCGACTTGCCCTGGAGCGGGTAGCGATCCACCGCCGCCGAAGGGAAGGTGTAGTACAGCCGCAGTTGCTGCAGCTGGCGGTTGGCGGCCAGCAGGGGCTGGCTGTCCCAGAGGCGGATGTTGGCCAGGGTGCCGGGGGCCTGGGCCAGGTCAGCCTTCGTCAGGGTCTGGCGGGGTTCCAGCCGGATGGTGCGCACATGCTCCAGCCCGAAGGCACGGCGGGTGGCCCTGATGCTGCGCTCCAGGTAGGGGGTTTCCACCGCCAGCTCCCGGGGCTGCACCCAGAAGCGCTGGGCCAGGGGCGAAAGCACCCATTCGCTGATGGGCACCAGCAGGGCGGTGCCGGCCAGGGGAATCAGGGCGCCGCGGCGCAGCCAGCCCCGGGGCAGGGGCACCAGCAGGGCGAAGGCCGTCAGCAGCAGCAGCACGGCGAACAGCAGCCGCAGCGGCAGGCGCACGTGCAGATCGACGTAGCCCGCCCCCGAGGCCACGCCGCTGCCCTGCACCATCAGATCGAAGGGTGCCAGGGCATTGCTCAGCGCCAGCACGACGGCCAGGGCCGCCACCTGGGGCTGTAGCACCCGCTGCTGGGCCTTGCTGAAGCCATCGAAGCGCAGATCCGACAGGATGCGGCCCTTGCCGATGGTGAGCAGCAGGCAGGCCGCCAGCCCCACCAGCCCCTGGGCCAGGATCACGCTCAGCACCAGCCGCAGGGCCGGCAGCCGCAGCACGGTGAAGGAGAGATCGAAACCGGTGAGCGGATCCCCCTCGCCGAAGGGCGTCGCCAGCAGGGCCGGCAGCCACAGGCTCCAGCCCCGCGCCACCGCCGTGGCCGAGCCCGCCAGGGAGGCCGCCAGGGTGATCCGCAGGGTGGTGAGGGGCCAGAGCAGCAACGGCAGCAGCAGCCCCCCCGCCAGGCCAGCCACCAGCAGGGGCGGCAGATCCCGAAGCACGGAGAAGCCGGTGATCACATCGCCATTGAACGGGTTCGCGATCAGTCCCCTGGCCTGCACCATCAGGTAGCTCAGGCCGCCGGCCAGCAGCAGCACCAGGCCGATCAGCACCACCACCAGGGCGCCGTTCTCCAGCCGCAGCATGGGCTCCGTGGGCCTGGGGGCCTCGGCACCCTGCTCCCGCAGGCGCCAGCAGCGCTGCAGCTGGGCCAGCTGCAGCACCAGGCCGAGGCCGAAGACCAACGCGAAGGCAGAGACCTGCAGCATCCAGCGCCGCACCAGGATTCCCTGGAAGTCGAACTGGGCGAACCAGAGCCATTCGATGCCCAGCCGGGCCGCGGCCCACAGGGCCAGCAGCAGCCCAAAGGCGATGGCGAGGCCGGCGGCAAGGCGTGGCCCCACGCGGGCCGGCTGGGGGGAGGAATCGGGCACAAGCGGAGCGTAGGCAGAACCCCGCAGGCGACAAGGGGCCGGCTCCACCCTCCGGGAGCCGCCGCTGCGAGGCCGGATTCGGGCGGTCGAGTCCATACCCGATCCTGGAGGTCGGCTTTGGAGACAGGCGCTGGCCGCCGCTGTTAGCGTTCACACCAGTGACCGGGACCGACTTGACCGCCACCCTTTCCCGCTCCACCTTCACGGGCCTGCGCTGCAAGGAATGCGGTCATCCCTACGAGGCTGGAGCGCGCCACGTCTGCGAAGACGTCTGCTTCGGCCCGCTTGAGGTGGTCTACGACTACGACGCCATCCGCAGCCGGGTCAGCCGCGCCACCATCGAGGCCGGTCCCACCTCCATCTGGCGCTACCGCGAATTCCTGCCCGTCGAAGGCGATCCCATCGACGTGGGCACCGGCTTCACCCCCCTTCTCAAGGCCGACCGTCTGGCCAGGCGTCTCGGCCTGTCCTCCCTCTACATCAAGAACGACGGCGTCAACATGCCGACGCTGTCCTTCAAGGATCGCGTCGTCTCGGTGGCCCTCACCCGTGCCCGGGAGCTGGGCTTCACCACCGTCAGCTGTGCCTCCACCGGCAACCTGGCCAATTCCACCGCCGCCATCGCCGCCCACGCCGGCCTGGAGTGCTGCGTCTTCATCCCCAGTGATCTCGAACTGGGCAAGGTGCTGGGCACCCTCGTCTACAACCCCACCCTGATGGCGGTGAAGGGCAACTACGACCAGGTCAACCGTCTCTGCTCCGAGGTGGCCAACACCTACGGCTGGGGCTTCGTCAACATCAACCTGCGCCCCTACTACTCCGAAGGCTCCAAGACCCTTGGCTACGAGGTGATCGAGCAGCTCGGCTGGCAGCTTCCCGACCACATCGTCGCGCCCCTGGCCTCCGGCTCCCTGTTCACCAAGATCCGCAAGGGCTTCGACGAGTTCATCAAGGTGGGTCTCGTCGAGGAGAAGCCCGTGCGCTTCAGCGGTGCCCAGGCCGAAGGCTGCTCGCCCATCGCCCAGGCGTTCGCCGCCGGGCGCGATTTCATCACCCCGGTCAAACCGAACACGATCGCCAAGTCGATCGCCATCGGCAATCCGGCCGACGGCCCCTACGCCATCGACATCGCCAACCGCACCGGCGGCACCATTGCGGCGGTCACCGATGAGGAGATCATCGACGGCATCAAGCTGCTGGCCGAGATGGAGGGGGTGTTCACCGAGACCGCCGGTGGCACCACCATCGCCGTGCTCAAGAAGCTGGTGGAACAGGGCAAGATCGACCCCTCGGAAACCACCGTCGCCTACATCACCGGCAACGGCCTCAAGACCACCGAAGCGATCGCCTCCTGCATCGGTGCGCCGTACACCATCGAGCCGCAGCTCGCCAGTTTCAATGCCGCCTGGGAGCAGTCCCAGGCCTCCCATGGGAGCAAGGCCGCGCCGGCCTGAGTCGCCCGTTTCCCTTCCCTTCCTTTCCTGCCCCACCGACGCTTTCCATGGCCATCCAGGTTCTGATCCCCACGCCCCTGCAGAAGTTCACCAACGACGAGGCCAGCGTCAGCCTCGAGGCCGCCAGCATCGACGGTCTGCTCCAGGCCCTCGAAGGCCGCTACCCCGGCATCCAGTCCCGTCTGTGTGATGAGAACGGCAAGCTGCGTCGCTTCCTCAACCTCTATGTGAACAGCGAGGACATCCGCTTCCTGGACAACCAGGCCACGCTGCTCAGCGATGGCGACGAGGTGAGCATCGTTCCGGCCGTCGCCGGCGGCTGAACGCGCCCCCCTGCCGGGGGAGCGCCCCCTGCCGGGAGAGCGCCGACGATGGAAAGAAATCCATAAGATCTGTCAACGATTGCAACCTAATCCCATGGGGCAGATCCAAGCGTCCAGGCCCCCCAGCCCCGCCGCCATCGCCGGGGGCCACGACTGGCACTCTGAAACCCTGCTGTTCGACTACCGCCAGGCCGCCAACCCGATCCGTCCCGGTCTCACCGAGCCGATTCCGGAGGGCCGCTGGGGCCCCGATCTGCATGCCACGGGTCCAACGGCGGTTCTTCCCCTCGACCTCAGCGCCCGTCTCGGCTGCCCCTCCCCCGCCACAAGCCCGGCCTTGAGCGCCAATTTCGTGCGGATCCTCCGTGGCGAATCGATCGGGGTGGCCGCCAACGCCACCAGCTCCCTCTTCTACGTTTACCGGGGCTCTGGCCGCTGCCACTGCCTCTCCAGTGCCGGGGATGAACCCCTCGATCTGGGCTGGGGCCGCGGAGATCTGTTCGTCCTGCCGGCCGGACTGGAGCCTCGGCTGGAAGCCTCCGAGGAGAGCGTTCTCTACTGGATCCACGACGAGCCCCTGCTCACCTTCCTCGGGGTGCGGGCCGACTCCCCCCGTTTCGCCCCAAGCCATTACCCGGCCGCCTGGCTTGATGAGGAGCTGGCAGCGCTGGCAGCGGATCCCAGCAGCGCCCGCAGCAATCGCCTCAGCCTGCTGATGGCCAACAGTGCCCTGCCGGCGAGCCGCACCGTGACCCACACCCTCTGGGCCATGTACGGACTGGTCCCGGCCGGCGCGGTACAGCCCCCCCATCGGCACCAGTCCGTCGCCCTCGACCTGGTGATCGACTGCCAGCCGGGCTGCGCCACCCTCTCCGGTCCCGACCTCAATCCCGACGGCACGATCCGCAACCCTCTGCGGATGGAATGGGAGCCGGGCGCTGCCTTCGTGACGCCGCCGGGCCACTGGCATTCCCATATCAATGAGAGCGGCCATCCTGCCCGGCTGCTGCCGATTCAGGACGCCGGGCTACACACCTACCTGCGCAGCCTCGACATCCGCTTTGCCTCCGGCCTGGGCGGCGAGGGCTGAACCGCCAGCCGCTTCGTGGGCCTCCACCAGGGCGCGGAAGCTGTCGCCGTCAATGGTTTCCAGCTCGATCAGCTGGTTGACCAGCTCATCGATCAGCTCGCGGCGAGGGGTTAGCACCGCGATGGCCCTCTCCAGGGCCTCGCAGGCGAGCTGGCGCACCTGCTCGTCGATGCGGTTGCCGGTGCGCACCGAGGTGTGGGGGCTGGAGCGGATCCAGTCGCGGCCAAGGAACACCTCCTCCCCCTCCTCCTCAAGGGCGAAGCTGCCGAGGCTGGAGAAGCCGTAGCGCATCACCATGTCGCGGCAGATGCGGCGCACCAGCTGCAGGTCGCTGCTGGCCCCCTGGGTCACCTCGCTGGGGCCGAACACCACCAGTTCGGCAGCCCGGCCGCCGAGGGCCACCACCAGCCGGGCCCGCAGGTAGGCCTTGCTGATCAGCCCGGAATCGAGGATGTCCTCATCGGGCATGGTGCGGGCGAAACCTCCGACGCCGCCGGCCCTGGGCAACAGGGTCACCTTGTCGAGCTTGTCGGCGTGGGGCACCAGGGTGGTGAGCAGGGCGTGGCCGATCTCGTGGTAGGCGATCAGCCGCTTCTTGGCGCTGTCCTGCAGCGGGGCGGCGGTCAGCCCCATGGTGATGCGTTCGAGCGCGTCACCGATGGCCTGGTCATCCACCTGGCTCTTCTGGCGCCGGGCCGTGAGGATGGCCGCCTCGTTGAGCAGGTTGGCCAGGTCGGCACCGGAGAAACCAGGGGTGCGGCGCGCCCAGTCGGCCATCGACACCTCTTCGGCCAGGGGCCTGGTGCGGGCGTGGACCGAGAGGATCTCCTCGCGCCCGGCGCGGTCCGGCAGATCGACGCTGATGCGGCGATCGAAGCGACCCGGGCGCAGCAGGGCCGTGTCCAGCACGTCGAGACGGTTGGTGGCGGCCAGCAGGATCACCCCCGAGTTGTCCTCGAAGCCGTCCATCTCGGTCAGCAGCTGGTTGAGGGTCTGCTCCCGTTCGTCGTTGCCGCCGCCGATCCCCGCCCCCCGCTGGCGCCCCACCGCATCGATCTCGTCGATGAAAATGATGCAAGGGGCCTTGGCCTTCGCCTGCCGGAACAGATCCCGCACCCGGCTGGCACCCACGCCCACGAACATCTCCACGAACTCGGTGGCGGCCATCGAGAAGAAGGGCACACCGGCTTCACCGGCGATGGCCCGGGCCAGCAGGGTCTTGCCGGTGCCGGGGGGACCGACCAGCAGCACCCCCTTGGGGATGCGGGCTCCGATGGAGGTGAACCGTTCCGGGGTCTTGAGGAAGGTCACCACCTCCTGCAGTTCCTCCTTGGCCTCGGCGATGCCGGCCACGTCCTCGAAGCGCGTCGTGATCGCCCCTTCCTCCTGCAGACGGGGCTGGCTGCGGCCGAATCCCATCGCCTTGTTGGCCACCTGGGCGGAGCGCCGCACCAGCAGCACCAGGCCCGCGATCAGCAGCGCCACCAGCAAGCCGTTGGTGACCAGCCCGGCCATGGCGTCGTCGCGCCGTTCATCCCGGACCGCCAGGGGCACCCTGGCCTGTTCGGCGGTGCGCAACAGCTGCTGGTTGTCGCTGAACACCGCCACCTGGCGGCTGCGGCCGTCGGCGAAGGTCGCGGTCACCACCCGCTGGGCGGGGGAGAGCTCCAGGCTCTTCACCTTGCCGGCTTCGATGTCCCGCAGCAGCTGGCTGTAGGAGGGCGCGGCGGAGGACTGGCCCCCGAGACTGAAGCCCGGTTGCACCGGTGGGGCTGGTTTGGCCGGCTCCGGAGGAGAACTGCTGCTCACAGGGCTGGCATCCTTATCAGGAATGGACTGTAGCCATTTGACGAAAGGCTAGTCGGCGGCGCAGGATCATCGTTTGGCAATGAGATAGCCGGATGGCCGTACCCAAGAAGAAAACCTCCAAAGGCAAGCGCAACCAGCGCCACGCCCACTGGAAGGCCAAGGCCGGTGTGGCGGCCCAGAAGGCCATGTCGCTCGGCAAGGCCGTCCTCAGCGGCCGCGCCCAGGGCTTCGTCTACCCGATCGCCGAAGACGCCGAATCCAGCGAGGAGAGCTGAGCCCCCAGGGGGCGGCAACGCCTCCTGCCATCGAGGATCACACCGCCTTGCAGCTCCAGGCATGGCTGCTGAGTGAGCAGCGGGTCCTGGTAGAGCGCCGGTGGGAGCGAACGGACCGTGGCCCGCACCAGGCCATCGAGCTTGTCGGCCGTGAGCCAGCCCCCACCGGTACCCCGTTGTCTGGCTTCGGCCTGGAAGCGCCAGCGTCGCGGCAGGCTCCAGCGCTGCGGATGCAGCAGCCACAGCCCATCACAGGCGCTCCAGAGGTCCCCGTAGGCCGCCAGATGGCGGTCCCAGAAGGGCAGCCACTGGCGTTCCTCGGCGGTCAGTTCCTCCAGACCAGCCCCGCTCTGCAGCCGCGCCTCCAGGGCCAGCGGACCAAGGGCCCGGCATCCCATCAGCCAGCCCTCGATCACAAGGGCGTCCGCGGGCTGTTCCCGCCACCCGGACCGTTCCCCGTCGCCTCCTGCCATCGTCTTGTCGAAACGGGGCAGCCGCAGCGGGCCCCCGGCGCGCCAGGCCGCCAGCGCCGCCAGCAGCAGCGGCAGGTCATGGCTGCCGGGCGGCACCCGGCTGACGCCGAAGGGATTGCCCGCCAGCACCTGGCGCCGTTGGTCGGCGGGGAGATAGAGGTCGTCGATCGAGACCACCACGAGCCGCAGGCCGCCAAGGGCGGCCAGGCGCTCCAGGGCGCGGCCCAGGCTGGTCTTGCCGGCACCCACCGGCCCATTCAGGGCCAGGACCGGCCGCCGTTGGGCCGCCCCGCTGACAAGGTCGTCCTCGAGCCGCCGCAGCAGCGGCAGGGCCAGGTACCGCAGCAGGGTGGGGTGCACCGGACCGAGGTCGCCGGCCCGTTCGAGCCGCCGTTCCCAAGCCGCCGCTGGCTCAGGTGCCAAGTTTGAAGGCCTCCAGCACGACCGCGTAGGTGGCGCCGATGCGGAGGTTGTCGATCATCACCCAGCCCAGGGGGGGCTCGGCCCGCACCAGGCGGCTCCGCACACGCACCAGTGTTTCGATGACCAGCAGCATGGCGAGCACCACGGCCGGCCTCCCCCCCGGAGAGGTGAACAGCAGGAAGCTGCTGAGGTTCTGACCGGCGAAAAATCCCAGCAGCAGGCCCAGGGCCGCCAGGCTGCCGGTCCGCCAGCTGCGCCGCACCTGGCCGGCCACCCTTGTCCCCAGCCGGCTGATCAGGCCCTGGAAGCGGGTGCGCTGCACGGGGAGGCGGGTCATGGCGGATTGAGCAGGCGCTGCAGCCACGACAGCGTCACCTGGTGGCCGGGGCAAGCCGGTCCCTGGCGCACCACCACCGCCCCCTCGGCTTCCTCCAGGTTCTCGACCACGGCCCGGGCGGCACTGAAGGCACTGGCTGGCTGCTCCCGGGTCGCCACACTCAGGCAGACCAGGCAGGGCAGGCCGGCGCCGCTGGCGGCCGCCAGGCCGGCCGGGGAGTCCTCCAGCACCAGGACCCCCTGATCACCGGCCTCCAGGCGCTGCAGGGCCAGCCGGTAGGCCTCCGGATCGGGCTTCTTGCGTTCCACGTCCTCGCCGCAGATCCAGAACTCGAAGGCTCCGGCCACCCCGGGCGGCGCCCCTTCCAGCAGGGAGGTCACGGCGCTGCGGCCGCTGGTGGTGACGATCGCCTGCCGCAGGCCCTCCGCGGCGGCCGCCTGCACCAGGCGGGCCACCCCCGGCCTGAGGGCCAGGCCGCCCTGGCGCACCAGATCGGTGTAAAGGGTCTGCTTGTGGCGTTGCAGATCCGCCACCCGCTCCGGCTCGGGGGCGCGGCCTTCTGCCTGCTCCAGAAAACGGGTGATCCGTTCGTGGCCGCCACTCACTGCCAGCAGCCGGGCGTAGGTGGGCCGGTCCCATCGCCAGGGCAGACCGGCGGTCGCGAAGCTGCGGTTGAACGCCACCCTGTGGCCCTCGAACTCCGTTTCGGCCAGGGTGCCATCCACGTCCCAGAGCAGGGCCGTCAGGGCCGGGGCCATCGGATGCCACACGTGTTGCCATCGCAAGGCTAAGGGGTGCGTCGCGCTGCCCCGCCTCCCACAATGCAAAGGCCCCGCCCGTCGATCGTTGCTCCCTGCCGTCGACGAGCGACGCTGGCTGCTGCCCACTCCGCTGGGCGGCGATGACCCTGCCTCGGCCAGCCCGGAGGCCGGCGACGCGTTGCCCGAGGAACTGCTGGCGATCATGCGACGCCGCGGCCTGCTGACGGTGGCGGCGGTGCGTGAGCTGCTCGAACCTGAGGCCGCCCCTGATCCCGACGCCCATTTCCCCAGCCTGGAGCTGGCGGTCGAGCGGCTGGTGCGTTGCTGCCAGACGGCCGAATCGGTGGCCATCTGCGGCGACTACGACGCCGACGGCATGACCAGCACCGCCCTGCTGGTGGGGGTGTTGCAGCGCCTCGGCGCCCGGCCCCGGCCCGCCATCCCGAGCCGCATGGAGGACGGTTACGGACTCAACGCCGCCATGGTGGAGCGGCTGGCGGCCGAGGGGGTACGGCTGCTGATCACCGTGGATAACGGGGTGGCCGCCACCGAGGCCCTCGAGTTGGCCGCCGCCCTGGCCGTGGAGGTGATCCTCACCGACCACCACACCCTGCCGGCCCAACTGCCGCCGCACCTGGCCCTGCTGCACCCGGCCGTCACCCCGGAAGGCTCCCCCTACCGGGGCCTGGCGGGCGTCGGGCTGGCCCACGTGCTGGCCACCGCCCTCTGCCGGCGGCTCCACAATCGCCAGGGGCTGGAGATCGCCCTCAACCTGTTCTGCATCGGCACCATTGCCGACATGGCGCCGCTGCAGGGGGTGAACCGCCGCTGGTTGCTGGATGGCCTGCCCCTGCTGGGCCGCAGCCCCCTGCCGGGCCTGCAGGCCCTGCGGCAACTGGCGGGCCTGGAGAAGCATCGGGTCGATGCGGAGGCGGTGGGCTTCCAGCTGGCCCCCCGCATCAATGCCGTGGGCCGGTTGGGCGATCCCCAGCTGGTGGTCGACCTGCTCACCACGGAGGATCCGGAGCAGGCTTTGGAGCTGGCCCGCTCCTGTGAAGCCCTCAATCGCCAGCGCAGGGAACTCTGCGGCGCGATCGAGGCGGAGGCCCTGGCCCTGCTGGAGGCCGACGGCCCCCGCCGGCCCGCCTTCCTGTTGCTGGCCCAGGGCCACTGGCACCACGGCGTCATCGGCATCGTGGCCTCCCGGCTGGTGGAGCGTTTCGGCCGACCGGTGGCCCTGCTGGCGGCAGAGGGGGGCGGTCGCCTGCGGGCTTCGGTGCGGGCGCCGAAGGGCTTCGCCGTGGATGCGGCCCTGACCGCCTGCGCCGAGCTGCTGGAGCGCCACGGCGGCCATCCGGCTGCCGGTGGCTTCACGGTGCGGGCCGAGAACGTGGCCGCCCTGCAGGAACGCCTCGAGGCTCTGGCCGGCACCTGGCTGGAGGCGGCGGGGGATGGGCGCGCCGTCGAACCCGAGGCCCTGCTGCGGCTGGAGCGCATCGATCGGGAGTTCTGGCACCACCTGCAACGGCTGGCCCCCTTCGGCATCGGTAACCCCACACCCCTGTTCTGGACCAGTCGCTGCCAGGTGGTGGAGCAGAAGGTTCTGCGTGGTGGCCACCTGCAGTTGCAGCTGGCCCAGGGGGAGGCGCGGCTGCGGGCGATCGGCTGGCGCTGGCAGGGACCCAGCCAGTGGGCCGGCCCGGTGGATGTGGCCTTCCGGCTGCGCCGTGATGATTGGCAGGGTGTGGAACGGTTCCAGCTGGAGCTGGAGGCGATCCGTTGCAGCGGCGGCGACGGGGTGGTGCTGCAGCGGCGGGATCGCACCTACTGGTGCCGGCGCCAGGGGGACAGCCTGGTGATTCGCAACGCCGCCGGAGAAGAGCTGCGCTCGGCCATTCATCCCGACTCCGGCACCCTCGTGGCCTCGGAGGATTCCCCCCACCCGTACGTGCAGGGGCTGCTGCGGGAGGCGGCCATGGCCCTGGGGATGGCAGCAGGATGAGCCGCCATCGCTTCGGCCTGCTGCGTTCCCTCGCCCAGGTGGCGCTGCTGGGCGCCCTGGTGGGGTTGGCCTGCTGGCCCCTCAACCGCATCGACCTGCTCCAGGACCGCTTGCTCTCCACCCTGCCGGCGTTCAGAGGCGGCGCCTGGAGCACCGCCGGGTGGCTGCTGGCCCTGGCGCCGATCCCCCTGGTGCCGCTGCTGCTCTGGTTCCAGCAGGGCCCCTGGCGTCGCGGCGCCGGCTCAGGCATCCCCCAGGTGATGCTCTGCCTGGAGGATCCCCACCGCGGCGCCCAGCTGCTGGGCGCCGCCCCCACGGGAGAACGGCTGGGGCTCTGGACCGTGGCCAGCCTGGCCCTGCTGCCCCTGGGCCGGGAGGGCCCCGTGGTGGAGGTGGGCGCCTCGGTGGGCCAGGCCCTGCTGCGGCGCTGGCCGGGACTGCTGCACCGGACGAGCCGGGGCCATCTGCTGGCCGGTGCGGCCGGTGCCGGTCTGGCCGGCGGCTTCAACACGCCCCTGATGGGGGTGATCTTCGTTGTGGAGGAGCTCACCGGCAGCTTCCAGCAGCGGTTGGTGTGGCCGGCCCTGGTGCTGGCCAGCGCGGCGGCGCTGGTGAGCAACCTGGGTGGTCAGCCGATGTTCGCCCTGGGGATCAACGCCAGCCCCGTCACGGAACTCGACCAGATGCTGTGGGCGATTCCCATCGGCCTCGGCGGCGGCCTGCTCGGTGGTGGCTTCGCCTGGCTGCTGGTGCGGGCCACGGCCCTGATCACCCCCATAGCCCGCCGGCGGCCACTGCGTCTCGGCTTGGCCGCAGGGCTGGCGCTGGCCCTGCTGGCCCTGCTCACCGGCGGCGCCAGCGGCGGTGATGGGGAAGCGCTGATGCGCCTGGTCCTCGACCAGGACGCCGACACGACGCTCGACTGGCACTGGCTGGCCCTGCTGACCGCACGGCTGCTCGGACCGGTGCTGGCCCTGTCGGCGGGAATTCCCGGTGGCCTGATCGACCCGGCCTTTGCCCTGGGGGGCGTGTTCGGAGCGGGGGTGGTGCGGGCCCTGGCCGGAGATCCCCACCTGGGCCTGGCCCTGGGCATGGCGGCCGGGCTGGCGGGGGCCACCCAGCTGCCGGTGATGACGGTGGCTTTCGCCGTCCGCCTGGCGGGCGACCAACAGCTCCTTCCTGGCCTGGTGGCCGCCGCCGCCATCGCCACCTACACCGGTCAGGCGATTCAGGGCCGGCCGGTGTATCACGCCCTGGCCGACCTGCTGATGCCCGAGGGCTCAGAGGGCGCCGCGGCGGTAGTAGAGGATGAAGATCACGGCCGGACCGGCCAGGGTGATCAGGGCCAGGGCGCCGAAGTTGGAGATGAGATGGAAGTCGATACCCATGGGGCGACAGCTGGCGAAGGGGACGATCGCAGTGGAGTGTAGGTCGCCTGCGTGCCTCTTCCAAGCAGGGGCTCCGCAGCCGTGATCGGTTGTGATGGCTGGCACCGGCCGTGGGGTGTGAGTGAATGGGACAACCCGTTGCGCTCCGTTGCCCCGATCCGAGCATTGGCACTGCATCAGCGGCTGCGGCTCCTGCTGCCGTCTTGATCCGGCCCTCAGGGGCGACGCGATCGAGGCCCTCGACCCCGAGCAGCAACAGCTCTACCTCTCGATGGTGGGGGAGGACGGGTGGTGCCGCCACTTCGACACCGGCTCCCGTCGCTGCCGCATCTATGCGGAGCGGCCCGATTTCTGTCGGGTGGATCAGCTGGTCGCCCTGTTCGGCCAGCCCGGCGACGATCCCGAGGCCCTGGCCATCGCCTCCTGCAAGGAACAGATCCGTGCCGAGCTGGGCGGCCGCCACACCGTGATGCACCGTTTCCTGCGGACGATCCGTCAGCCGTCATGAGCAGCGCCCCCGACGCCCCCGATCAGCCCACGCCTCCGCCGGAGCCGACCGACACCCCGACCCCCTCCAGCTGGATCACCGTTTTCGTCAGCACGGCCACCACCGTGTTTCTGGCGGAACTGGGCGACAAGACCCAGCTGGCAGCCCTGCTGCTGTCGGCCCAGTCGGGGCGACCGTTCACCGTGTTCGTGGGGGCCTCGCTGGCCCTGATCTGCTCGAGCCTGGTGGGGGTGCTGCTGGGCCGCTGGCTCTCCACCGTCATGCCCGCCCACCAGCTCGAGCGGGCGGCGGGGGTGCTGATGGTGGCCCTGGGCCTTTGGCTCGGCCGCCAGGCGGTGCTGCACCTGGCGCCTCTGCACCTGCTCACCTCCTGAGATCCCCATGCCGTTAGCCCTGCTCGCCTCCACCTTCGCCACCGTCTTTCTGGCCGAGCTCGGCGACAAGACGCAACTGGCCATCGTCAGCATCAGCGGCACCTCCAACCGGCCCGGGGCCGTCTTCGCCGGCAGTGCCACGGCCCTGGTGCTGGCCAGCCTGGTGGGGGCGGCGGCGGGTGGTTCCCTCTCCAGCGTCATCCCCACCGACGGCCTGCAGCTGGCCGCCGCCGCCGGCTTCCTGATCATCGGCAGCCGCCTGATCCTGCGCTCCGGCGCTGGCAACGGCGAGGACGCCGACACCCCTGCTCCTTAGAGTCGGCGGATGACGTCCGCCGCGATGGCGAGCGCCTCGGGCCATCCAGCCACCAGCGGGGCCGCCGAACCCCCGTCGGGCTCCGGACCAGCCTGGCCACCACGCTGTTCCGGCAGCGCCATCCCCTGCGTACCCCCCATCCGATGAAGTTCTCGGTCGCCGACCTGCTCGACCATCTCTCCACGACCGATGCGGTGGCCCTCGCCAAGCTGGAGAAGTCGCTGGGTCTCACCACCAAGTCCTGCAAGCAGCAGTTGCGCATCGGCCTGGAGGCCCTGCAGCGTCTGGGGCTGGTGGAGGAGGACGCCGAAGGCCTGCGCTCACGCGAGACCCCTGAGTTGATCCCGGCCCGCCTGCGTTGCTCCAGCAAGGGGTTCTGTTTCGCCCTCCGTGAAGACGGCGGCGAGGACATCTACATCCGTGACCACCAACTCAACCACGCCTGGAACGGTGACCGGGTGCTGGTCCGGATCACCCGGGAGGGGGGCCGGCGCCGCTCCCCGGAAGGGGGGGTCCAGTGCATTCTCGAGCGCCATACCCCCAGCCTGCTGGCCCAGGTCGAACGCCAGGACGGGCAGCTGGTCGCCGTTCCCCTCGACGACAGGCTGCTGACCTCCGTGGCCCTGACGGAGGACGATGCGGTCCACCTCGACCCGCCCGAGGAGGCGGTGGTGGAGGTGAAGATCGACCGTTTCCCGGTGGCCCAGTTCGGTCCTGCCGGCCATGTCGCCCGCAGCCTGCCGGTGCATGGCGGTGAGGCCGCCGACACCGAACTGCTGCTGGCCAAGCACCGCCTGCAGGAACGGCCGGCCTGCCCCCGTACGACCCTCAAGCAGCCCGTCGCCAAGGGCCGTGCCGATCTGACCGCCTTGCCGACCCTGCTGCTGGAGGCCTGGGAGGGTGCTGAGGCGCCCGGTCTTCCGGCGGTGTCCCTGGAAGAGCGGGAAGGGGGCTGGCGCCTGTGGGTGCACAGCCCCGCCATCGCCGAGCGGATCGGCATGGGCAACAGCCTCGACACCTGGTTGCGGGACCAGGGTGAGGCGATCTGTGTGGGACGCCGCTGGCTTCCCCTGCTGCCCCCTGCCCTGGCCAAGGCCAGCGGTTTCCGTCCTGGTGAAAGCCAGGCATCCGTGTCGGTGGCCCTGGAGCTGGACGGCGAGGGGAACCTCGAACACTTCCGCTTCAGCCTGAGCCAGGTCAGCCCCGATGCCCGGGTCGACCGGGCTGCCCTGCAGGCCCTGGCCGATCGCAAGCCCAAGGCCCGCACCACCCCCGCGCCCCTCAAGGCCCTCAAGGACCACCTGCCCCTGCTGGAGCACTTGGTGCAGCTGAGTGGCCTGCTGCGCCAGCGGCGGCTGGCGGCGGGCTCGATCGACCTGGATCTGCCGATGCCCGTGATCGACAGCCTGGGCGATCTCCAGGTGCCCGCGCCGGATGCGGCCCAGCAGGGCTGGCTGGTGGAACTGCCCGCCGAGGATCCGGTGGCGATCCTGCGGGAAGCCGTCCTGGTCGCCCACCGGGCCCTGGGTCGCCACCTGCTGGCCCTGGAACTGCCCGCCCTGTTTGCCCTCAACCCGGCCCCGGAAGCCACCGAGATCAATGACGTCGCCAAGGCGGCCCTGGCCCTCGACATCCCCATGGAGCTCAGCGCCGATGGCAATGCCAGCGCTGCCGAACTGGCCGCCGTCTTCGCCGCCACCGACCGGGGCCGTCCCCTGCAGCAGCAGCTGCGTGATGCCCTGAGGCCGGTGCAGCTGGCGCCGGAATCCGGCCCCCATGCCGTGGCTGGTGAGGCGATCGCCCTGGCGCCCTGGTGCTGCCCGGGGCTCCACTACGCCGACCTCTGGAACCAGCAGCTGCTGGTGACCCTGCTGGTGGATGGCAAGGACCGGCCCAGCGTGCGCCACAAGATCAGCACCGACCTGGCCAGTGACACCTGCCATGGCAGCACCGACTGGCCCCTGCTCACCCCTGGCCAGCTGGCCCCCTACCAGCAGGGCCTGGAGCATGGTCTGGCCCAGCGCCTCAACGGCCGCAGCCGCTTCCTGCAGGAACTGCAGTCCGATGCCCTGGCCCTGGCCCAGGCCCGCCACACCGAGCCCCTGGTGGGCCAGACCCTGCCTGGGGTGATCAGCGGCGTGCAGAGCTACGGCTTCTTCGTCGAGGTCCCCCCGTCCCAGGTCGAGGGCCTGGTGCACGTCAGCTCCCTCAAGGACGACTGGTACGAGTACCGCTCCCGCCAGAACCGCCTGGTGGGCCGCAAGTTCCGTCGCACCTACATGGTGGGGGACGGGGTGGACGTGGAGATCCAGAAGGTCGATGCCCTGCGTCATCAGATCGACCTGGCCGTGCTCCAGCCCGAAACCTTCGAGCAGGACGGTGGCGAGGGCCCCACGGACAGCGACCCCTCCCTGCCCGAGAGCGAGGGCTGAGCCGCCCATGGCGCCTGCCTCGCTTCCCGTGGTTCTGGCGGTCTCCGGCGCCTCCGCCCAGCCCCTGGCCGAGCGGGCCCTGCAGCTGCTGCTCGAGGACGACCAGTCGGTCGAAATGGTGACCAGCCGCGGCGCCATCGGCGTCTGGCAGGCGGAGATGGGTCTGCGGGTGCCGTCGGAGCCCGATGCCCAGGAACGGTTCTGGCGCGATCGCACCGGCTGCACGACCGGCCGGCTCCACTGCCATCGCTGGAACGACCAGGCCGCCGCCATCGCCAGCGGCAGCTACCTCACCCGTGGCATGGTCATCCTGCCGGCCAGCATGGGCACGGTGGGGCGGATCGCCTCCGGAGTGGCCCTGGATCTGATCGAACGGGCGGCCGATGTCCATCTCAAGGAGGCCCGCCCCCTGGTGATCGCGCCGCGGGAACTGCCCTGGAATCTGGTGCATCTCCGCAACCTCACCCGCCTGGCTGAGGCCGGTGCCCGCATCGCCCCCCCGGTGCCGGCCTGGTATCACGAACCCACCTCGATCGGTGAGATGGTGGACTTCCTGGTGATCCGTGTCTTCGACACCCTGGGCCTCCAGCTGGGTTCCCTGCAGCGCTGGCAGGGGCCCGTGGCCCGCTCTGCCGCGGACGAAGCCTCCACCCCCTGACGCTCCGGACCGTGTTGCACCGCCTGTTGCTGCTGCCCCTGCTGTCCCCCCTGCTGGTGACCCTGCTGGTGGCGGCCCTCAACCCCAGGCCCACCCTGCCCCTGCGGTTGCTCACCTGGCAGACCCCCGCCTTGCCGATTGGCCTGTGGATGGCCATCGCCGCCGGGGGTGGTGCGGCCCTGAGCGCCAGTGCCACGGCCCTGGCCCTCCGCCAGGGGGAGCGGCCGCCCCTGCGGCGCACCGTCCGCCGCCGTCAGGAGCAGGAGCCCTGGACAGCCCCCTGGGGCGGCAGCACCGAGGCGCGATCCACCCCCAGGCCCCCCAGCGCCAGCGACGCTTCTGCCGCCGCGGCGCCGGGCGGCCCCAGCCGTGCCCCCGGCGAGCCGGCCCCCACGGTGTCGGTGCCCTACCGCGTCCTGCACCGCCCCGAGGGCGGCGCCCCCAGGCCCTTCCGTCCCGAGCCGGCCGCGGGGTCGCGTCCTGCGGCCGTGGCCACCGTTGATGACGACTGGGGCGATGGGGATGGTGAGGAGTGGTGAGTCCCGTCTCCGCGCACACCTGAGGCTGGAGCACGCTGCCTAAAGTTCCCGCACCATCGCGCCCAGGGATCGCTCCGGTGACCGAGACCCCCAGCAACACGCCCGATCCCGTCGCCACCCCGCCGGAGGCGAAGACCGCCCCACCGGAGGCGAAGACAGCCGCGCCGAAGGCGAAGCCCCCCGCCCCTGAGGACAAGCCCTTCGACGCGTTCGTGCCGGAGCTGCTGCTGCCGGCCCTGATCAAGGAGATCGAGGCCTACGGCGGTCCCTCCCCGGAGCTGGTCTTCGAGCAGGGCGCCATGCCCGTGGTGGGGGCCGACTGCTGGATGGTCCGCGGCAAGCTTCCCGGCGAGCGACGTTTCTGGCTCTGCTTCACCCAGCCGGACATCAGCTCCGCCAAGACCATCGCCCTGACGGAGGGGGGGGGCAGCCCCAGCCTGCTGGAGTCGTTCCTGATCGATGAGAAGAAGATGACCCTCCAGCTGCTGGTGTCACGGGTCGTGCAGCGCCTCAACGGCCAGAAGTGGCTCGGCCCCAACTGAAGTTCCCGAACCCTTCGCTGGCTTCACATCCGCGGCTTCACATCCGGACCGATCGCGGGGATCGATGCCTACGATGGCGGCCGAGCTCTCTGAACGTCCAGCGCGATGGTGCCTCCCACCACCCAAGCCCCCACCGCCCCCCGGGTGGGGACCCCTGATGCCCCGGCCATCAAGGACCCGGTGAAGGACACGATCCTCACCCCGCGCTTCTACACCACGGATTTCGACGCCATGGCGGCGATGGATCTGCGGCCCAACGAAGTGGAGCTGGAGGCCATCTGCGAGGAGTTCCGCAAGGACTACA
>CALRQM020000036.1:0-30869 GCA_943370335.1 Bordetella parapertussis | reverse complement strand
CCGCCTACCCGGCTGACACTGTCCTCGACATCTTCACCTACGCCGGTGCTCCCGGCACCTACAGCCTCAACCTGGGTGCTGGTGGTGGTCTGTGGTGGAAGAGCGGCGGCTTCAGCATCAGTGCCAACTACGTCTCCGCCAACGGTGACGTGGGCAACCCGATCGCCGGCACGGCGAACTGCGGTGGCATCGGCAACGCCTGCTCCTTCCAGACGGGTACCGGCCAGATCGCCTACACCGGTTCCAACTGGGGCCTTGCGGCGGCCTACACCTACTCCTCGGGTGGTGCCGGCCTCTACCCCGGCAACGGCACGCCCCTGGCCACCATCTTCCAGACCAACGCCGCCTCCACCAACTCGGTGGGCATCAGCGCCTACTGGCAGCCCAGCAACTCCGGCTGGGTCCCTTCGATCAGCGCCGGCTGGGGCATCAACCGCAGCAACTACAACGGCACCACCACCCTCAACGGCGCCGCGAATCTCGTCTCCACCACCGGCATCACCAACTCCACCAGCCAGTCCTGGTACGTGGGTCTGCAGTGGTCTGACGTGTTCATCAAGGGCAACGCCTTCGGTATGGCCGTCGGCCAGCCCACCTTCCTGACGTCTGTCAGCGCCGGTCCCGCGGTCTTCGGTGGTCCCGCCGCCGCGACCGCCATCGTCGATGGCAACTACGCCTGGGAGTGGTGGTACAAGTTCCAGGTCACCGACAACATCAGCGTGACCCCGGCCCTCTACTACCTGAGCGCTCCCCTGGGTCAGATCTCCAAGAACATTGGCGGTCTGCCCAACAGCGGCTCCGATTTCAACAACTTCGGCGGCTTCATCAAGACCACCTTCAAGTTCTGATCCTTCAGGATCCATTCCCTCACAACAGCCTCAAATCCGCCCGGCTGCAAAGCAGCCGGGTTTTTTTGTGGCCACCAGATCTCATGCGCCGGTCAGACGCATCGGGAGGTCGGCAGCGTTACCGGCCGCTGTACCGGGCTCCTGGACTGGGCTTTTGGCCGGTCCTTTCTTTCCGCCGGCGCCCGCGATCGCCTGGGCCGGCATGTCGGCTGGGATACCTGCTGATGTGATCATGCCTTGCTGCTGGGCCTACGGATTCCGATACCTTTGCGCCGTCCCCCTTTGCGGGGATTCCTCTTTTTGGTGTGAGGACCAATGAAACCCTTCCAGCAACTTCTGCTGGCGCCGGTGGCCCTTGGGCTGCTGTCGCCCCTGGCCGCGTCCGCCGGTGAGATCTCCCCCTCCCAGAGGGCTGAGATCTCCACCTACATGGAGCAGCAGGACATCGATCGCTTCAAGGCCTGGGAAGCCCAGAACCAGGTCACGAGCGTCAACCAGTTCTCCGACGTCAAGCCCACCGACTGGGCCTTCCAGGCCCTGTCAAACCTGGTCGACCGCTACGGCTGCGTCGCCGGCTACCCCAACGGCACCTTCAAAGGCGGCCAGGCCATGACCCGCTACGAAGCGGCGGCCCTGCTGAACGCCTGTCTCGACCGGATCACCGAGGTGACCGACGAGCTCAAGCGCCTGATGGACGAGTTCGAGAAGGAACTCGCCGTGCTGCGCGGCCGCGTGGATGGCCTGGAGGCCAAGGTGGGTGAGCTGGAAGCCACCCAGTTCTCCACCACCACCAAGCTCCAGGGTGATGCCGTCTTCGTGATCGGCTCCAACAGCTTCGGTGGCAACCAGGGCAACCCGAACACCGCGGCTTTCCTGCCCTTCGGCGCTCCAGTCAATAGCGCATTGCCACCCAACGCGACCAATCAAAGCGCTCCAGTCAACGCTTTCCCCGCCAACAACCGGCGTAACTGGGGCGCCACGGTCTTCAACTACGACATCCGCCTCAACTTCCTCACCAGCTTCACCGGCAAGGACCTGCTGTACACCCGTCTGCGCAGCGGCAACTTCAACAACAGCCCCTTCGGCGGCCAGCCCTACAACCTGATGGCGCTGGATCGCGCCTTCTCCCCCGTCGGTGGTGCTGACGTCGTCAACATCGACCGTCTCTATTACCGCTTCCCGATCGGCAGTGACTTCACCGCCCTGATCGGCGCCCGGGCCCGGAACACCGAGTTCCTGGCGATCACCCCCTGGTTCTACCGGTCGGAAATCCTCGACGTCTTCACCCTCCACGGTGCCCCCGGCGCCTACAACAAGGCCACCGGTGCCACCTTCGGCCTGATGTGGAAGCAGAACGTCAAGAAGGGCAAGCCCTACTTCGCGATCTCCACCGCCTACGTCGCCCCCAACGGTGACAACGGCAACCCGAACCAGGGCGGCCTGCTGGGCGAGCGCAGCCGCGGCACCTGGACCACCCAGGCCGGTGTGGCTGGCAAGAACTGGCGCTTCGCCTTCGCCTGGAGCTATGTCCAGTGCGGCCAGAACTTCCGCCGCGGCACCTCGTTCGCCCAGCCGGGAGTCGACTGCTCCAGCATCACCAACAACTTCCTGGGTTCGGAGAACTTCGGCAACAGTGCCGCCTACTCCAACAACTTCGCCACGACCTTCGCCTGGCAGCCCAAGAAGAGTGGCTTGATCCCCTCCATCAACCTGGGCTGGGGTTACAACGCCATGACCCAGGCTGAGCTGAATCCCCAGACCGCCCTGATTGGCAGAGGAGCGGCCGCGGTGCGGGTGCCGACCTTCAACACGGTCCCGACCTTCAACCAGTTGGCCAACCGCGGCGCCAGCCAGTCCTGGAGCGTGGGCCTGCAGTGGAACGATGTGTTCATCAAGGGCAACCAGGCCGGCATGGCCGTGGGTCAGCCGGTGTTCGCCACCTCGCTGCGCAACGGCCAGACCCCCCAGGACGGCAACTTCGCCTGGGAGTGGTGGTACAAGTTCCAGGTCACCGACAACATCAGCGTGACCCCGGCGCTCTTCTATCTGAGCCGCCCCAACGGCCAGTTCACCACCATCGGCCAGTCGAGCAGCGTGCTCGGCGGCCTGATCCAGACCCAGTTCAAGTTCTGATCTTCGGGTCCCCTCCAGGTCTCCTGGCCTGGGCGTTCCTTCCTCCTCACGCTTCCTCACAACCCCGCGCCCCCCTTTCCAGGGGGGCTTTTTTTTGGACGCCAGGCGGCGGGCCCATCGGCGATGCTGGTTCCAGACGGCGCTTCCAGCGCATGGCCAGGACCCCAGCCGACCACTACGCCACCCTCGGGGTCCCCCCCGGGGCCACCACCGCCGAGATCAAGGCCGCCTACCGCACGCTTGTCAAACAGCATCACCCGGATGCCGGTGGCGATCAGCGCACGATCCTGGCCCTCAATGCCGCCTGGGAAGTGCTCAGGGACGGCGACCGTCGCCGCCATTACGACCACGGCTCCGGCCTGGGGGTTGGTGGGGCGCCACGGAGCGGTGGCCATGGCTCCGGCCCGGGCAACGGAGCAGCGCAGGGCCGTCGTCGGGGTGCGGGGGCGGCCAGCGACGAGGAGCTGCTGGGCTGGCTCCAGCAGGTGTACGTGCCGATCGACCGGTTGATCGGCCAGGTGATCAATCCCTTCCCGGCCCAGCTGCGCTCCCTGGCGGCCGACCCCTACGACGACGACCTGATGGAGACGTTCTGCACCTTCCTTGAGCAGAGCCGCTCCCGGATGGAGAAAGTGGAGGCCCTCTACCGCTCCCGGGCCTGCCCGGCGGCGGCGAAGGGGTTCGGCCTCAGCCTCTACCATTGCCTCAGTCAGGTGCAGGATGCCCTGTTGGAGCTGGAGCGCTACACCATGGGATACGTGGACAGCTACCTCCATGACGGCAAGGAGATGCTGCGCGAAGCCAGGCTGCGCCGCAGCCGGCTGAAGGAGGAACGGCGCCGGGTGGACCTTTAGGCGGCGGGCATCGCCTCGAGCTGGTCGAGCCGCAGCCACACGTCCGGCACGGGCTGGCGCCAGCGCAGCTGGGCGTAACTCCCCTGAATGGCGAGGATTTCCCCGGGCCCCTCGAACAGGTAGCCGGGGGCCACCGGATCACTGGCGCCGGCCTCCAGGCTGTTGGCGTAAGCCGTTCGGTTCACCCTCACCAGGGCACCCTTCTTGAGGCTCAAGGCAGCGGCAGGCGCGGAGTCAACCATCGTGAGGAGGAACGGTCGGCCCAGGTTAGGGCCGCCGGAACCTAACCTCGGCACTGGACTCCGATGGACCCGTGGGCATGCGCTTGCTTCTGCTCGGATGCACGGGTTTCGTCGGCCGGGAGCTGGTGCCGTTCCTGCTCAACCTCGGCCACCAGCTCACCCTGGTGAGCCGCCGGCCCCGGCCGAACAGCGAGGCGGCCGATCCAAGGATCACCAATCTCTGCCTCGATCTGGCCGAACTGGCCAGCTGGAGCCAGCCCCCCCTGCTCGAGGCGCTGGCAGCGGCCGATGGGGTGGTCAACCTGGCCGGGGAGTCGATCGCCGACCAGCGCTGGACCCCCGCCTATCGCCAGCGGCTGCTCGACAGCCGCCTGGTTCCCACGACGCAGCTGGTGCGGGCAATGGCGAACCTGGCCACGCCCCCCTCCGTGCTGGTGAGCGGATCGGCCGTGGGCTACTACGGCACCAGCCTGGAGGGCTGTTTCACCGAGGCCAGCCCGCCGGGCGACGATTTCCTCGGCCGGCTCTGCGCCCGCTGGGAAGCCGCCACCCAGGTCGCCCCTGAAGCCTGCCGCGTTGTGGTGTTGCGGATCGGCATCGTCATCGGCCCCGACGGCGGTGCCCTCGGCAAGATGCTGCCCGTGTTCCGGTCCGGGTTCGGCGGGCCGGTGGGCAGCGGCCAGCAATGGATGAGCTGGATTCAGCGCCACGATCTCTGCCGGTTGATCGCCACCGCCCTGGAGGACGACGCCTACGCCGGCCCCTACAACGCCGTGGCCCCGGAGCCCACCCGGATGGCGATCTTCGCCTCCACCCTGGGCCGCGTCCTCGGCCGACCCAGCCTGCTGCCCGTGCCGGGCCCGCTGCTGCAACTGCTGCTCGGAGATGGCGCCAAGGTGGTGCTCGAGGGGCAGCAGGTGAAGCCCGAGCGGCTGGTGGCCCAGGGCTTCCATTTCCAGTTCACCGACCTCAGCGCTGCCCTCGCCGCTGCCACCAGCCCAGCCCGCCGCTGAGCAGCGCCGCCGCCATCAGCAGGCCGATGGCCGGGGTGAACAGCGGTTGCCACAGCCGCTGGAAGAGCTGCAGGGGGGCGTCCAGCTGCTGGCCGTGCAGCACCACCGCCACCGCGAAGAAGAGGGCTCCGGCCAGCACGAGAAACACGTCGGCCACCAGCACGATGTCGAGGACGCGGCGCAGCTGGGCGGCGGGGCCCGTGGCGGGGGTGCTCATGCCGTTGGGGTCAGCCGGGAGGGGGCGGGAATCCCGGGTGTGCCCAAACCTAAACTCGACCGGACTTGGTGTCCCGTGTGCCCCTTTCCCCTGCTCCCAGGATCCTGCTGATCAGCAACGGTCATGGGGAGGATCTCAATGGGGGCTTGATTGCGGACGGTCTGCGCCAGTGTGCGCCCGGGCTGGAACTGGCGGCCCTGCCGATCGTCGGCGACGGCTCGGCCTACGGCCGCCGGGGACTGCCGCTCCTGTTCCAGGGCCGGACCCTGCCGTCCGGAGGCATGGTGTACCAGGGCCTCAACATCTGGAAGGATCTGGCGGCCGGCTGGCTGCAGCAGAGCCTGGCCCAGCTCTGGACGGCCTGGCGCCAGGGACGCCACTACGACCTGGTGGTGAGCATCGGCGACCACGTCCCGCTGGTCTTCGCCCTGCTCACCGGGCGCCCGACGGTGGTCTTCCTGGTGTCCACCTCGAGTTTCTACGAAGGCCGGCTGCGGCTCTCCGCCCTCACCCGCTGGTGCTGCCGGCGGCGGCGGGTGCGGGTGGTGCTGACCCGCGATGCCTTCAGCGCCCGCGACCTCCAGGCCCAGGGACTGGCCAAGGCCCTGTTCCGCGGCTACCCGATCATGGACATGCCCGCCCCTGACCCCGGCCAGGTGGCCCGCCAGGCGGGCACCCGCACCCTGGCCCTGGTGCCGGGCAGTCGCTTCCCGGAGGCCCTGCACAACCTGGTGCTGATGCTGCGGCTCTGCAGCCAGCTGGGGGGCCTGGCCGGGGATGGCCGCTGGCGCTTTCTTGTTGCCGTGGTGGAGAGCCCCCACTGGCGGGAACTGGAACCCCTGGCCGCGTCCGTCGGCTGGCACCTGGCCGATGGGGTGCTCCGCTCCGCCTCCGGTCACCTGGAGGTGCGGCTGCTGCCGGGTGCCCTGGCGTCGATCCTGGCCGCCAGTGATCTGGTGGTGGGCATGGCCGGCACCGCCGTGGAGCAGGCCGTGGGGTTCGGTCGGCCGGTGGTGCAGCTGGTGGGACGGGGTCCCCAGTTCAGCTACGCCTTCGCCGAATCCCAGATGCGGCTGCTGGGTCCCACGGTCCACACCGTCGGGCGGCGGCCGGCCGAGCGCGGCGAGCTTCAGGAGGCGGCCGATCTGATCCTGCGCCTGCTGGCCGACGCCGACCTGCCGGCGCGTTGTGCCGAGGCGGCCGTCGAGCGGGTCGGGCCGCCGGGGGGCTCGCGGCGGATCGCTGAAACCGTGCTTGAAAGCCTTGCCCAGGCACGGCCGGAACTCAGCTGAGCCAGGCCTTCACCTTCTCCAGGGCCTGCCAGCCCGGCCGCCGCTGCAGGCCATCGGCGATCGAGCCCTGCAGTTCGCCCGCCAGTTCGGGGGCCATCAGCATCACGCGCTTCACCACGTCAATGTGCTCCCGCACCCCCTTGGCGCCGGTCTCCAGCATCGCCACGCTCAGGTTGATGCGGGCCTGGGGGTCCTGCGGATTGAGCTTCACCGCGTTGCGGGCCGAGGGCAGCGCCGCCTGGGGCTGGTCCAGCAGCAACTGCAGCCAGGCCAGGCAGGTCCAGCCCGCCGACTGGCGTGGCTCCTGCGCCGTGATCTGCAGGAACTCATCGATCAGGTCTTCGGGCGCAGCCCCCTGCTGGTAGCGGGCGATGGCCTGGTCGAAGCGGGACTCCTGCTGGGCCGTCATGGCGGCTGGGGGTGGCGGGTGGGGGATCGTCAGACTCCCATGCCACGGGGCCGTGGCGCCAGCGGCGGGGCCGGCCTCAGACCGCGAAGGAGCTGCCGCAGCCGCAGGTCTGGGAGGCGTTGGGGTTGGTGAAGTTGAAGCCGCCGCCGATCAGGGCCGAGGAGAAATCCAGCTGCATGCCATAGATGTACAGCAGGCTGTTGGGGTCACTGACCACCCGGAAGCTCGGCGCTCCGGCGGGTTCGTAGGTGTAGGTCTCGTCGTCGGGAAGGATCTCCGATCCGTCGATGAAATCCATCGTGTAGCTCATGCCGCTGCAGCCGCCGGAGCGCACCCCCACCCGCAGCACCTTCTCGCCCCCCTGGGAGGCCATCAGGGTGCCGAGCTGGCGCATGGCCGGCTCGGTGATCAGGATGCCCTTGCCATCCACACCGGCCGTGGCGGTGACGGTTGCCGTGACGGTGGTTGTGGCGGTGGTTGTGACGGTGGCCGGGGAAGTGGCGCTGGGGGTCTGGACGGGGCTGCTCATCGGGCGAAAGGGGGTCGGATGGGAGGGATCGGGCCGCCGGACGACGCGGTGAACGACCACTCTATGGAGATCCTTCCGCCGTGGGTAGGCTCGGGTCCATAGAGTCGGGGCCTTCGCGGGAATCCAAGGGTGCGGGTCGCCATCGTGGGAGCGGGTCTGGCCGGTCTGAGCGCGGCCGTCGATCTGGTCGACGCCGGTCATGCGGTGGACCTGTATGAATCCCGTCCGTTCATGGGGGGCAAGGTCGGCAGCTGGGTGGACCCCGACGGCAACCACATCGAGATGGGCCTGCACGTCTTCTTTTTCAACTACGCCAACCTTTTCGCCCTGATGCGCAAGGTGGGTGCCTTCGACAACCTCCTGGCCAAGGAGCACTGGCACCTGTTCGTCAACCGTGGCGGGGATCTGCGGGCCCTGGATTTCCGCTTTCCCGTGGGGGCTCCGTTCAACGGCCTCAAGGCCTTCTTCACCACCTCCCAGCTCGACTGGGTCGACAAACTGCGCAATGCCCTGGCGCTCGGCACCAGTCCGATTGTCCGGGGCCTGATCGATTACGAGGGGGCGATGAAGGTGATCCGCGCCCTTGATGCCATCAGCTTCCAGCAGTGGTTCCTTAGCCATGGGGGCAGTCCCCGCAGCATTCAGAGGATGTGGAACCCGATCGCCTACGCCCTGGGATTCATCGACTGCGAGGCCATCTCGGCCCGTTGCATGCTCACCATCTTCATGATGTTCGCCTCCAGAACGGAGGCCTCCAAGCTCAACTTGCTCAAGGGCTCGCCCCACCGCTGGCTGACCGGTCCGATCCTCGAGTACATCCAGGCCCGGGGCGGGCGCCTGCACCTGCGCCACCGGGTCAGCGAGGTCCGCCACGAGGAGCGCAACGGCCAGACCGTCGTCACCTCCCTGGTGCTGGGAACCCCGGAGGGGGAGAAGCGGGTGGAGGCCGACGCCTACCTGGCCGCCTGTGACGTGCCCGGAGCCCAGCGGCTGCTGCCCCAGGCCTGGCGCCGTTTCCCCGAGTTCGCTGCCATCGACCGGCTGGAAACGGTGCCGGTGGCCACGGTGCAGCTGCGCTACGACGGCTGGGTGACCGAACTGGGCGATGGGGCAGGAGCCCAGGCGCGCCGCACCGACCTGAACCGCCCGGCCGGTCTCGACAACCTTCTCTACACGGCGGATGCCGACTTCAGCTGTTTTGCCGATCTGGCCCTGGCCAGCCCGGCCGATTACCGGCGAGAGGGACTCGGCTCCCTGCTGCAGTGTGTGCTCACCCCGGGGGATCCCTGGATCCCTCTGAAAACCGAGGAGATCGTGGCCCACACCGATCGCCAGGTGCGTGAATTGTTTCCCTCCGCCGCCGGGTTGCAGCTCGTCTGGAGCAACGTGGTGAAACTGGCCCAGTCGCTGTACCGGGAAGCCCCCGGCATGGAGCCCTTCCGCCCCGACCAACGCACCCCCGTGGTCAACTTCTTTCTCGCCGGCAGCTACACCCGCCAGGACTACATCGACTCGATGGAAGGGGCCACGATGAGCGGCCGGCTGGCGGCGGCTGCCATCCTGAACCAACCTGTGCCGCTGGCCACCTGCGCAGCGGTGGCCTAGGAGCACAACCATGGGCAAATGGCTTGAGCACAGCGTCACCACGGAGATCCAGGCCCCCGTGGCCCGGGTCTGGGAGGTGTGGAGCGATCTGGAGGCCATGCCCCGCTGGATGCGCTGGATCGAATCGGTCGTCACCCTTGACGACCCCGACCTCACCGACTGGACCCTGGCGGCCCAGGGCTTCCGTTTCCACTGGAAGGCCCGGATCACCGAGCGGGTCGATTCCCAGAGGCTGCACTGGGAATCGGTGGGTGGTCTGCCCACCAAGGGGGCCGTGCGCTTCTACCCCCTCGGGCCCGACCTCACCGCCGTCAAGCTCACGGTGAGCTATGAACTGCCCGGAGCGCTTGCACCCTTGATGGAACCCACCATCATGGGGGGCATCGTCACCAGAGAATTGCAGGCCAACCTTGACCGATTTCGCGACTTGGTGGAGAAGGGCTAGGGGCCCCATCGGTCTCGGTGCCCTGGCGCCCCTGTTGCTCACAGGATGCGCAGCCGCCCCCACGGTGGAAGCGCCGCCGCCGCCGCCGGCTCCGCCCAGGCCATCGGTTCCCGCGGTGGCCTCTGGGGCGGTTCCGCAGGGTCTGACGCCTCTGCCCACCTCCCAGCAGGTGGTGGCGGCCTTCCCGTTGGGACGCAAGGATCCCTTCGGGTCCCTGGTGCCGCCGGTGGCTCCTGGTGTGGCGGCGGCGGCGGCCCGTCGTGGGGCGGCGTCATCGCTCACCCCCCCGGCTGATTTCCGCGTCACTGGCGTGATCAACAGTGGGGGCCAGAGCGAAGCGGTGGTGACCTACAAACAACTCAGCGGCAGCCTGCGCCCGGGTGACCGGGGTGGCCGCAGCACCGATCTGCTGCCCCCCGGCTGGAGTGTGGCCGCGGTGGATGTTCCTAACGGCCGCTTGATCCTGCAGAGCGGCAGTCGCCAGGTCGAGGTCGACCTCTGAGGGCCCGATCGCAGGCCGCCACCAGACCCTCCAGGTCGTGGGGATCCGCTTCCCCGTCCACCCGCCCCAGCCGCTCCAGGCAGCGTTGGCTGGTCTGGGGGCCGATGGAGATCACCTGCACCCCGTCCAGCTGCCGGATCCAGTCGTCGCCGAAGCTTGTGGCCAGCAGCTGGGCGGTGTGCTCCACCGTCTTGCCGCTGCTGAACGTGATGGCATCCAGCCGGCGCCGTTCGAGGGCCTGCAGGGCTCCGGTGGGCAGTCCCGCTGGACAGCGGGTCTCGTAGGCGGCCACTTCCACCACCCGGGCGCCGGCCGCGGCGAAGGCCTCCGCCAGCAGGGTGCGCCCGCCGCTCTGCACCCGCGGCAGCAGCAGCCGTTGCCCCCAGCCCGACACGGGAAAGTGCTCGATCAGGCTGTCGGCCACGAAGGCCGGTGGAACGAAATCGGCGGGGGCCCCCAGGGCCTCCAGCGACTGGGCGGTCTTGCGGCCCACCGCGGCCAGCCGGACCTCTCTCGGCCTGCGGGCCAGGCAGGACCCCTGCCGCACCAGCCGCTGCTCCACGGCGTCCACCCCGTTGGCGCTGGAGAAGACGATCCAGTGGAACTGATCCAGTTCCGCCAGGGCATCGTCGAGGGGGCCCCAGAGATCGGGTGGACCGATCACCAGGGCCGGCAGGTCGATGACACGGGCCCCGGCCTGCTCGAACAGCTGGCGGGCCGCGCCCAGCTGGGTTTCGGCCCTGGTCACGGCGACGGTGCGGTCCGCCAGTGGCACCGGCGACCCCATCAGGCGTCCAGCCGGACGAGAGCCCCGGCCTGTTGGGCCAGGGCGCGGGCTTGCTGCGGCTGGCCCTGGCGTTCCAGCAGGGCGATCGCCCGGCGGAAACCATCCCGGGCCCCGGGGATGTCACCCGCCAGCAGCAGGGCGGCCGCCAGGTTGCGCTGGGCGTCGGCCTGCTGCGGTTCCAGAGCCAGGGCCTGTCGGTAGGCGGCGATCGCCTCCAGCAGGCGGCCCCGCTGGCGTTCGATCAGGCCCAGGTTGAACCAGGCCAGGGGAAGCTCCGGGCAGAGACGGGTCACCGCTGCCGTCAGGACCGCCGCCTCCTCCAGGTCCCCCTGGCGCAACAGCAGGGCCCCGAGGTTGAGCCGGGCTCCGATGGTGAGCCGCCCGTCCATGGGCAGCTCCAGGGCCTGGCGGTAGAGGGCGGTCGCGGCGGCGGGCTCCCCAGAGCTGCGGGCGATGGCGAGATGGAGCAACAGCTCATAACGCTCAGACAGTGATCCGGCACCGACCCGGGCCAATCCCTGCTCCAGCAGGGCGATGCCCCTGGCGGACTGGCCCTGGCTGACCTCCAGGGCGCCGAGCTTGGCGCAGGCGTAGGGGTCGCCTGGCCTGGCGGCCAGTTCCGCCTCCATGGCCTGGCGCAGGCGTGCCGCCTTGCCGGAGGCCGCCAGAAGTTCCGGGCGGTAGCCCTCGTGCACCAGGGCCGGTTCCCCGCAGGCCAGCACCTGCCAGTGGGGTTCTTGCTCCAGCAGCGTGGCCACACTGTCGTCGACCATGGCGTGGTAGCGGCGGCTCCAGCGGATCGCGGCATGGCGCCGGAACAGGCGGCTGACGCTGGAGAAGGGGGACTGGGCGGCCCCAACTTCCTGGCGCAGCAGGTTGATCAGCAGCACCTGCGGCGGCTCCATCAGGGCACGCAGGGGAGCGCGCGCTTCGGGACGCAGCCACTCGTCGGCATCCAGCACCAGCACCCAGTCGCCCCGCACCAGATCCAGGGCGTGGTTGCGGGCAGGGGCGAAATCGCCCGGCCAGGCCAGATGGTGCACGCTGGCGCCGCAGCTGGCGGCGATCGCGGCGGTGCCGTCCTCGGAGCCGGTGTCCACCACCACCATCTCGTCGACGAAGCCGGCCACCGAAGCCAGGCAGCGCTCCAGCCGCTCCGCTTCGTTGCGCACGATCATCGACAGGCTCAGCATCGGACGCTGCGGGGCAGGACGGTCGTGCCAGGAGGCTAGGCGCCGGTGAGGGCTCAGTCGGTGAAGTCCGTGTCAACTGCTGCGCCGGGGGCGGTGCCGCCGCTGGGTCTCGGTCCGAAGCCGAGGCGGCCCAGCAGTTCGCCCTGGGCCAGGGCCATCTGGCCCGGCGACCAGGCGGCCGGCACGCCGGGCTCCAGCAGTGGTTGGAGGGCCTGCCAGGCATAGGGGCTGCCGTAGACGGCCAGGCCGGCCAGTCGTCCGGCGGCCTGGAGCTGGCGGATCACCGCCGGCCAGGGATCGGGGCCGTCGGCCCGGCCGCGGAACGGGTTGCCGCGCACAAACAGCTGCAGCAGCACCGGACCCTCGCCCAGCCGCTCCAGGTCCAGGGGGGCCTCCCCATCCCCGCTCCAGGGGGAGGGCCCCTGGCCGTCGATCAGACAGGCCCGCCATCCCGCGGCCGCCGGCAGGGCCAGGGCCGGAGCGGTCGCCGCCAGGAAGGGGCAGGCCAGGCTGTTGTCGAGCCGGATCAGGTTCACCCCGGGGCCCCGCACCGCTCCCTGACCCCGTTGCTCCAGGCTGCGTTGCACCAGCTCCAGGGCCAGGGACTGGTCGGGGGGGGAGGGGCCATTGCTGAGCTGGCCCAGGGGGGAGGAGGCGCTGGGGGCGTCGCCGGCGGGGCAGCGCCCCAGGGCCAGGCGCCGCCGCTCCAGGCTGGCCTGCAGCCTCTCCAGACCCAGCCTGCCGCTGTGGACGGCCGCGACGATGGCGTCGATTGCCCCCTCCGCATCGCCGGGCATCAGCACCAGATCGGCCCCCGCCTCCAGGGCCAGCACGGCGGCTTCCGAGGCGCCGTAGCGGCCGGCGATCGCCTCCATCACCAGGGCGTCGGTGACGATCAGCCCCTCGAATCCGAGCTCGTCGCGCAGCAGCCCGGTGAGCACCGGCCGCGACAGGGTGGCCGGGTGCTCGCCGTCGAGGGCCGGCAGCAGCAGGTGGGCGGTCATCACCGCGGCCACCCCGGCCGCGATGGCGTCGCGGAACGGTGGCAGCTCCACGGCCTCCAGGCGGGCGCGGCTGTGGGGCAGCAGGGGCAGCTCCAGGTGGGAGTCGCTGGCGGTGTCGCCGTGACCGGGGAAGTGCTTGGCGCAGGTGAGCACCCCTTCGGCCTGGGCGCCACGGCAGAAGGCGGCCGCCAGGGCACCGGCGGTGGCCGGGTCTTCCCCCCAGGCCCGCACGTTGATCACCGGGTTGGCCGGGTTGTTGTTGACGTCGCAGACCGGGGCAAGCACCCAGTTGAGTCCGAGCTGGCGGGCCTCCCGGCCCGTGCAGGCCCCGTAGCGCCGGGCCAGATCCAGGGCCAGGGTGGAATCGGTGGCGTGAATCCGCGACAGGGCCAGGGGCGGAACCAGCCAGCTGGCCCCCTCGAAGCGCTGTCCCACCCCCTCCTCCACATCGGCGCAGAGCAGCAGGGGCTCGCTGGCCCAGGCCGCCAGCTGGCGGGTGCGCAGCCGCAGTTCGGCGGCGCTGCCCCCCAGCAGGATCACCCCGCCAACCCCGCGCTTGAGCAGGCGCTGCAGGCTGGCGTTGTCCAGCTCCCAGCGGGGATAGCGCCGCTGGCCATCGGCCGGATGGCCGCTGCAGCGCACCACCAGCAGGGCGGCGACGGCGCGGTCCAGGGCCTGCTGGTGCTCGATGGATGGCGCCATGGGGCGAGTCAGGCTTCTGAGTCGGAGTCGGTGGCGCCCGCCGGATCTGTGGGATCCGCCGGGCCCTCCCCGTCACCCCGTTCGCGCCGCTCCGCCTCTAGGCGTTGCAACAGCCCCAGCACCGTGTTGCCCTTCTCCAGGCCCCGGTCGAGAACGAAGGCCACCTCCGGGGTGCGGCGCATCTTGAGACGGCGGCCCAGCTCCCCCTTCACATAGACGGAGGCCGCCTGCAGGCCGGCCATGGCCACCTCCCGATCCTCGGCGCTGCCGAAGATGCTCACGAAGATCTTGCAGTGCTGCAGATCGCCGGCCACTTCGACGCTGGTGACACTCACCATGCCGTGCTGGACCCGCTCGTCCTTGATGCCGCTGATCAGCAGCTCGCTCACTTCCTTGCGGATCAGGGCCGCCACCCGTTCCACCCGTCGGCTCTGTGCCATGACTACGAAACCGGCCCGGTTTGCACCATGGCACGCAGCACCAGGGTGAGGCTGATCATGCCGCTGACCAGGGCACCCACCAGGGCCACCGCCGTGACCGGGTTGCTGCGCCGCCGGGCCAGGGGTTCGAACACCGAGTTGAACACCCCCAGGCTGAAGGCGATCAGGTAGCGCGGATAGCGGGTCACATTGACGAAAAACTCTTTCATGGCCTCGGCGGCGGTCCTGGTCGGATGCTGGCTACTCTGCCGCCCAGGGCCACGTACAGCCGTCATCGAGGGTCCATGGAGCTGCATCAGTTCAGACATTCCGCCTTCTGCGAGAAGGTGCGCCTGCTGCTGGCCTGCAAGGGTCTGGACGCCACGATCGTCGAGGTGACCCCCGGCCTGGGGCAGCTGGAGCTGTTCCGTCTCTCCGGCCAGCGGCAGGTGCCGGTGCTGGTCGACGGCGGTGAGGTGATCCCCGATTCCACCGCCATTGCCCTGCACCTGGAGGCCTCCCACCCGCAGCCGCCCCTGCTGCCGGCCGATCCGGTCGCCCGCGCCAGGGTGCTGCTGCTGGAGGACTGGGCCGACACCGCCCTGGCCCGGGGTGCCCGCCTGGCCCTGCTCCAGGCCGCGGCCGCCGACCCAGTGCTGCGGGCGGCCCTGCTGCCCGAGGCCACCCCGGCGCCCCTGCGTGACCTGGTGGGGGCCCTGCCGGGTGGCCTGATCGGCTCCGCCACCGAGGCGATGCGCGACCTGCTCGGGCCCTGCGAGCTGCGGCAGCTGCACCGCAGCCTCGAGCAGCTCGCCGTGCTGGTGGCCCAGCGCCCCTACCTGGAGGGCGATACCCTCACCATGGCCGACCTCGCCGTCGCGGCCCAGCTGTACCTGCTGAAGTTTCCCGTCTGTGCCGGTGCCCCCCTCGCCGGGCGGGGCGTCGAAGGCATCGCCGACAACCCCGTGCTCGAGCCCCTGTTCGCCTGGCGGGACCGGCTGCTGGCCGAGGTGGGTCGGGACTGAAGCCCAGCACCGCATCGGGCCTCCTACCCGCCAGGATGGGCTCCGCTGGTGTCCTGGCCTTGTCCGATCCGCTGCTGCGGGAGCTCGACCATTACGTGGTGCTGGAGCCTGGCCAGGGGGAGCGCATCCTCACCGCGGCCGAAACCCTGCTCTGGCTGGCGGGTCACGTGGAGGCCCTGGGGGATCCCCCTGCCGACCTGGCCGATCTGGCCGATCCGGAAGCCCGCGCCGGCCGGCTGATCGACACCGCCTGTGAGCTGGAGCTGGCGCCGGGTTGCTCGATCCAGTGGTTCGCGGTGCGGCTGGAGCCCCCCGGCTGAGGTGGCCGCTGGGGCTCAGTCCGCGGTTTCAGGGGGCTGACGGGGGTCGCGCAGGATCGCGGGCAGGGCCGCTAGCACCTGCAGCGCCACTTCGGAGGGCTGGCCCCCTTCCTGCACCACCGCCAGGTCGGCCTGGGCGTAAAGCGGCCGGCGCTCCTGCAGCAGGGCCTGCAGGCGGCCGGCGGGATCGGGAGCGTCGAGCAGGGGCCGCCGGGTGGGATCGGCGGCCAGGCGCCGCAGCAGCTCCGCTTCGGAGGCATCCAGCCACACCACCACCCCCTGGCGCATGTGACCCCAGTTCTCCGGCCGGGTGACCGCCCCGCCGCCGGTGGCCACCACCAGGGAATGCCAGCTGGCGATGCCATTGAGCACGCTGGTCTCCAGGGCGCGGAAGGCCGCCTCGCCATCGCTGGCGAAGATCTCGGCGATCGGCCGACCGGCGGCCTCGGCCAGGGTGACGTCGGCATCAATGAAGCGGTAGCCGAGGGCCTCGGCCAGCGGCCGCCCCACGGCGCTCTTGCCGGCCCCCATCATCCCCACCAGGTAGATGTTGAGGCCATCGAGGCGCCGGGCCAGGGCCCGGTGGCTGGGGGTGGCGGCGGCGTCAGGGGCCATGGTGGCGTGGTCGGCGGCGGTCCTGACCCCGTTTCTAGGATGGGCGTCCCCTGGGCCTCGGCGATGACCGCAACCCGGTTGACCGCCTCTCCCGCGGCACCTTCCCCCACCAGCACCGCCCACGGGCGCGGCCGGCCCTGTGTGATCACGCGCCGGGCCACGTTCAGTGCCAGCCACCTCTACCGCCTCCCTGAGCTGGATGAGGCGGAGAACGCCCGCCGCTTCGGCCGCTGCAGCCTGGCCCCGGGCCATGGCCACAACTACGAGCTCACCGTGGCGATGGGTGGTCCCCTCGACGGCGACGGCATGGTGCTCAACCTCTCCGACGTCAAGCACGCCATCCGCCGGGAGGTCAGTGACCCGCTTGACTTCCGTTTCCTCAACGAGGTCTGGCCCGAGTTCGACCTCTCCCGGCCCGAGGGGCGGCTGCCCACCACCGAAGCCCTGCTGCTCGCCATCCGCGACCGGCTGGCCCCCCATCTGCCGCTGGTGGCCCTGCGGCTCCACGAACAAACCAACCTCTGGGCCGACGTGCTCTGCGGTCCCACCATCGATCCCATGGAAGCCTTCCTCTCGATCCGCACCCACTTCGCGGCGGCCCACCGCCTGGCCCGGCCCGAGCTCAGCCAGAGCGAAAACGAGGCCATCTACGGCAAGTGCGCCCGCCCCCACGGCCACGGCCACAACTACCTGCTCGACGTCACCGTGCGGGGGGCCATCGATGCGCGCACCGGCATGGTCTGTGACCTGGCCGAGCTGCAGCAGCTGGTGGCCGACCTGGTGGTGGAACCCTTCGACCACACCTTCCTGAACAAGGACGTGGAGCACTTCGCCGACTGCGTTCCCACGGCCGAGAACATCGCGCTCCACATCGCCGACCTGCTCACGGCCCCGATCGCCGCCA
Organism: Bordetella parapertussis; assembly: GCA_943370335.1. GTDB lineage: Bacteria > Cyanobacteriota > Cyanobacteriia > PCC-6307 > Cyanobiaceae > Cyanobium. The sequence continues at coordinate 13,811 of CALRQM020000036.1, read as the reverse complement.
CCGGCGCCCGGCTGCACAAGGTGCGCCTGCAGGAAAGCCCCAACAACGCCGCCGAGGTCTTCGCCGAGACGCCGCAGCTGGAGATGCTGCCGGCGGCCCTCGAAGCCCTTGCGGCCGTTTGAGTCCGGCGGCGGCAGCGGATTCCCGCCGGGCCGGCCCCGGGAGCGAGCTGCGGCTTGTGCTGGCGGTGAGCCTCGATGGCCGCCTGGCCCCGGCCGAAGGCGGGGCGGCCCAGCTGGGGGGGGCCGGTGATCGACAGGTGCTGGAGGAGGCCCTGGCCTGGGCCGACGCCGCCCTGGTGGGGGCCGAGACCCTGCGGCGCCATGGCAGCACCTGCCTGATCCACCGGCCCTCGCTGGTTGAGGACCGGCGTCGCCAGGGACGTGCTGCCCAGCCGATCGCCATCGCGGTCAGCCGCAGCGGCCGCTTACCCGCCGCTTTGCCCTTCTTCCGTCAGCCCCTGGAGCGCTGGCTGCTGCAGGCTTCTCCGCTGCCCCCCGCGGCCCCTGGGGTGGGCTTCGAGCGTCACTTGCCTCTGAAGAGCTGGGGCCAGGCCCTGGAGGCCCTGGGCGGGATGGGGCAGCGACGGATTGTGGTGCTGGGGGGCGCACAGCTGGCGGCCTCCCTGGCGGCCGAAGACCTGCTCGACGAACTCCAGCTCACCGTCTGCCCCCGCCTGCTTGGGGGCGCCCATGGCTGGTTGCCGGCCGACGCCCGCGTGGCCCCGGAGGCCCGGGCCGGTTGGCGGCTGGTGGAGCACCGGGCGTTGCCGGGGGGCGAGCTGCTGCTGCGCTGGCGGCGCCCCGGGGATCAGGGCGTGACCTCCTGAAGGCCAAGGCTGCCGAACCGTTTGCCGAGCTCCCGCAGCGGCATGTCCCGCAGGCTGTCGGTGGGGAGGCCGAACATCCTGGCCAGGCAGCGTTTCACCACCTCCTCGCTGTCATCCCCGAAGCGGCCGCTCACCATCTCGGTGAGCACCCCCAGGCTGCGACCGCTGTTGTCGGTCTCCTCGATCAGGCACTTGCTCGTGGGCACCGCCAGCTTGCGGCAGGGATCCTGCAGGCTCTTCTCCAGATCCGCCCGGCCGGCGGAGGCCGTCTCCACGCAGACCCGCGTCAGCTGGTTCTCCAGCTGGGGACGCAAAAGCATCAGCACCGGTCGCAACAGCCCGGCCCTGGCCGGCGTCGGGGGCAGGACCAACGCCGTGGCCGCTGTCAGGAGCATCAGGGTCCGCAGGGGCTTGGCCATGGCGGGGGAAAGACGCTCGGTCGCAGGGAATCAACCGTTAGTTTTGCGCCTGCCCCGTCCCCCTGTGTCTTCACCGGCCATGGCCGAGCTGCAAGTCCGCTGGCACAAGGCAACACAGGACATCCCTGAAGACCAATGGCAGGCGTTGGTGGGGGGCGCCGGCGGGGCGCCGGCAGAGGCCGTGGATCGCCCCTTCTATGGCTGGCGCTGGTTGCACCACCTGGAGGCCAGTGGCAGCATCGTGCCCCGCCAGGGCTGGCAGCCCTGCCATCTGGGGCTCTGGCGCCAGGGGCGGCTGGTGGCCCTGGCGCCCCTGTATCTGAAGGGCCACAGCTACGGGGAGTTCGTCTTCGACCAATCCTTCGCCCAGCTGGCCGGCCAGCTGGGCCTGGGCTACTACCCCAAGCTCGTCGGCATGAGCCCGGTGAGTCCGGTGCAGGGCTACCGCTTCCATGTGGCCCCCGGCGAGGACGCCGCCGCCCTGACGGCATTGATGCTGGCCGAGATCGACAGCTTCTGCCGGCGACAGCGGATTCTCAGCTGCAACTTTCTCTATGTGGATCCGGTCTGGCAGCCCCTGGCGGAGGCCGCCGGCTGCGCGCTGTGGATCAACCAGCAGAGCGAATGGCGCAATCCGGGCCACGGGGATTTTGAGGCCTATCTGGCCAGCTTCAATGCCAACCAGCGGCGCAACATCCGCCGCGAGCGCCGCTCGGTGGCGGAGGCGGGGCTGACGGTCACGCCCCTGGCGGGCGAGGACATCCCGCCGCAGCTGCTGGAGCGGATGCACCGGTTTTATGAGCAGCACTGCAGCCGCTGGGGTCCCTGGGGCAGCAAGTACCTCACCGAGTCCTTCTTCCAGGCGGCCGCCACCGACCTGCGCCAGCACCTGGTGCTGTTCAGCGCCCATCGGGGCGAGCCGATGCAGCCCCTGGCGATGTCGCTCTGTGTGCACGATGCCACGGGCCTCTGGGGCCGCTATTGGGGCAGTGACATCGAGCTCGACAACCTGCACTTCGAGGTCTGTTACTACGCCCCGATCGCCTGGGCGATCGAGCGGGGCCTGGAGAGCTTCGATCCCGGGGCAGGCGGCAGCCACAAACGGCGCCGCGGCTTCGTGGCCCAACCCCGGGCCAGCCTGCACCGCTGGTACGACCCCCGCTTCGACGCCATCCTGCGGGAGTGGCTCCCGGGCGCCAACCAGGAGATGCAGCAGGCGATTGCGGCGATGAACGCGGAGCTCCCCTTCACCGCTGCTTACGATCCCCCCCATGCACCGCGACCCGTGCCCACGCCTGAGCCTGGATGAGGCGCTCTCCCAGCGTTTCATCGCCCTCGACCCGTCGGGCTACTTCCTGATCAAGGTGGATGCCGCCGCCGGTGAGCTGGTGGCCGAGCACTACGCCAACGGCATCGATGAGCGGGGGCTGGCCACCGACCCCGACACCGGCGAGGTGATCAGCTGCCGGGGCAGCGACCCGCGCTCGCCCCTGGCCAGCTACCGGGGCCGCACCGCCAAGGAGCTCGGCATCGCCCTCACCGAGGGAGAGGGGCCCCATCCCCTGTCACGGCTCGATCATGCCCTCTACCTGGGCCGGGAGCTGCAGAAGGCCGAGCTCTGCCTGCTGCAGGGCCTGCCCTACGAGCAGGACTAGACGGGCGCATCGGGCGGGGCCCGGACTCAGGCGGAGGCCACGATCCGGCAGCGGCCGTCCATCATCAAGGCTCCGCGCCCGCCGCCTTTCTGCATGGCGTTTTCCTGGAAGGTCAGGGCCCGGCGGTCGATCGTGGTGTGGTGCTCCACGTCGTGGTGTTGGTCCGGATGCAGCACCGTCGGAGGCTTCAGCGTCGCGATGCCGGGAAGCTGCTCCCGGGTCGGGGCGTGGCCCATCGCGACCTCATCACCGTCATTGTCGGAGAGGTGGAAGTTGTTGGACTCCTTCTCCAGAAACGTGATCTGATCACGGGAGGTTTTCACCGGCAGGGTCTGGCCGTCAGCAAAGCGGACCCGGTCGTCGCCCTGGCCCACATCCACCCTGAAATCGATCTGCCCCGTGGGGTCATCGCGATGGCGACAGATCATTGACTGGGGGCCGATGCTGTCCCAGCGACTGAAGGCCAGCGCTAACAGGCGACACCCCCAATGGACGCCAGGGAAAGGAGCTTGGTGAGCCCAGCGTTCGTGACTTGTGATTGCCGCATCACTGCGCCTCGCAGGCAGCAGATCAAACGTACTCCGAGCTAGGCGGGCTGAAGCTCGCGGCTGGTGGCGCGGGATCCTTCGGGTGGCTCCGGGGGCAGGGCAGCGAGCTGGTCCTGGATTTCCCGGGTCACCACGCCCCGGTACTCCTGGAAGTGCTCGTTGTGGGCGAGGGTTACCAGGAACTGCTCGAGGTTGTTGGGGTTGCGGCGCGCGATGGTGAGCAGGGAGCGCCAGAAACGGCCGCGGGTGTCGCGCTTCAGGCCCTGACGCCAGATCACGATCAGCAGGGCGCGGACGTCGGTCCAGCTGGGCAGGCTGGCCTTGCCGAAGGCCGCCGCCGGCACGAACTGTTGCCAGCGGGGCTGCCCCATCTTCAGGTAGTAGTGCGTGACCCGATCGATGTAGGCGTTGGGTTCATAGAGGCGACAGAAGGCATCCACGTACTCATTGGCGATCTGGCGGATCGGCCGGGTGGGTACGAAGTTGAGCAGGTTCGTCTGGTTGACGCCCTTGGCGTCGGTTTTTTCCTGCACCAGACGGCCCTCTTTCTCCAGCCGATGCCAGAGACCCGTGTTCGGCAGGGCCTGAAGCATGCCCATCATCGCCGCGGGGATGCCGGTGCGGCTGACGAATTCCACGATCCGATCGCCGGCGCCCTGCTTTTCGCCGTCGAAGCCGATGATGAAGCCCGCCATCACCCGGATGCCGTAGGAGGTGATCCGGTCGACCGATTCCTCCAGCGAGCTGCGGGTGTTCTGCAGCTTGCCGGCCGTTTCGAGGCTGGCCTCATCGGGCGTCTCGATACCGAGGAAGACGCTATCGAAGCGGGCCTCCGCCATCATCTTCATCATGTCAGCGTCGGAGGCCAGATCCACCGAGGCCTCGGTGGCGAAGCTGAAGGGGTAGCCGTGGGCGATCTGCCAGCGCTTGATCTCTGGCAGCAGCAATTTGGCGTTGCGCTTGTTGCCGATGAAGTTGTCGTCGACCAGGAAGATGGACCGGCGCCAGCCCAGGTCGTAGAGGTACTGGAGCTCGGCGACAAGTTGCTCGGGGGCCTTCGTGCGGGGCTTGCGGCCGTACAGCACGATGATGTCGCAGAACTCGCACTGGAACGGGCAGCCCCGCGAGAACTGCACCGACATGGAGTCGTAGGCGTCCAGTTCGAGAAGATCGAAGCGGGGGATGGGGGTGCCGGTGACGTCCGGCTTTTCGCCATCGGCACTGAAACGTCCCTGGCGGTCGCCGCGCTCGATGGCCTCGATGAACATCGGCAGGGTGATTTCACCCTCGTCGAGCACCTTGAAGTCGGCCAGCTGCAGTTCAGGGGCGTCCGGGGTGGAACTGGCGAAGGGGCCACCCACCGCCACCGGCAGACCCCGCTGCTTCGCCTTGGCGATCTGGGCGGCCATGTCGGCCTTCTGGACGATCATCCCCGAGATCACCACCAGTTCCGCCCAGTTCCACTCCGCTTCGGTCACCTCCCGGACGTTGCGATCCACCAGCTTCATCTCCCAGGTCTGGGGCAGCAGCGCCGCCACGGTGACCATGCCGAGCGGCGGAAGCAGCACCTTGCGGTTCACCAGCTCGAGGATCTTTTCGTAGCTCCAGAACGTCTTGGGGAATTCGGGATAGATGAAGAGGGTGCGCATGCTGCAGGTGCGTTGTGGAAGGGCCGTGGGCGATTGCGCGGCAGCGGAAGGGGTGTCTTGAGCAGGTTCCGCTGCGCCGCAACCCTAGGAGGTTTCGGGAAATGTCAGGTCGTTCTACCGCCTCCTCCCGGGCCATGGGGGTGGGAGGGGGCGGATCCTCTGCTGTAATGATCCCGTTCCTCGCAGCAGCGGCCGTGGGTGTGGTGATTTATCTGGCGCTCGTCGGTGGCGGGCTCACCGCCGCCTTCCTGGCCACGGTCGTGCTCAAGGGCGTCAGGCTGATCTGAGCCGCAGGGCTCCGTTCCGCCCCAGTTCCAGCACCCCCACCACCAGCCCCAGGCCGCCGAGCAGGGCGAAGGTGGCCTGGAGTCCCAGGGTCATCGCCAGGGCGGCGGCCAGCAGGCCACTCACCCCGCCGCCGCCCAGGAAGGCGATCTGCCCCAGACCGGCCATGCGGCCGCGCAGGGCCATGGGTGCCCCCACCTGGAGAATCAGGCTCGAGCCGGCCAGCAGGCCCGCCGTGCCGGCACCGATCAACAGGGCCATCGCCAGGGCCACCGTCCCCCTGGAGGCCGCTGCCATCCCCAGCTGGGCCAGGGCCACCACCACTGCGCAGCCGCCCAGCAGCAGCACCGGGCGTTCGCTCAGGGCCAGGCTGTTGCGCTGCAGCACCACACCGCCGGCGATGCTGCCGGCCGCCAGCACGCTGGTGAACAGGCCGAGGGCCTGCGGTGATGGCCCGATCACTTCGGCGGCGATCAGGGGGGCCAGGCCAGGATGGAAGAAGCCCACCAGGCAGGCCACGGTGGTGAAACGCAGCACGTGGCGCAGGGTGGAGCCGCAGTCCCGCCAGGCGGCGCCGAGGCTGGCCCCGTCACCCCCGGCGCTGCGCTGCTCCAGCTCCCGGTGGGGCCGCAGCAACCAGATCACGGTGGCGATCGGCAGCAGGTAGGACGCCGCATCGATCGCCAGGGCCATGGCGGGTCCGGAGAGCGCCACAAGCCAGCCCCCCAGCGGAGGGCCTACCAGCTTGCCGACGTTGAACACGACCGAGAAGCTGGCCAGATAGGGCGCCACCTGCTCCGGCCGTTCCACCAGCAGGGAGCAGTACTTGCTGCGGGCTGTGAGCTCAAAGGAGCTGGACACGCCCACCACCAGCGTGCTCAGCAGCAGCAGGACCACCTGCCCCGTTCCTTGCAGCAGGGGAATGGCCAGGGCCCCCAGGGCTGCACCACCGAACAGTCCCCATTGGGAACGGATCAGCATGGTTTCGCAGCCCAGCCGATCGGTGAGCACCCCCGCCCGGCCGCTGACCAGAAGGCTGGGCAGGGCCAGGGCGGCGAAGTGCAGGGCCAGCAGCAGCGGGTTGCCGGTGCCGGCCATCAGAATCCAGCCCTTGGCCGTCAGCCCGGCGAAGGATCCGGAGGTGCTCAGGCCGGAGGCGAGCAGGAAGAGGGGGCGTTGGTGCCGTTGCAGCCAGCCGTCTGAGCTGCCGGGGCTCAAGCCCGGCTCCGCGTGGCGGCCTGGGCCTCACGCACCATCGCTCCGGCCCCCATCACCACGCCGCGCAGGTCGTAGGTGTCGGCCGCCGTGATCCGCACCGGCACCATCGTTCCGGGTGCGGCGCAGAGTCCGCCCTCACCGGGGCTGACATGCACCTCGCCGTCCACCTCAGGGGCGAAGCGGGCGCAGCGGCCGAGCATCTCGCCGCTGGAGGGGTTCTCCTGTTCGATCAGCACATCCACGATCCGGCCCACCCAGGCGCCGTTGCGCTCGGCGGCGATCGGCTGCTGCAGGGCCATCAACCGGTCCCGCCGCTCGCTGGCGATCTCCGCAGGCACGGGATCGGGGAGTTCGGCGGCGGCGGTGCCGTCCTCGGGGGAGAAGGTGAACACGCCCACGTGATCGAAACGCTGCTCGGCCACGAACGCCAGCAGATGCTCGAAGTGCTCCTCCGTCTCACCCGGGAAGCCGACGATGAAGGTGGTGCGCAGGACGGCGTCCGGCAGCTGCTCGCGGATGCGCTGCAGCAGGGCGCCGTTGACGCCGGTCTGCCAGGGACGGTTCATGGCCCGCAGCACCTCCGGGTGGCTGTGCTGCAGGGGGAGATCCAGGTAGGGCAGCACGTTGGGGACCTCCCGGTAGGCGGCGAGCACGGTGTCGGTGAGGCCGGTGGGATAGGCGTAGTGGACCCGGATCCAGGGAATCTCCACCTCCCCGAGGGCCCTCAGCAGATCGTCGAGGCGCGGCTTGCCGTAGAGATCCAGCCCGTAGTTGGTGGTGATCTGGCTGATCAGGATCAGCTCCTTGACGCCCTGGGCGGCCAGCTGGTGGGCTTCGGCCACGATCGATTCGATCGTGCGGGAGCGTTGGTCGCCCCGCAGCCTGGGGATGATGCAGAAGGCGCAGCGGTAGTCGCAGCCTTCGGCCACCTTCAGGTAGGCCACCGCTTCGGAGGTGGTGCGGTAACGGGGCAGGTGCTCGTCCCCCACGAAGGTGGGCACCGCGCTGACCCTGTTGACCCGCTCCCCGGCCTCGACCCGCTCCAGCACCTCCACGATGTGCTGGTAGTCGCCGGTGCCGACGATCGCCCGCGCTTCCGGCAGGGATTCGAGCAGTTCCTGCTGGAAATGCTGGGCCAGGCAGCCGGCGATGATCAGTTCCTTGCCTTGTTCGGCCAGTTCCACCAGGGTTCGCACCGATTCGGCCCGGGCGTCCTGGATGAAACTGCACGTGTTCACCACCACCACCCGCGCCTCGCTTTCGTCGGCACTGACGCCGTAGCCGGCCTCGGCCAGCAGGCCGAGCATGTGCTCGGTGTCGACCCGGTTCTTCTCGCAACCCAGGTGGGTGAAGGCCACGGTGGGCCGTTCTTGGCTGGGCTGGGGGGACATGCTGCTGCGGGTGGAAGGGGAAACGGGCCGGAGTGCCGGCACCAAGGGAGTGGGCGCCAACGCCGATGTCCACCCTATGCAAGCCCCCGCGGCTGCGAGAATCGACCCACGACACGACTGTGCCTGTGACTTCCACCCGCCTCGCCAGCCGCCTCACGACGCGCCGCCGACCCGAGCCGGGTCGCCGCTGGGCGCGGGTGGTGATGGCCGTGCTGGCCACCATCGGCGTGATCGACACCGGATCGATCACCCTGAACCGCTGGGGGGTGATCGGCAGCCTCAGCTGCCCTGGAGGGGCCGAGGGCTGCGACAAGGTGCTCAACAGCCCCTGGGGGAGTGTCCTCGGCCAGCCCCTGTCCCTGTTCGGTCTGCTGGCCTACGGGTCGGTGCTGGTGATGGCGTTGCTGCCCCTGGTCCTGAAGGGCGAGGCCCGCACCCGCGTCAATGGCCTCAGCTGGTGGGGCCTGTTCCTGCTCAGCGCCGGCATGGCGATCTTCAGCCTGGTGCTCGTGGGGGTGATGGCCTTCCAGATCAAGGCCTTCTGCACCTTCTGTCTGATGTCGGCCTTGATCAGTGTGTCGTTGTTCGTGCTGAGCCTGATCGGCGGGGAATGGGAAGACACCGGGGCGTTGATCTTCCGCGGCGTGCTCACCGCCCTGGCCGTCGGCCTGATCGGGCTCGGCTGGGCCACCTCCATGAATCGCCCCGAGGCCACCACGGGCCCTGGCATGCCGATCCCGGTGGTCGCCGCCAGCACCCCGGCCACCCTGGCCCTCGCCGAGCACCTCACCGCCACCGGAGCTGTGATGTATTCGGCTTACTGGTGCCCCCATTGCCACGACCAGAAGGAACTCTTCGGCAAGGAGGCCACGGCCAAGCTCAAGATCATTGAGTGCGCTCCCGATGGCCGCAACAGCCAGGCGGCGCTCTGTTCCAGCAAGAACATCCAGGGCTTCCCCACCTGGGAGATCAAGGGCCAGCTGGATTCCGGCCAGAAGACCCTCGCCCAGCTCGCCGCCCTCAGCGGCTTCAAGGACCCTGCAGCCCCCGCCAACTGAGGCGTTCCGCTCAGGCCTGGCCCACCGGACCTGTGAAGGGGGATCGGCCCCGTTCCTGCAGTGTGTGACGCCGCCAGAACGGCTGGGGGGTCGGGGCATCGGTGCGGTGATGGCCGCCCCGGCTCTCCACCCGGAAGGCGGCGGCCTCCATCAGCAGCTCGGCCAGCACCAGCCGCTGGCGCAGATCCTGCAGCAGCAGCAGGCGGCAGCTCTGGTCCGGCGTCAGCTGCAGCTCCTGATCGGGCGGCAGATCGTGGGCCCGGCGCAGCAGGGGAGAACGCTCATGGCCAGAGCGTTCGCTGCGGACCAGGCGCAGGGCGTCGATCAGATCCACCCCGCGCCGCTCCACCCCGGCCACCTGCCAGCACAACCGTCGCAGATCGCCGATTGACGCGATCAGACTGGCCTCATCCGGGCCTGCCTGCAGCTCAGCCTGGCTGAGCCGCGGGGCCGCGGCGGCCGTGCCCCGCGGCTCAGGGGGGAGGGGCTGGGGGCGCAGATGGCGCAGCCGGCGGGCGAAGACCAGGCATTCCATCAGGGAGTTGCTGGCCAGGCGGTTCGCCCCGTGGACCCCGGTGCTGGCCACTTCGCCGACGGCATAGAGGCCGTCCAGGCTGGTGGCGGCCTGCAGGTCGGTGCCGACGCCCCCCATCCAGTAGTGGGCCGCCGGCGCCACGGGGATCGGGGCGTCGCAGGGCGACAGCCCCAGCTCACGGCAACGGCGCAGGATGGTCGGAAACTGGCGGTCCAGCCGTTCGCGGCCCACCGGCCGCAGGTCGAGCCACAGGTGGGTCACCCCCTGCTCCGCCATGCAACGGGCCAGGGCGCGGCTCACCTGGTCCCGCGGCGCCAGGTCGCCCCCCTCCAGCTGCGCCACCGGAGAGCGGCCAGCCCCGTCGAAGAGCCGCGCCCCCTCACCGCGCACGGCCTCGCTGATCAGGAAATGGGGGGCGTCCGGCAGCATCAGTGCCGTGGGGTGGAACTGCACGAACTCCAGGTCCCGCACCCTGGCCCCGGCGCTCCAGGCCATGGCCACGCCATCGCCGCTGGCTTGGGTCGGGTTGGTGGTGTGGGCAAACAGATGGCCGCCGCCGCCACTGGCCAGCACCACCGCACCGGCCCGCAGCCAGCGCAGGCGGTCGCCTTCCAGCACCTGCAGTCCGACGCAGCGGCCGTCCTCCACCCAGAGTTGCAGGGCGGGGATGCCCTTGCGTTGCTCCAGCCCCGGCCGGCGCCGCACCTCCCGCTCGAGGGCATCCACCAGGGCGCCACCGGTGCGGTCCTGGGCGTGCAGCACCCGGCGGTGGCTGTGGGCGGCTTCGAGGGTGGTGCTCAGGCCCTGGGGGGTGCGGTCGAAGTCCATGCCCAGTTGCACCAGCCGCTCGACGCAGGCCGGCGCCTCCCGGACCAGCACGTCCACCGCCTCCGGATCGCACAGGCCGGCTCCGGCCTTGAGGGTGTCGGCGATATGGCTGGCGAAGCTGTCGTCGGCTCCGGTCACGGCGGCGATGCCGCCCTGGGCCCAGCGGCTGGCGGACGGTGGGCTGCTGGATTTGCTGAGCAGCAGCACCCTCAGCTGGGCAGGCAACTCCAGGCAGGTCATCAGGCCTGCGGCGCCACTGCCCACCACCACCACATCCCAGTGGCAGGCCATGCGTGGATCCGGCTCATCCAAGCGGCTGCTTCACCCCGTTGCACCGTGCCTTGTGGTGGAGAGCCTATGGGACGGGCGGCGGCCCTCTGCCGCCTACAAAAAAACCGCCGTGCTGACGGCGGTTGGCAGGGGATGGTGAGGGGACGGTGGTTCTGGCCGGGGCTGACAGGGATCGCCGCGCCGTGCGAAGGCTCAGCGGTAGACGCCGTCGTTGATGCGATCGAAGCCTTCGTTGAGGGCGATCGCGGGCGGGGTCACGGTGAAGTTGCCCTTGTACTTGTTGAACAGCTCCTTCTGTCGGTCGGTCAGGTCCAGCGCCAGCACGTCATCGACGCTGTCGTAAGGACCACCGAGAACGATCTTGCCGGCCAGGGTCGGGTACATGCCGGGGTACTGCTGGAAACGGCGCACCGAAGCGTTGTTGAGATCCACCTTGCCGACGCTCTCGGCGAGCTTGTCGTCGATCTCGTTGCGGCGCTCCGCGGCGAGGGCAGCACCGGGCAGAACCAGGGTCATGAGCAGACCGGCCAGGACCACACCACTCATCAACCAGGCAAGCAGCCGCTTCATCACGACACTCCGTTTAGGGAAAGAACCAGGGGACCCTGGCAGGGACAGGGCGGTGATCCGCAGACCACCCGTGCAACGTTACAGAAACCCCCCTGGTCTCCCCACGCCGGAGGCTCCGCTTTTGCAGATCTTCAGATCAGGCCGCTGAGGTGGGGGGCCAGCAGGGCCGCCCCCAGGAACAGGGCGTCGACGGCCAGGGTGGTGCCCAGGGCTGCGGCGGCGACCCGCCAGGTTCCTCCCAGGCTCCAGAGGCGACGGCAGATCAGCACCAGCAGGCTGGCCGTCAGGCCGACGAGGGCCAGGGGCCAGGGTTGCAGCACCTGGATGGCGGCACCCTGCAGGAGCAGAGGCGCTTCGGCCAGAGGGGCGTTGAGAACCTGGGGCCAGAGGTCCATGAGTCCGGCGGCGGCCATCACCCCATCGGTGCTCGCGGTGCCCAGCAGGGAGCCCAGGTAGAAGGCACCCGCCAGCCGCCAGCGGCCCCCGAGGCCCGCCACCGCCAGGGGCAGGGCGAAGGCCTCGATCGGCAGATGCATCACCGGGTGAAGCCGGAACCAGCCCCAGAACAGGCAGCCCCCGAGCCAGCTGCCGCAGAAGCCCACCAGGAGCACACCCAGTTGCTGCCACTGAGCCTGGCCCCGTCGCTCCAGCACCAGGGCCAGGGACATCAGGGGCAGGGTGAACAGGGCCGCCGCCATGGGCGCGGAGCGCACCCAGGGGGCCTGCAGGAACACCGGCACGGTGACCAGAAGGGCGGCCGCCAGGGGCAGCACGGCCACGGCCGGGATGGCCGGCCCGGCAGCAGCGATCCGCAGCCCCGGCAGGGCCTGGGGGCGAGTCGAAAGGGTGGGTGGGACCCCGAGCACCTGGTTGTGAAGAAAGTTGTGCAACCTTAAAGGGATCGGGGGGTGCTTCCGTGACCCGTCCGGCCATAGGGTCAGCCGCAGTATCGGCTCCCCCCATGCCGCTGGTCGCCACGGCCGCCTCCCTGCCCCTGGTCGAGGCCTGCTGGCACGCCCTCGTTCTGGGGATCGTTCAAGGGCTCACGGAGTTCCTGCCGATCAGCAGCACGGCGCACCTCAAGGTGGTCCCGGTGCTCCTGGGCTGGGGTGATCCCGGGGTGGCGTTCACGGCCGTGATCCAGCTGGGCAGCATCGCCGCCGTGCTCGGCTACTTCCGCAAGGATCTGGCCGAGGTGGGCACCGGCGTGGCCCGCGCCTTCCGCCATGGCCAGTGGAATGATCCGCCGGCCCGGCTGGGTGTCGCCATCGTCCTGGGCACGGTGCCGATCCTGCTGGCCGGTCTGGCCATCAAGGTGCTGCTGCCCAGCTACGAGACCTCCCCCCTGCGCAGCCTGACGTCGATCGCCATCGTCTCGATCGTGATGGCCCTGCTGCTGGCGGTGGCCGAACTGGTGGGTCGTCGCCGCCGCCTGCTCGAGGCCGTCACCCCCCGGGACGGTCTGCTGGTGGGACTGGCCCAGGCCCTGGCCCTGATCCCCGGCGTCTCGCGCTCGGGCAGCACCCTGACGGCGTCGCTGTTTGATGGCTGGCAGCGGGCCGACGCGGCGCGTTTCTCCTTCCTTCTCGGCATTCCCGCCATCACCCTGGCCGGGCTGGTGGAGCTCAAGGCCGCCTTCGGCTCGGTCGAAACGGGCGGTGTGATCCCGATGCTGGTGGGCATCGCCGCGGCGGCGGTGGTCTCCTGGCTGGCGATCGCCTGGCTGCTCCGCTTCCTGCAGCAGAACAGCACCTGGATCTTCGTGATCTACCGGCTGCTGTTCGGACTGGTGATCCTGCTCGGGTTCCGGGGGCTGGAGGGCGTCACCCCCTGAGGGGGAGGGGCCGCCACACTGAAGCCACAGTCCTGTCGCCCTCGCCGTCACCCCCGTGTGGAAGGAGCCCTCCCTAGCCCTTGCCGGGCCCGTCACCCAACCCCGGCCCGCCGTGGTGGCCACGGTGGAGCCCGGCTCGATCGCCGAGGAGCTGGGCTTTCAGCCCGGCGATCGCCTGCTCAGCATCAACGGGGTCCGGCCTCGGGACCTGATCGACGTCCAGGTGCTGCAGGGGGAGGAGGAGCTGGTGCTGGAGGTGGAGGACCCCGACGGCACCCTGCACGTGGTGGAGCTGGAGAAGGATCTGGACGAGGGGCTGGGGCTGGGCTTCAGCGAAGCCCTGTTCGATGGCTTGCGCCAGTGCAACAACCACTGCCCGTTCTGCTTCATCGACCAGCAACCGCCGGGGCGGCGCGGCAGCCTCTACCTGAAGGACGACGACTACCGGCTCAGCTTCCTCTACGGCTCCTACCTCACCCTGACCAACCTGACCCCGGCCGACTGGAGCCGGATCGAGGAGCAGCGCCTCTCGCCCCTGTTCGTCTCGGTCCATGCCACCGACCCGGAGCTGCGCAGTCGCCTCCTGGTCAACCCGCGGGCCGGCCTGCTGCTGGAACAGCTGGCCTGGTTCGCCGAGCGGCGCCTGCAGATCCACGCCCAGGTGGTGGTGTGTCCGGGGCTGAACGACGGCGAGGCCCTGG
>CALRQM020000035.1:0-31564 GCA_943370335.1 Bordetella parapertussis | reverse complement strand
TCGCCGCCCGCAGCCGCCGGGCGGCCGAGCTGGCCATGGCGGGGATCGACGGCGGTCTGCAGCGCCGCATCGGCGGCCTGCGGGAGCGCCTGCTCGACCAGCTGGCCGAGCTGGAGGCCCGGGTCGACTTCGAGGAGGACCTGCCCCCCCTCGACGGGACGCTGGTGCGGGCCGAACTGGAGGCGGTGCGGCGCGCGCTGGAGCAGCTGGTGGCCGAATCCCGCCAGGGGGAGCTGCTGCGCGAGGGCCTGCGGGTGGCCATCGTCGGCCGGCCCAACGTGGGCAAATCCAGCCTGCTCAACCTGCTGAGCCGCCGCGAGCGGGCCATCGTCACCGACCTGCCCGGCACCACCCGCGACCTGCTCGAAAGCGATCTGGTGCTCGACGGGGTGCCCCTCACCCTGCTGGACACCGCCGGCATCCGCCCAACGGACGACCGGGTGGAGCAGCTGGGCATCGCGCGTAGCCGCCAGGCCCTGGCCGGGGCCGATGCGGTGTTGCTGCTCTTCGACCTGGTGGCCGGCTGGTCCGCCGCCGACCAGGAGCTGCGGGCCCTGGTGCCCGAGGGGGTGCCCCTGCTGCTGGTGGGCAACAAGTGCGATGCCCTCCCGGCGGGGGCCGCCCCTGCCGTCATCCCGTCGGCCCCGTTGGCGGCGCCCCTGGTGAGCATCAGCGCCCTCACAGGCGCGGGCCGCGACGGGCTGGTGGCGGCCCTGCTGGGCCTCTGCGGCGCCGCAGAGATCCAGGGGTTGCAGGTGGCCCTCAATGGCCGTCAGCGGGAGCTGGCGGCGGCCGCCGCCACCAGCCTGGCGCGCAGCCTGGAAGCTGCCGACCAGGGCCTGCCCTGGGATTTCTGGACCATCGACCTGCGCGGCGCCATCGCCGGCCTCGGGGCCATCACCGGCGAGGAGGTGAGCGAGGCGGTGCTGGAACGGATCTTTTCCCGCTTCTGCATCGGCAAGTAGGCGCCGCGGCGGCATCAACAAACGCCCATCCCGGTTGACCGCTTAACCTCCGCCGTCAATGCTTTGACAAACGCACTCCAGCAGGCGGATGCAAACGGTCGACTGGCTCTGGATCCTGCACCCCGCCCTGGCGGTGGTGCTCATCTATCCCCTGATCGGCATGGTGGTGCGGCTCGGGGTCCAGGCCCGACAGCGTCGGGTCGAGAAGGCGAAACTGCCCCCCACCACCGGTCGCGACCACGCCGACCTGGGCCAGTGGCTCTCGGCGGGCGTGGTGCTGCTGGTGCTCGTGGCCCTGACGGTGGTGATCGTCACCAAGCAGCCGCCGGAGGGCTTCACGGGCGGTGGCGGCCGCGCCCTGCAACTGCTGCTGGTGCTGGTGGGCACCGTGGTCTCCCTGCTGGCCCTCTGGCGGGTGAAGGCCAAGGGCTATCGCGTCGTCTTCGCCCTGCTCACCTGGGCCGGTGTGCTGGGCCTCGGCGCCCAGCCCGAGGTGTTCCGCCTCAACGACAATCCTCTCAGCCCTGAGTTCTGGCAGTCCCACTATTGGGCCGGGGTGGCCGTGGTGGGGCTGATGATCTTCTCGCTGGCCGCCCGTCCGGAGATCCTCAAGGAGCTGCGCTGGCGCCGGCTGCACCTGGGCGCCTCGATCCTGGCGGCGGTGCTGTTCGTGGCACAGGGGATCACCGGCAGCCGCGACCTGCTGGAGATCCCCCTGGCCTGGCAGAAACCCACCATCTATGCCTGCGATCCGGTGAAGCGGGTCTGCCCGCCCTTCGCCCCGCCGCCGGTGCCCGCCCCCCCCGTCGGCGCCGCCGGCAGCTGAGGCCCCCCGTGATGTCATCCGATGGGGCCCCGGCCCCGGTGCTCTCCTTCACCCCGGCCCTGGAGGCCCTGCTGCGTCGCTGGCTGGATGAGGACATCGGCCGCGGCGATCTGACGGCCCCGGCCCTGGTCGGCCGCACCGGCCAGGCCCACTGGGTCACCCGGGCCGACGGGGTGTTCTGCGGCGGGGTGCTGGTGGGGCCGCTGCTGGCGTTGCTGGATCCCCAGACGTCGGTGCGGCTGCTGGTGGCCGATGGGGAACCCGTGGTGGCTGGTCAGCGGCTGCTGGAGCTGGTGGGGCCGGCGGCCGCCCTGGTGGCGGCGGAGCGCACGGCCCTCAACCTGGCCATGCGTCTGTCGGGTATCGCCACCGCCACCGCCGCCCTGGTACAGGTGCTGGCGGGCACCGGCGTGCGCCTGGCCGACACCCGCAAGACCACCCCCGGCCTGCGGGTGCTGGAGAAGTACGCCGTGCGCTGCGGCGGTGGCGCCAACCACCGCCTCGGCCTTGACGATGCCGCCATGCTCAAGGAGAACCACCTGGCCTGGTCGGGGGGCGTGGGGCCGGCCATCGCGGCGGTGCGGGCCTCGGCCCCCTGGCCGGCACGGGTGATCGTGGAGGCCGAGACCGCCGCCGAAGCTGATGCCGCCGTGCGGGCGGGGGCCGATGCGGTGCTCCTCGACGACTTCAGCCCCGCGGCGCTGGCGGACCTGGTGCCCCGGCTGCGGGCCCTGGCGCCCGCGGTGGTGCTGGAGGCCTCCGGGGTGCGGCCCGAGCAGCTGACCGCCTACGCCGCCACCGGCATCGATCTGATCTCCACCAGCGCCCCGGTGACGCGCAGCCCCTGGCTGGACCTGAGCATGCGCTTCGACCCCCTGCTGGCCTGAGCCGGGGCCATGGTGAAGAATCGCCGCACTCCCCCGGCACCGATGGCTCCGCCCCCGATCGGTTGCCAGAGTGGGCGCCGATGACCCCCGAGCCGACCCGCGTGCCGCAGCGACCCGTGCCGCCTCCAGCGCTCCATCAGCCAACGCTTCAGCCGCCAACGCCTCCGCAACAGGCCGTCCCGATCGGCGTCGCCGGCTGGGCACGACGCTGCGCCGTGGTGGGACCCTCCCTGCTGCTGGCGCTGGTGGCGGCGCTGGGCGGCCCCACGGAAGCCAGGGCCGAATCGGTGCTCGAGCAGGCGGCGCGCACCGGCGAGATCACCATGGCCGGCCCCACCGACATGGTGCCCTTCGCCTACCTCGATGCCGGCAAGCGGCTGGTGGGCTACAGCCTCGATGTGGCCCGGTTGATCGAGGCGGAGGTCTCCACCTATCTCAACCGGCCGGTGAAGATCGTCTACACCGCCAATGCGGATCCGCTGGCGGTGTTCCGTGACGTGAGCCGCGGCGATGTGGATCTGGCCTGTGGGGTCCAGTTCACCTGGGAGCGGGAGATGTTTGTTGACTTCTCCATGCCCTTCGCCCTCTCTGGGATTCGCGTTCTGACCCGGCAGGGGGGGCTGGATGGCTCAGCGGCCTCGATGGCGGGCAAGCGGATCGGCGTGGTGAAGGACTCCCTGGGCAGCGCCACCATCGCGGCCGTGCAGCCGACGGCGGTGCGCGTTCCCTTCGCCGGAATCGAGCCGGCGGTGCGGGCGCTGCTGGTCGGCCAGGTGGATGCCGTGGGGGGCGATTCCCTGTTGCTCGCCGGTGCCCTCCAGAGCCTCGGCGGCAAGGGTTACAGCCTGGTGCCCGCGGAGCCCTTCTCCCGCTTTGCGGTGGGTTGCATTCTTCCGGAGGACAATTCCACCTTCCGCAACCTGGTCAATCTGGCCATCGCCCGGCTGGTGCAGGGCTACCTCGACGATGAGCCGGCGGCCGTGGCCAGCGTCAACCGCTGGCTCGGTCCGAAGGGAATCCTGGAGTTGCCTCCCGAGGTGATCAAGGCCTATTTCCAGTCCGTTCTGCTCAACTACGAACGGGTCAGGCCCCTGCCGGCAACGACCCCATCGGCTGTCGCCCCCACCTCACCTGCCCGTTAAGGAGATCCGCCCCATGTCCATCACCTCCCGCGCGGCCCTGCTCGGTTTCTCCCTGGCCTTGGCGGCCCTGACCGCTCCCGCCGCTGGCCAGGCGGCCGTGCAGCCCACCTCGGCCACCGGATCTATCGAGCAACGGCTGCAGCGCATCACCGCGGCGATCCGAGACCAGGGTGACGGGAGCGTTGTAGACGGCTCCTCCGCCGGCGATCAGCGGCTGGCCTTGGGCTTCGCCAACGCCGGCCGGGGCGGCTGGGGAAATGTGGCCGGCGGCGGCGGCTTCGTCAATGGCCACCCCTATTACGGCGGCGGCGGTGGCTTCCGCAACGGCGGCGGCGGTTTCGTCAATGCCAGGGGCGGGGGCGGCTTCGTGAATGGGGGCGCCCTTCGCGGTGGGGCGTTCCGGAACTGGTAGGTCTCACCAAGCCGGGGTGTTTCAGGCCCGAACGCTGCTGTGGGCAAGCTCAGAAACCGCCCTTAAGGTGCAGCACGTGCACGGCTCTGCCCATGGATTCTCCTGCTGCGCTGGTTCCCGCCGGTTCCGTCCGATCACGCCGCAGCAGGGTCCTGGCCCTGGGAGTTCTGGCCTGCTTCTGGTCCCTGGGGTCCGTGGCACCGGCCCGTGCTGCCGACGCCGTGCTGGAGCAGGCGGCCAAGTCGGGCGAGGTGCTGATGGTGGGTCCCGCCGACAGCCCGCCCCTGGTCAAGATCGGGCCGAAGGGGGAACCGGAGGGTTACGCCATTGATCTGGCCCGTCGCATCGACCGCCAGCTCAAGGCGGAACTGGGCAACACGGTGCGGATCCGCTTCGCCCCCGTCGACAACACCGCCGTCACCGTGGAGGCCGTCGCCAGCGGCAACGCCGGCCTGGCCTGCGGCGTGCCCTTCAGCTGGGACCGGGAAAAGCTGGTCGATTTCTCCCTGCCGATCGGCCTCTCCGGCCTGAGGCTGCTCACCCGCAGCGGCACCCTGGACGGCTCGCCGGCCTCCCTCGCCGCTCAGCCGATCGCGGTGGTGGAGGGATCCCTCGGGGCCGGGCTGCTGGGTTCGCTCCAGCCCAACGCCAAGGCGGTCAGCTTCCCCACCCTGGCCCTGGCGGTCACGGCCCTGGAGCAGAAACGGGTGACGGGGGTGCTGGGCGATGCCAACGTGCTGGCCGGCCTGCGGCATCAGCGCCAGCTCTCCGGCGTGGCCCTGGTGCCTGAGCAGCCCTATGTGAGCTATGGCGTCGGCTGCATCGTGCCGGAGAACAACTCCAGGCTGCTGAACGTGGTCAACCTGGCCATCGCGGGCCTGCTCCAGGGCTACCTGGAGGGCCGCCCCGAGGCCGTGGCCAGCGTCGCCCCCTGGGTCGGCCCCAGCGGTGTGCTGGTGGTGCCCGCCGAGCGGGTCCGCGCCTTCTTCGAATCCGTGCTGCTGACCCGCGAAGGTTTCCAGCTGGCGGCCCCTTCACCGGCGGCTCCCCGATGACCTCCTGCATCTCCGCCCTGCGGCGGCCTGATCGCCCCGTCCCGCTCCTCCCTCCTTTCCTGGCAGCCCTTCGATGACGAACTACCCCCGTTCCGGTCTGTTCGGTTTCCTGCTCCTGCTGGCGGCGCTGGCCCCCGCCGGTGCCGGGGCCAAGGCGGTCGCCCATGGGCTGGGCCAGTCGCCGTCCACCCCCGCCCAGGCCTCGTCCCCCCTGGAGGCCGCGCCTGGGTCGATCGACGCCCGCCTGAGGCGCATCTCCCAGGCCATGGGGCAGGAGTCGCCCGACCCGGAGACAGCGGAGGGTCGGGCCAAAGCCCCCGATGGCCGCCTCGCCTACGTCTTTGTGAATGGGGGCGGGCCGCGTTTCGGCTGGGGGAATGGCGGCTTCCGCAACGGCGGCTGGGGCAACGGTGGCTTCCGCAATGGGGGCTGGGGGAATGGCGGCTTCCGTAACGGCGGCTGGGGCAACGGCGGCTTCCGTAACGGCGGCTTCCGCAACTTCTGGTGATCGCCACCGGTACCCCGCCGCCCGGAAACCCGGAAGGCTTCGGGCCGTTGCAGCTGCTGGTGGTCCAGCCCACCCCCTACTGCAACCTCGACTGCGACTACTGCTACCTGCCCAACCGGGACGACCGTCACCGGTTGCCCCTGGAGCTGCTGGAAGCGGCCCTGGAGCGGGTGCTGGAGAGCCCCTATGTGGGCGGCGATTTCACCCTGCTCTGGCATGCCGGTGAACCGCTCACCGTGCCGATCGCCTTCTACGACGCGGCCAGCGCCTGCGTGCGGCGGGCCCAGGAGCGCTGGCAGGGGGAGCCCCTGACCATCCACCAGTCGGTGCAGACCAACGCCACGCTGATCAACGAGGCCTGGTGCGACTGCTTCGAGCGCAATGCCATCTCCGTGGGCGTGAGCATGGACGGGCCGGCCTTCCTCCACGACGTCCACCGCCGCACCCGCACCGGTCTGGGCACCCATGCCGCCACCGTGCGGGGCATCGAGCACCTGCGCCGCCGCGGCATCCCCTTCCAGGTGATCGCCGTGATCACCGAAGAGTCCCTCGGCCACGCCGACGACCTCTACGCCTTCTTCGTCGAGAACGGCATCAGCGAGGTGGCCTTCAACATGGAGGAGACGGAGGGGGAGAACCGGGTGTCCACCCTCAGCCGTCCCCATGCTGAGGCGGCCTATCGCCAGTTCCTGCAGCGGTTCTGGGAGCTGTGGCAGGAGCACCCCGAGCGGATGCGGGTGCGGGAGTTCGAGGGAATCTGCAGCCTGGCCCAGGCCGATGCGCGCCTGGAATGCACCGACATGAACAACCCGTTCGCGATTGTCAACGTGGATGCCCGCGGGGCGATTTCCACCTTCGATCCCGAGTTGCTATCCGTTCAGACCGACACCTACGGCGACTTCGTGCTGGGCCATGTGCAGAGCGACAGCCTGGTCTCGATTGCCGCCAGCCCCAAGTTCCAGCGCATCCTGGAGGACATGCGTGCCGGCACCGACCGCTGCCGCGCGGAGTGTGCCTACTTCGGCCTCTGCGGGGGGGGCGCCGGCAGCAACAAATACTGGGAGCACGGCACCTTCGCCTGCACCGAAACCCAGGCCTGCCGCTACAGGATCAAGATCACGGCCGATGTGGTGCTCGCTGGCCTGGAGCAGGCGCTGGGGCTGGTGGCTTGATGGGTTGTTGAGGTCTGTTCGGCTCTTCTGTCTCTGTTGGCGGTGAACCGCCGGCGTGTGGGCAACGTGTCACAGCAGGGGCTGGGTGGCGACCAGCCAGGGGGTGGTCGGCGAGGAGGCCGAGCCTGCGGATGGGAACGGCGATGCCAGCAGGTCCGTGGGGTTGGACTGGCCAAGGGAGGACAGCTCACCCAGGGCCAGGAACGGCGTGGTGGTGAACGCCGGATCTGCGGGCAGGAGTTCGCCGAAGGTCGCCGAAGCGGTGCCGAAGTCTTCGACTGCGACCGGAGCGAGGCTGGTGCCGCCGCCGATGATGGGGTCGACCCTATCGGTGCTGGCCTCCTGGGACAGGCCGGTCAGCGGTGTGCCGCTGGCATCGACCGAGAACTGCTGCAGAAGGAGTTGACCTGCGCTGCTGGAGGGAGTGGTCAGGGGGTCGGAGGAGATGAAGTTCCAGCTCTTGTCGAGCGTCCAGGTGCGGATCTGCCCGGTGGAGACCACTTTCCAGAGGATCTGGTTCTGGCCGGAGGCGTTGGTTTCCGCGGCGAGGATCTGGCGATCGGCGAACTGGGTGGCTGTGATCTGGCGGCCCTGGAAGCGGACGGCGGAGGTGATGCCGTTGGTCCGAACAGAGACCCGATTGTTGGTCGTGTCGCGCAGCAGCTGGACGGCGCCGTTGGGATCGAGCACCTGGAGGGTGGTGTTCGTGACCGTGGGTGTCTCTGTGACCGGTGGCGGTGGCGGGGGGGTGGGTTGGGTGATGGTGAAGGACTGAACGGTGCCGCTCACCATGTACTGGCCGAGGCTGCCGTAGTCGGTGTAGCCGGTAGGGGTACTCGCCAGGGGGGTGCCGAAGCCGACGCCATCGATGCCCAGGTAGTAGGTGCCGGCGGCGAGGTTGATCGAGAAGCTGGCGGTGGTGAGATCGGCCGGGTTGAAGGTCTGGACGAGGCTGCCATCGGCCCGGAAGAGGCTCGCGGCGATGTCGAGGTTGGCGCCGCGGGCGGTGAGGTAGTCGGAGGTGTAGCTGCCGCCGCTGTTGATGTAGGCCCTGGAGGCATTGACGATGTTGAACGACACCAGGCCAGCACCGGTGTCAAAGCGGAACATATCGATGTCGGTGTTCCGCTCGACTACACCGAAGCTGCTGAAGGTCAGTCCGGTCAGCGCCGTCGCGGCGGTGAAGCCGTTGCCGTGGTCATCGGCGGCGTAGGTGAAGCCGTTGCCGTTGGTGATCGTGGCGAGGTCGTCCTGGGTGTTGTTGGCACCGAAGTACTGGCCTTTGCTCCACTGGGTGAGGTTTTCGTCGTTGCCCACCCAGGCCGCACCCATGATGGTGCCCCAGCTGGTGGGCCCGGCACCGCCGTGGCCGCCGTAGTACTCGGTGGGGGTGGCGGCACCGTCGTGGGTGAGGCCAAGGGTGTGGCCCACTTCGTGGCTGGCCGTTTCAGCAGCGGTGTATTCGCCCCTGTTGAACACCAGGGCCACATCGTCGGTGTTCCAGTTGAAGCTGTTGTAGTAGGCCGTACCACCACCGCCAGCGTTGGCGATAGCCTTGCCGGTCAGCAGGTTGAGGTTGCTGGTGAAGGCCACGCGGATGCCCCAGCGATCATCGCCGGTGCCGAATTTGCGCAGGGCTTCGGTGCCTGGATCCTGGGTGGTGACGTTGACATTAAAGGGTGCGAAGTCTTCGGCCACCCTCTGCCAGATCCGCTGAATCTCCGTGAGAGCGGCGGTGTCAAAGGTGGTGTAGAAGCTCTTCAGGCTGAGGTTGCCACCGTTCTCCCAGGGTGTGTTGTTGATCGCATAGCCGTCAAAGTCGAGGAAGATCGTCTTGGTCGCTGTCGGGTTGCTGTGCAGTTGCAACACGCTGCTCAGATTCACCCCCGTACCGAGCGTCACCAGGCCGTTCATCACCAGGGGGGCCTGGTCGGCGGTGGTGTCCCAGGCGGCGGCACCGTCACCGGTGCTGACCGCCAGCACGCTGCAGGCCCTGCAACCGCAGCTGGGGGCCATCGACGTCGAGCCTGCAGCCGGTGCGGCCCCGAGCAGCGAATCACTCAACACCTGGTGGCTGTTCATCGCCACCTCGGGAGCGGAAACGAGGGCGACGCCCTTCTGAACATCGGCTCCCTGGCTGCTCTGGGCCAGGTAACTGGACTCCAGCGACTCCCGGGTGGCATTGGCAGGCAGGGGGGGTGAGGCTTTGGTGGTGCCCAGAACAGTGGTGAACAGCGGGCTGGGGACGTCCGCCACCGCAGGAGCGTCGGCGCGCAGGGAAAGGGTGGTATCGCTTGAATGTTCTGCTTGGCTGGAAAGCTCAGGGGAGAGGACGGAAGGCGATTGTTGGCCCCCTGCCTTCGTGGTGTCAGTCATGGCGAGTAGAGGGTAAACAGCAGGCGAAATCCATCCGCGTCCAGAGCATCCACCCGTTGACAGGCGGAAACTCCAAGACAGTTGCAAAGTCGTTGCGCCCAGAGCACTGGGGGTATTGACTTTGTTGCCGGGAGGGGCTGATGGAAGGGACCCTTTCCACGGCGCTCATCATCGTTGTGCAGCAGCCTTTCTGTCTTTGTGCTCAGGCCAATTAAGGAGGGGAGTTCTGTGGCCGAAGCTGAACAGTGGCTTAGGTTTTCACCTGCAGCCCCGTAGGTTCGGGCTCAAAAATCTCTGTGAACGGGGCCGGCTGTGTCTTGCCCGTGTCTCTGGTGCCAGCCTCCCTGGGCGGGTTGCCGGGCCTGGATCAGGGGCGATCAGGGGGCAGGAGCAAGGGAAATCCCAGTAGTACCAAGAGGTCTGGGCGGATCGGCCCGGGCAGTGTAACCCTTTGTGAAGACTGTCCGGGGGCTGAAGGGCAGCGCATGAGCGGCCTAAGCGCCATTAAGCATTTCCGTCGTTGTGCAACGAATCCGCAGCCCTGCCGCAACTGAGCGCTGCGACAGCATTCCAGCGGATCGTGCCGTCCAGAACGCCTGACCGCAAGGCTTCACTGGGGGGGGGGTGGTACCCCCGTTTCCGCGTCCGCGTCTTCTTCGGGAACCAGGCTGGAAAGGTAGGCCTCGTCGTGAGGGGGCGAAAGGCCGGGCAGGGTCAGCCCCCGCTGCCCCCCTCCGGAGGCGTGGGCCTGACGAGGTCCCCGGACGCTCAGCATGGTGTGCCACTCCACCAGCAGCGGAACGTCACTTCCCTTGCGTTGGGCCCCCATCGCGAAGGCAATGGCTAGGGCGAAGGAGGAGAGCATCACGCGCAGGCTGTCCCTGGTTGCCGCCTCGATGGTCTTGGGTGTGGGGGCCTGAATCCTGGCCTCCACCTGCTGCCTCACCTCCTGAAGGCGAGCCAGCATCCTGCGCTTGGTCTCCTGCAGCGGCAGACCCATCGTCTCGAAGCGGATCCCCAGGCTGGGGGTCTGGATGGCCTGGAGGCGGGCCTGAAGGTTGTCGAGGCTGGTGGCCGTCGTGATGGTCTCCTGGAGGAGATCGAAGGTGCCGTTGGCGACGGAGAGCTGGCGGGCGACGTTGGCCCTGGCCGTCGCCACGCTCTGCCAGCCGGCGTAGGCCTGCAGGGGAATAATGAGCAGGAAGCCGATGACGGCCACGATCGCCAGGCGGGCCAGGCCGCTGCGCCGTCGCTGCAGCGTGGGATTGTCTGGATCGAGATAGGCCGCCAGGTGAAGCAGCCCGAGGGCCACCAGGGGAATGGTGGCAGAATCCAGGCTGGCCGAGATGAAGCGCAGCTGCCAGGCGGTGTCCAGCAGGCGCACGGGAAGGATGCTGGCCAACAGGGTGATCAGGTAGACCACGAACAACGCGATCGCCATGAAGGCCAGCCGATCGGCCAGGATGGCGGAATCGAACTCTTTGAATACCTTGCTGCTGGCCATCAGGAATGCCAGGGTTGAAAGTGGCTCTCTGGCTTGCCTGTCGGGGTGTTTGCGTGGATGTCGATGGAATGGGGCTCGAGGGCCACGGATCAGCAAGCAATCAAGCCGCTGAACTGTCTCGCAGCGGCTTCATACCCAGACGGTGAATGTTGCCACTCTGCCAACCGACCGGGCCTTCAAGGTGTGACTGGTTATGACCAGACCCGAAGATGGTTGGGTCTTCAGTGAGAGAAATGCAAGTCAGATAATGGTTATTGAGCTAGTGCAACTGAGAAAGAAATGTGGTTTTGACTCTAGCCTGTAGCGTGGCGAAATGGCTTCAGAGACTGATGGCTGAAGGGCGATTGACTGCTTGAATCCGCCGCCGGATCTTCCGGCTCCAGCCGAATGCCGCCGCTGCTCCAAGAACGGGCAGAGGGCCAGGTACTGCATTGGTGGGGCCTTCGTTGGGAATCCTCCAGAAGGCCGCTCCCGTCACCTTTTCGCCGCCGCTTTCCTTGCTTCCATTGGCTTTCTTGACGTTCTGGAAGCGAAGGGCGATCTGGGCCTTGTTCCAGCTGTCGCCAGGCTGGAAGGAGTTAAACAGACTATAGAAACGCTCGGCAACCTGGTCGGCGGTGGAGATGCTGACATCGTTGGATTTCAGCGAGAACTGAACCTTCACGCTGGTTCCGCCAGCGATGCCTGTGCTGCCCGAGCCACCATGGCAACCACTGCGGCTGCTGATGCGCGCGCAGAAATCAAAGTTGGAAAAGGGAGCGTACGGCGCGGTGCTCAAATTGGAGATATTCAGGGATTCCTGGGGATTCACTCGAATGCCCCGGTTTGAGTTTCCGAACACCCGGCCGTACCCGGAGGCCAGGGGGTTGTAGCTCAGCAGGGAAATGGCTTCGCTGCCATTGCCGCGCAGGGGCTCGTTGAAGGCGAATCCCACCAGGGTGCCGGAGGAGGCACCTGACGCCGGCGACGTGTTGGTGATGCCCAGATCCAGGGTGTAGGTGTTGCCGTTGCCAGGGTCCTTGCTGAAGTCGAAGGTCATCTTGCCCTTCACCCCGGTGTTGTAGTAGCTCGTACCGGCGACGCCGCTGTCGAAGATCACGTCGAAGGACGTTTTGGCCATCGCTGGGGTGCCTGCGGTGATCAGGCCGGCAACGCCACCGAGCAGCAGGAGGGTGTTCGTGACTGTGGCGCGCATGAACGCTTCCTTAATCCACTCTCACCTTAGCGGGTAGTCTTTCACTCTGCTTGAAGTTTCTGCGGCCTGGCTTCTCCCCCGCATCGGCGCCTTCGGTGGTGCTATCGGCGGGGCAGGGGCTCAGGGCAGGCGAGTGGGATCGTCCTCCGGCGGGGCGAGTTGCGCGAGATAGTCCCGATCAGGAGCGCTGGAAACTCCGCGCCGGGAGCGATCGGCCTGCTGCCGCAGGCTCCAGATCGTCAGCAGCTCCACCAGCAGGGGAATGTCCTGCCCCCGCCGCTGGGCGGCGATGGCGAAGGCGAGGGCATAGACGAAGCTGGTGGCCATCAGGCGGGCGGCGTTCCTGGCCACGTCTTCGATGGCTTCCGGCGGCGGGGCATTGATCCGCGTCTTCACCTGCTCCTGGATGTCGTTGAGGCGAAGGAGCATCTGCCGCTTGGTTTCGGCCAGCGGCAGGCCCAGGTTCTGGAAGCGGATGCCCAGCTCCGGTGACTGCAGGGATTGCAGCCGCGCCTGCAGGTCCTCCAGGCTGGTGGCGGCACTGATCGCTTCGCGCACCAGGGCGAAGTTCCGGTTGGCGGTGGTCTGCTGGGTCGTCAGCCGCTCCCTGGCTGCGGCCACCGTGCTCCAGGAGGCAAAGGCCTGCACAGGGATCAGCAGCAGGAACCCCAGCACGGCCAGGATCGCCCAGCGGGCCAGGACGTTCCGGCGCCGGACCACGGCGGGATCGTCGGGATTCAGATAGGCCGCCAGATGCAGCAAGGCAAGTGCCACCAGGGGGATGGCGGCGGCTTCGATCAGGGCGGAGCTGAGGCCCAGCTGCCAGAGCGTCTCGAGGGGACGGAAGGGAATCGCACTGGCGACCACCCTGACGCCATAGATGAAGAACAGGGCGATCGCGAAGATCGAGAGCCGATCGGCGAGCACGGCCGTTCCGCCGGCCCTGGACCCTGCGTCAGCAGTCATCAAAGCTCCTCAAGCGCGCTATGCAAGCTCTCCCCTCATCAAGCCCTGCGTTGATCGCTTCATTGTGGAGTTTGCCATGATCTCCGCCGGAGACCACGTTGCCATGGAACACCTTGACAGGGTCAGACGATGGCGACGTCTGGGATCACCCGTTCATTCGAGTGTGCCGAACCCAGAGCTTCGGAAGAGATGAGCTTAGGGAGAACGCTGACGGCCCGTGGCTTTGGAAAGGAGGCCGATCAGGAGGCCGGCGCGATTCCCTTCAGGCGGCGGCGCAGCTTTCGGCTGTAGCCAAAAGCGGCTGCGGCACCCAGGAGTGGAACTGGTCCTGGGACCGTATCGCCAAGACCACCACCAGGACCACCGCCGGTGACCTTGTCGCTGCCACCAGTGAAGGACTTACCGTTACGAACGTAGTTCACGCCCTGGAACCGGGCCGCGATGTTAACGGCTGGCGCCGGCTGACTGAAGAGTGTGTTGAAGGCGTCCGCTACTGCGTTGACATCAGCAGCATTGCTGTTGAAGGTGAACTTGACTGTGCCTGATGGATTGTCGGCTACATTTTGGACCCCGATGGTCAAACCTTTATTGACGTTCGCACCTTCGCAGGAATTAGAGGGTCCAGTGTTTGCGCAGAAGTCAAAGTCGAAACTTCCAATATCTAAATCCGTCTTGGATAGAAAATTGGTTCCGTTTGCATTGTATAGGAAGTTGCTCAGGCTGATGGAGGTAGGCTTTTTGAAGGCAAAGCCTACCAACGAAGACGCTGTGACACCATCATCACCAGGGCTTGTTGGAGCCGCAGAGGTGTTGTTGATGGTGAGATCCAGGGTGTAAGAGTTTGGGGTGGGGCCAACGCCGAAGAGGAAATCCATCCTGCCGGTGGCGCCGGTGTTGTCCCCAAACGACCTGTCGAGAACGATGCTGAAGCTGTTGGCAGCCGACGCCGGAGCTCCAGCCAGGAGCGCGAGGCTCGCAAGGCTCACCAGGGACATGGCTTGGAGCGCTTTCACAGGGGTCGTGCTCGTTTCATCATTTCTCACCAAAACCTAGCATAAGATTTCTTTGCCTGGCCCCAGCCGTTAAGCAGATGGCCATTCCGGGGCCGGTACGGGCGCTGGCCAGGGTTCAAAAGTGAGCGTTGGCTGACAGGTGTCCCCTGTCGGCGCCGCCAGCTCTCTCCCAGCGGGACTCTCAGAACGGTGCGGGAGCGGTCGGCGACCGGGCTGGCAGCCTGGCCATCCCGAGCACCCCAACGGAGGGCGAACACTCCAGGCGACGGCGCCGCTACCACGGGCCCTCGCACGACCGACGGCCGGGGCTCGGCCGCTGCCCGGAGCCTGGGGCGTTGCGGTCGCCAGGGTGGCCCGTCCAGTCGATCCTGGCCACCAGCTTGAGGGCCCCTGCCGAGGGCCTCTGCTCTGAAGGGTCCGCCAGGGAGGATGATCACGGCCCCCGCCTTCCGTTTCATCGGTTTTGCCCCCATGCTGCGCCTTGCCCACGCCCTGAACATCCTGTTGCAGAGGGCCCTGGAGAGCGCGTTCCCCGAGGCAGTGGCTGAGGCCCGTGCGGCCGGTGGGCCGCTGGATCCCCAGCTCGGGCCCGCCTCGAAGCCGGAGTTCGGTGATTTCCAGGCCAATGGCGCCCTCGCCCTGGCCCGGCCCCTGCGCCTGGCGCCCCGGGCGATCGCGGCGGCGATCGTGGCCAAGCTGGAGGCGGATCCGGCCTTTACGGCCCTGTGTCTGCCGGCGGAGATCGCCGGGCCGGGCTTCATCAACCTCACCCTGAGGCCCGAGGTGCTGGCCGCCGAGGTGGGCCGCCGGCTGGCCGATCCGCGCCTGGGGGTGGAGCCCGTGGCCCCCGGCGGCGCGCCGGTGGTGGTGGATTTCTCCAGCCCCAACATCGCCAAGGAGATGCACGTGGGGCACTTGCGCTCCACGATCATCGGCGACGCCCTGGCCCGGGTGCTGGAGTTCCGCGGCCATCCGGTGCTGCGGCTCAACCACGTGGGCGACTGGGGCACCCAGTTCGGCATGCTCATCACCCACCTCAAGCAGGTGGCCCCCGAGGCCCTCAACACCGCCGACGCCGTCGACCTGGGCGACCTGGTGGCCTTCTATCGCCAGGCCAAGGCCCGCTTCGACAGCGACGAAACCTTCCAGGCCACCTCCCGCGAGGAGGTGGTGAAGCTGCAGAGCGGCGATCCGACCAGCCGCCGCTGCTGGCAACTGCTGTGCGACCAGTCGCGCCGCGAATTCCAGCGGCTCTACGACCGCCTCGACATCCGCCTCGACGAGCGCGGCGAGTCCTTCTACAACCCCTACCTGGAGGCGGTGGTGGCCGACCTGGCCGCCGCGGGCCTGCTGGTGAGCGATGGCGGCGCCCAGTGTGTGTTTCTGGAGGGCCAGGACGGCACGGCCAGCCAGGCCCCGCCGGTGATCGTGCGCAAGAGCGACGGTGGCTTCAACTACGCCACCACCGACCTGGCCGCCATCCGCTACCGCTTCGCGGCACCCCCCGAGGGCGATGGGGCCCGGCGGGTGATCTACGTCACCGACGCCGGCCAGGCCAGCCATTTCGCCGGGGTGTTCCAGGTGGCCCGCCGCGCCGGCTGGATCCCCGAGGGCGGCCGGCTGGAGCACGTGCCCTTCGGGTTGGTACAGGGGGAGGACGGCAAGAAGCTCAAGACCCGCTCCGGCGACACCGTGCGGCTCAAGGAGCTGCTGGATGAGGCGGTGGAGCGCTGCGAGGCCGACCTGCGCCGCCGTCTGGCCGAGGAGGAGCGCCAGGAGGATGGGGCGTTCATCACCGAGGTCGCCACCACCGTGGGCCTGGCGGCGGTGAAGTACGCCGATCTGTCCACCAACCGGATCACCAATTACCAGTTCAGCTTCGATCGCATGCTGGCCCTCAGCGGCAACACCGCCCCCTATCTGCTCTACGCGGTGGTGCGGATCGCTGGGATCGCCCGCAAGGGCGGTGCCGATGCCGCCGGCGCCGCCTTCCCCGTGCCCCTGGTGTTCGGCGAACACCAGGAGTGGGCGCTGGTGCGCCAGCTGCTGCAGTTCGACGCCGTGATCCTGGAGGTGGAGCAGGAACTGCTGCCCAACCGGCTGTGCAGCTATCTGTTCGAGCTCTCCCAGGTGTTCAACCGCTTCTACGACCAGGTGCCCGTGCTGAAGGCCGAGGAGCCCGCCCGCGGATCGCGGCTGGCACTCTGTCGCCTCACCGCCGACACCCTCAAGCAGGGCCTGGGTCTGCTGGGAATCCCCACCCTGGAGCGGATGTGATGCCGGCTGATCTGGCCAGATAATCCTCCTGAAGGATGTACATGCGTTTGACGTCGCGGTACTGGCCTTCGATGAAGAACTCGCCCACCAGGTGGCCTTCTTCGACAAAGCCGCATTGCTGATACAGGTGCAGCGCCTTGGCGTTGTCAACGGCGACGGACAGGTAGATCTTGTGCAGGTTCAGGATGGTGAAGGAGTAGTCGAGGGCTTTGTGGATGCAGAAGCGTGCAAAGCCTTTGCCCTGGTGGGCAGGGGCCACGATGATCTGAAACTCAGCCCGGCGATGAATGTAATCAATCTCGATCAGTTCCACCAGGCCGATCAGTTCCTTGTCCTTGTTCTCAACGACAAAGCGACGTTCAGCATTGTCGTGAATATGGCGGCTGTACAGCTCTTCCAGTTCGTCGAATGACTCATAGGGTTCTTCGAACCAGTAGGCCATCACGCTCCTGTTGTTCACCTGGTCGTGAATGAATCGCAGGTCGCCCCGCTCCAGGGCCCGCAGGGCCAGTTCCGTACTCGCCACCGAACACTCTGATCAGCCATGGCCAGGCTAAGGCTGCCCGCTGACTCAGGCCGCCTGCTCACCGGTCGTGAGGGCTGGCCTGCCCGTGTTCCAGGCCCGATCGGAACCGGGGCCGAAGCTGTCGACCAGGTCCTGCCAGCTGGTCTCATCCAGCAGGAAGTCCCTGCGGATCCTGCTGAGGTTGCCACGGACGTGGGGGTCCGCCAGGAGCTGCTGGAGATCGTCCAATCGCGTCAACCGCAGCAGCTCGAGCATGGCCTCCCGGGCGGCTTGCTGGCGCAGGCTGCGAATCTCCCTCTGCTGGCCGGTGAGTTCCAGAATCCGCCGATCCTGGAGGGCCAGTTCCTGGATCGCTGCCCAGTGGTCGTCGTCGTCCAGTTTCAGGGATTGGCGCAGCTCCTCCAGTTGCACCAGGGCGGTGGCCTGCTCCAACCGACCCGAAACGAACAGCTCCGCCATCACCCCCTTGTAGAGGCTCCGCTTGGTCTGACTGATCTGGGCCGGCAGCACTTTGACCAGGGTGAACACCTCGGCGGCACAGAGCTCATCGATCGAGCGGCCGTCCAGATAGGGGGAGAGGTCGGGAATCAGTTGCTCCAGTTGCCGGCGAAGGCTGGCACTGGTGCTTTCCCGCAGATAGGTGGCCCGTTCGCGATACCAGCCACGGTGCACCCACATGCCGCTCACGATCAGAGCGACGGAGCGGATCACCTGCCCGCCCGCCGGCCCCAGGAGACCAATGGTGGGATCGGCAAACCAGAAGAAGATGTTCACGGCCAGGAACGAGGCCAGCAGGCGTGTGCGATGGATGGCGATCTCCTGGGCCCGCTCCCCGAAGTCCGGGGCCAGTTGCCGCTGCTGCAGCTGCTGCAACCACCGCTGCAGCCCCACCGAGATCCAGGCCGCGAGCACCAGCAGGACCGGAATCGCCACGAGGCGGGGCACGGCGGGGATCCAGGGGCCCGTCACCAGGGGGCTCCAGGCGTACGCGGTCAGCTCGTTGTCGTAGGCCCACATGCCGCTGCGCAGGTAGTCGAGCCCGCCACGGGATTCCAGCTTGATGATCAGGAAAAAGGCGAGCACAAGGCCGGGATAGGACCCCCAGGCCCAGTTCAGGCCCCGTTTGCCTTTCAGCGACGACCAGTAGCTGCGCTCCGAGTCGATGTCGATGCAGGGGGTCTGGCAGGCCACGCAGGCACTCCGGACCTTGGCGGAGTCGGTCACCGTGCGGCACATCGACTGGGTCACCTTGGAGGTGGTCTCGATGTGGGCCGGACTGCCGAAGAAGCTGCGCGGGCCGGTGATGATCGTCTGCACGGGGCCCATGGGGCAGACGTACTGGCACCAGGCCTTGCCCCCAAAGGCCCAGCCCACCCCCAGGGCGGCGACCGCGGTGAGCAGGAGCAGGAGACCCAGCCCGAGGGTGTTGCTGTTGACCAGCAGCAGGCGCAGACTCAGCCCGGCCATGAAAAGGCTCCACTGCAGCTCAACGTGATGGCGGCCCAGCCAGGACCCCGGCTCCACCTTCGCCACCTCGCGCCGCCCTCCCCGTCCGCCCACGGTCCGCTGCAGCCCCAGAATCCGGAACATCTGGGACACCAGGGCGAGGGGACAGATCCTGCGCCAGAGTTCGTGGCTGAATACCACCAGAAGCAACAGGCAGCCAGGCACAACCATGCCCCAGAAAATCTGATTGCCTTCGAGGGAATGGCAATCAGGACTGCCGCCACAACGATTCACGTCAAATGGATATAGATCGATGCCGGCAAGCAAGCTGACGATCAGAAAGATCCAGCCGGACAACAGCAGCCAACGGATGATCTTTGCTTGACGCTCAGGCCATGAACTGAAGATCTGCATGGCATGGAGAGAATCGCTGGCAACCTATTCACAAGCCCTCCGACGGGTTTTCCGGTTGTGCCAATTGGCCGTCGAGCGGTTTCCAGACTGTCCAGGCTGGACGGGGGGATCGGGCAGATCTGAGGTCCGCACTCGAACAACCAGACCGGCGTCTTGATCCGGTCGCATCCGGTCATCAGAAACTGGCAGCATTCCGTTGCCTGCCGTGGCGTTGGCGTCGGCTGCCTGCGCTGCGTGGATCGCTCCCCTGGCCCGTCCTGTTCCAGACGGACGCTGGAGGGACATCGGTACGGGCCCAGGGGAGGCGTCCTGCGTCTGGTCGGGAAACATCCAGTCACATCGGGCCGAAACGGACGTTCCGGCCCGCCTGGCGATGGTCGAGGCCAGCAGCCCATCTAGCTTGGGCTCCCCTACAGGAAAACCGCCGCCACGCCATGGTCCTTGATCGTTCCCATGCCCAGGCGCCTGTCACGGCATCGGCGGCCGGGAACGCTCCTAGGGCCCGCCCCGAGGTGGAAGCCCTGGTGGCCTACAGCGCTCCCCTCGAGGGAAGGCGCAACCTGTTGCGTCTCGACTTCAACGAAAACACCGTGGGGCCCAGCCCCCGGGTGGTGCAAGCGATCCGCGCCATTCCCGCCGATCACTACGCCATCTATCCCGAGTACGACGGTCTGCGGGAGGCGGTGGTGGCCTCGCTCGGCAGCACGGGCCTGAGCCCCGGCCACATCGGTCTGTTCAACGGCGTCGATGACGCGCTCCATGCCATCTTTCAGGCCTTCGCGGCCCCGGGCGACCGTCTGCTCACCACCAGCCCCACCTTCGGCTACTACACCCCCTGTGCCCGCATGCAGGGGATGACGATCGAGGCGATCCCCTACCGGTCGCCCGACTTCGCCTTCCCCTTCAGCGAGATCCGCGCCGCCCTCGACGCTGGCCCCCCGGCCCGGATCCTGTTGGTCTGCAATCCCAACAACCCCACCGGCACCCGGCTGGCGCCGGAGCGGATCCTCGAACTGGCGGCGGCGGCGCCCGCCACCCTGGTGGTGGTGGATGAGCTCTATGAGGCCTTCAGCGGCGACAGCGTGCTGCCGCTGCTGCAGGAGCGACTTCAGCGGAGCCCGTCGATGGCCGCCGGCGGCGGCGATGGAGCCTTTGCTGCGTTTCCCAATCTTTTGGTGCTGCGCTCCCTGGCCAAGACCGCCGGTCTGGCGGGTCTGCGCATCGGCTTCGCCATCGGTGCCCAGGCCCTGGTGGAGCGGGTGAGCCGGGTCTGCGGTCCCTACGACGTCAACAGCTTCGCGGTCACCGCCGCCCATGCGGCCCTGGCTGACCAGGCCTATGTGGACGGCTACGTGGCCGAGGTGCTGCGGGCCCGTGACTGGTTGCTGGAACGGTTGCGCGCGGCCGGCGTACGCCACCACGCCGACGGGGGCAACTACCTGCTGCTCTGGCCGCAGGGCCCCACGGCGGAGGTGGAGGAACGGCTCAAGCAGGCCGGCATCCTGGTGCGCTCCATGGCGGGCAAACCCCTGATCGATGGCGCGCTGCGGGTGAGCATCGGCACCACCCCGCAGATGGAGCGCTTCTGGCAGGCCTATCGGGCCATCGAGCAGCTCAGCTGAACCTGGTGGCCGGCGTCGCCGTGGGCTGGGCTCAGCGCAGCACCTCGACCACCATCCCGTCCCCCAGGGGCGGCACCAGGCTGACCGAGGGGCCGCTGCGCCGCACCTTGGCGCCCGCCATCGCCTTCAGGAACGGCTCCACCGACCCCTGATCGCAGTTGGCCGGGGGCTTGCCGCCGTTGTACTGCACCGGAATCACCCGTCGGGCCTGCAGCTCCCGGGCCACTTCGGCCGCTTCCTGGCCCGTGTAAACCTTGCCGCCGCCGCCCACGCCGATGATCAGCACGTCCGGCCGTCCCAGCAGCACGCGATCGGCGGGGCCCAGGCGGCCGGCGGTGCCGCCGAGGTGGGCGATGTCGAGGCCGCCCTGGCGCCAGCGCCAGAGGGTGGCGTTGCCGAAGCGGCGGCCCCCCACCCTGTCGTGGGGGGCGGCGATGCCTTCGATCTGCAGCCCGGCCAGCCGGTAGGAGCCTGGCTTCACCAGGAACTTGCCGCTGGCCACCTGGGCGCCCTCATCCTTCAGCAGGCTGCTGGCCAGAATCACATCGGCGCTGACCCGCGGCTCGCTGAGGCCGGCGGCGCAACCCACCGCCTGGAAGGGGTTGAGCAGCACCCGGGCACCGCCGCCCTGGATCATCAGGGCGCTGTGGCCCAGGCTGGTGATCGTGACACCGCCACCCTTCTGGGCCATCGCCGGCAGGGGCAGGCTGAGCCCGGCCGCCAGGGCCAGACCCAGCCCCAGGCGCAGGCCTGTGGTGGTGGCCCGGCGCTGGGGCGCTGCGGACCTGCGGGTGGGGTGAACCATGGAGTCGCGTCTGGCCCCACCGGGCCCGGGATGTGGCGCGAAACTAGCAGTGGGAGGCCTGGCGCAGGAAATTGGCCAGCAGCTGGTGACCGGCCTGGGTGAGCACGCTCTCCGGGTGGAACTGCACCCCCTGCAGGTGGCGATGCTGCCGGTGCTGCAGTCCCATGATCGTGCCGTCCTCCAGCCAGGCGGTGATCTCCAGGCAGTCGGGCAGGCTGTCGCGCTCGGCGATCAGGCTGTGGTAGCGGGTGGCGGTGAGGGGTTCGGGCAGGCCTTCGAACACCCCGGCGCCCCGGTGGTGGACCGGTGAGGTCTTGCCGTGCATCAGCTCGCGGGCCCGCACCACCCGCCCGCCGAACACCTGGGCCAGGCATTGGTGACCCAGGCACACCCCCAGCACGGGCACGCTGGGTCCCAGCTCCCGCAGCACCTCCTGACAGACCCCGGACTGGTCCGGATCGCCGGGGCCGGGGGAAATGAGGATCGCCGCCGGTTTCAGCGCCCGGATCTGCTCCAGGTTGAGGGCGTCGTTGCGTTCCACCCGCACCTCGGCGGCCAGGGGGTGATCGGCGGCCAGTTCACCCAGGTACTGCACCAGGTTGAAGGTGAAGCTGTCGTAGTTGTCGAGAACCAGAAGCATGGGGATGGTCTAGACGCCGAGGCGGATCAGCAGGGGGGGCACCAGCAGCAGCAGGGCGATCAGCAGTGAGGAGAGGGCGGCGACCAGCACGGCGGCGGCGGCGCAGTCCTTGGCGATGCGGGCCAGGGGGTGGAACTGGCGGCCGATGGCCAGATCCACCACCGCTTCGGTGGCGGTGTTGAGCAGCTCCAGCACCAGCACCGCCGCCACCGTCAGCACCAGCACGGCCAGGCGATCGGCGGCCAGCCGCAGCCACAGCCCCATGCCGAACACCAACAGGCCGGTGAAGACGTGGATCCGGAAGTTGCGCTGGCTGGCGAAGCCGTAGGCCAGACCCTGGGCGGCATAGCGGAAGCTCGCCGGCAGGTCGCCGGCCACCTTCCACGCCCCGACCCGCAGGCGCCTGCCGCGCCGGTGGACGTCGTTGGTCACGTCCCGCAGGGCCGGCGGTTGTTCCTCGGGAACGAGCATCGGCATCGCACCGCCGTTGGAGGGGCAACCGGCACCCTACCGCCGATGGCCGCGGCGAACAGCCTTCGTCAGGACGGCGATGCCACCAGCAGAGCCGTCTGCCGCGCCAGCATGGCGGCCAGGCTGTCCTCATCGGGGTGATCCCAGCCCAGCAGGTGCAGGAGCCCGTGGCTGGCCAGAAACAGAAGTTCCTCCGCCAGGCCGTGGCCGGCGTCGTGGGCCTGGCGCTGGGCCGTCTCCAGGGAAATCACGATGTCGCCCAGTTCCAGCCAGACCTCCCCCTCCCCCTGGGGAAGCGGCGGCGCCTCCTCCTGGGCCGCAAAGGCCAGCACATCGGTGGGGCCACTGTGCTGGCGCCAGGCCAGGTTGAGCTCCGCGATCGTTTCGTCATCGCAGAACTGCAGCCCCAGGCTGTAACCGGGTGCTCGCAGCTGGGCCGGCAGCTCCGGGCCCAGCTGGGCAAGCCAGGCGCTGAGGTGGCGGCCCCAGAGGGTTTCGGCCAGGTCGGGATCCACCAGGGCGCTGACGGCGGTGGCACCGCTGCCGGGCACCGTCTCCAGGCTGAAGGCCAGATCGATCTCCGGAGCCGATCCTGGCGTCGACGTTGCCATCGCCGTGGTCATCCGGGCAGGCTGGGCCGCCCCAGCCAGGCGATCAGGAGCAGGAAACCGCTCAGCCCCAGGGCGGTGAGGCCGAAGTGGAGCAGGCTCTGGCGCCCCTTGCGCACCATGTTGCGCATGGCCAGCTTCACGAAGCTGGGGTTCTCCTGGCCTGGGGGCGTGGCGGGGTCGGGCATGGGCTGGGGCTGGCTCAGGGGGATCAGGCGGCCGTGTCGACGGCGATCTCCACACCCTGGCGCAGCAGCGACTGGATGAAGGGATCAAGATCCCCGTCCATCACCCCCTGCACGTCGGTCGTCTCCTGGGCGGTGCGCAGATCCTTCACCATCTGGTACGGGTGGAACACGTAGTTGCGGATCTGGTTGCCCCAGGCCGCTTCCACGATGTCGCCGCGGATGTCGGCGATCTCGGCCGCCCGCTGCTCCTGGGCGATCACCAGCAGCTTGGCCATCAGCAGGGCCATGGCCTTCTCCTTGTTCTGGAGCTGGGAGCGCTCCTGGGTGCAGCGCACCGCCAGGCCGGTGGGGATGTGCAGGATCCGCACGGCCGTCTCCACCTTGTTGACGTTCTGGCCGCCGGCGCCACCGGAGCGGGAGGTCGTGACCTCCAGGTCCTTCTCGGGGATGTCCAGCTTGACGTCTTCATCGAGCTTGGGCATCACCTCCACACCGGCAAAGCTGGTCTGGCGCTTGTCGTTGGCATTGAAGGGCGAGATCCGCACCAGGCGGTGGGTGCCCTTTTCGTTGCGCAGGTAGCCGTAGGCGTAGCGCCCATCGATCTCGATCGTGCAGCTCTTGATGCCCGCCTCCTCCCCTTCGGAGAGCTCGTCCACGCTCACCTTCATGCCGTGGTCCTCGGCCCAGCGGGTGTACATCCGCATCAGCATCAGGGCCCAGTCCTGGGCGTCGGTGCCGCCGGCACCGGCATTGATCGAGATCACGGCGCCCTCCTTGTCGTAGGGGCCGTTGAGCAGGCGCTCCAGTTCCCAGCGGTCGAGGTCGGCGCGCAGGGATTGCAGGGAGGTGTTGGACTCGGCCAACAACTCTTCGTCGGGTTCCAGGTCGTAGAGCTCGAGCGTGGCCTGGCCGTCGTTGACGGTGGCCCGCCAGGCGGAGAGTTGCTCCAGCTGGGCCTTGACGTCATCCAACTGACGCATCTTCTTCTGCGCCGTGGCCTGGTCGTCCCAGAAGTCGGGCTGGGAGGCCAGCTGCTCCAGGTCCCGCTGGCGTGCTTTCAGGGCCGGTACGTCAAAGACAGTCCTGGGCATGGCCCAGGCGGTCGGTGAGCTCGGAGAGGTCGCGCTTGAAGTCGGTGAGATCCAGCAAGGGGAAGCGAATCCGGCGTTGGCTCGACCCTATCAGCGCCCCGCATGCATCGGTCCAGGGCGCTGCGGGGACCGGGGCAGCCGGAGCAGGGCGTCCGAGAGCAGCAGCAACCGACTGACGATCAGCAGCTGGTTCCGGGCGTCCTGGGGCAGCGGATCCGCGGCCGGGGGCGCCAGGGGCTGCGCCGGCAGTGCCGCGCTCAGCAGGTCCTGGCAGTGGCGCAGGTCCGCCGCCGTGGCAGGGGTGTCCCGTCCCTGGATCAGCGCCTCGATCCGCGTCCTGCCGGCGTCCATCAGGCGCGGGATCAGCCCGGGCGGCACCCAGGCCACGGGGGTCTCCTCCCGGAGCAGCAGGCAGAGATCCCGCGCCGCGCTCATCACCGTGCTGCCGTGCTGCAGCTGCTGCTGGGCCAGCAGCACCGCCTCGTCCGGCTGGCCGTGGATCAACGTCCGTTCCGCCGCCAGCTGGGGCAGCTGGCGGCGCAGGGCATTGCGGCGTTCCCGCAGGGACGCGACCTGCTGTTCCGGCTCGGGAATGGCTGGCAGGCGCTCCAGGAAGCGGGCCAGGTCGAGCAGCCAGCCGTCACAGGAGGCCTGCCAGGTGCTGGAGGACCGCTGGCTGTAGATCTGCCGCGACACCACCACCCCCAGGATCACGCCCAGGATCGTCATCACCATCCGCCAGAACACGTAGTGCCACCAGGCGTCGCCGTGGTTCATCAGGCTGCCCGCCACCATGTGCCCTCCCACCACGAAGCCGCTGGTCAGGCCGGCGGCGAACCCGAACAGCCGCACCAGGGTCAGTCCCAGGAACACCCCGAGGGCGCTGGACAGGCCGCCCAGGATCCCGGCGCTGATGACCACGGCGAGCAGTCCCAGCAGGGTGCCGATGATCCGCTCCCGCCCGGCCAGCACGCCGCCGCCGAGGTCGGTCTCGAGAATCGTGAGCACCCCCAGGGCCAGGAACAGCCCCTCCGGAAGCGCCAAATGGTTGCAGGCGGCCACCACCAGCGCCAGCACCGTCCCGTTGCGCACGATCACGGCCGATCGTCCCTGACCTGTCATGGCGCTGCCGCCTGGCTTCCCAACCGGAGCAGGGCCTCGCGGCAGGCGTCGGCGTCGATGGAGCGCAGCACGGCCGGCACCCGGACCATGGCGACCGCGTGGCGCAGCGCCTGCTCCAGCGCCTCGTGCCGCTGCTGCATCCCTTCATTCGCCAGTCGCTGGCCCTGGGGGCTTCGCAGCACGGTGCTGCGCACCGCGCAGTGGGCGCCGTAGGCGCTGATCAGGTCCTCCGCCCCGTCGTGGGACGTCCCAGCCAGCAGGGCATCGATCCGGCTCAGCAGCCCTCGCTCACTGTCCTGCAGGCGCTCCAGCGGTGAGCGGAACCAGAACAGGCGTTCGACGGCCATGCCCAGCAGCAGCCCGAGCAGGTGCCAGCCGGTCCTGTCCACGACGTACCAGCCCCCCATCCGCTCGTGGGCGGGAACCGCCAGGATCAGGACGGTCATGATCACCGCGTTCATCAGCGTGGCGTGACTCAGCCCCAGCCGGCGTCCCAGCAGCTGGATGAGGACATAGCCGATCCCGATGGCGAGCCAGTTGTGCAGGGCCTGGGTGAGCAGCACCACCATGGCCCCCCCGAACACGGTGCCCACGATCCGCGCCCACGCCGCCTCCCGCGACGCCTCCGGTGTGGGCAGCAGGCTCCGGGCGGCGCCGTAGACCACATAGAAGCCATCGACCGCGTTGACGTCGGGTCCGGCCGCGGCGTGGATGCCGGCCGCGAGGAACCCGGCGAACCCGACCTGCAGGGCGTTGCGGATCTGCTGGGGCGACGGAGGACGGGGGGGCATCGCGCCGACGGACCATGCACCGCCGGGGTATCAGGCCCCAGGATGCCGGGCCTGGGCTGATCGGCATGGGAACGGCCAGCGGACCTTGTGCCACGAAGGGATCCGGTGGGGCATGGACGGTCCCCTTAAGCTGCGCGAGATCGCCCCATGAGAGACCGGATGGAGATCCCAGGAGTCCCCCCCCCAGAGGAATCCGGGCAGGACGCCGTGGAGGTGAAGCCGCCCGCCAAGGTCGAGATCTACACCTACCGCTTCTCCTCCGATTGCATCCGGGCCAAGGGTCTTCTGGACAGGCTCAGCGCCACCTACAACGAATTCATCATTGACGACGATGAAATCAACAAGGAAGTGATGATGAAGCGCTCGGGAGGTCGCACCAGCGTTCCCCAGATCTTCATCGACGGTATCGCCATCGGCGGCTACGCCGAGCTTCAAAAACTGAACGCTGGCGGTGCGCTGGCCGCCCTGCTGCGTCTGACCGCGTGACCGGCCATCGGGAGGCCCAGCTGTTCGTGGTCGATCCGATCACGCGCCTGCGGCCGGCCAAGGATTCCAGTGTGGCCCTGATGCAGGCGGCGCAGCGGGCTGGTCTGGCGGTGTGGGCTTGTACCCAGGCGGATCTCTCCACCGCCGGGACGGCCGATGGCGCCCATCGCCCCCTGGCCTGGGCCCAGCCGCTGCACCTGGCGGCGATGGCCGCCAGCGAGGACGGCTGGACCGTGCCGGACCCCTGGGTCGAGGCCGGTGAGCCCCGCGAGCTGCCCCTGGATCACTTCCGCTGGATCTGGATGCGCAAGGATCCGCCCGTCGACGAGGCCTACCTCTACGCCACCCAGCTGCTGGAGATGGCCGAAGCGGCCGGGGTGCGCGTTCTCAACCGGCCGGCGGCCCTGCGGGCCTGGAACGAGAAGCTGGGTGCCCTGCGCTTCAGCCATCTGATGGCGCCCTCGATGGTGAGTGCCCGGGTGGAGCAGTTGGCTGCCTTCGCCGCAGGCCACGAGGAGGTGGTGCTCAAGCCCCTGGCGGGGCGGGCCGGCCAGGGGGTGGTGCGGGCCACGGCGGCGGCCCCGGGCCTGCGGGCGTTGCTGGAGCTGGTCACCCTGCAGGAAACGTTGCCCGTGATGGTCCAGGCCTTTCTGCCGGGGGTCAGCGCCGGTGACAAGCGGATCCTGCTGGTGGACGGGGAGCCCCTGGGGGCCGTGAACCGGCTGCCCAAGGCGGGCGAATTCCGCAGCAACCTGGCCCTCGGTGGGGCCCCCGTCGCCGCCGAACTGAGCGACACCGAGCGGCACATCTGCGCCGAGCTGGGGCCGGTGCTGCGGGCCGAAGGGCTGTTCTTCGTCGGCATCGATGTGATCGATGGCCGGCTCAGCGAGATCAATGTCACCAGCCCCACCGGGGTGCGCGAGGTGGAGTGGCTGGGACGCCGTCCCCTCGCCGATCAGGTCATCGAGCGCCTGCTGGTCAGCTGAAGGCGGCGGCCAGCGGCAGGTTGAGCTGCTGTTGCAGGACACCCAGCTTGAGCGCCACCTCCTGCAGCTCCCGCTCGGGGTGGGAGCCGCGCACCAGTCCCGCCCCGGCGGTCAGCTCCAGCTGCTGGCCCCGCAGGGTGCCGCTGCGGATGGCCACCCGCAGATCCGTGTCGCCTTCGGTGTCGATCCAGCCGATCGGCGCGGCGTAGTGCCCCCGCTCGAACGGCTCGAGGCTGCGCAGCCAGGCCATGGCCTCGCGCCGGGGCAGGCCCGCTACCGCGGGGGTGGGGTGCAGGACTTCGGCCAGCGTGAGCGGGGCCTGGCCCCGCAGCGCGGCCGTGATCGGGGTGTGCAGGTGCACCAGGGAGCCGTGGCGGGCCAGGCGCGGCCGCCGCGGCCGGCGTGGATCGAGGCCCGCCTTCTGCAGCACGGCGGTGATCGTTTCCACCACCAGCTCATGCTCGTGGCGGTCCTTGCGCGACTGCAGCAGGTCGTTGGCCGGCTCCCCCAGGGGGGCGGTGCCGGCCAGGGCATCGCTGCGCAGCTGCCCCTGCCGCAGGGTGAGCAGCCGCTCCGGTGAGGCGCCCACCAGGGCTTCCCGCTCCGATCGCTGCCAGAGGAAGCGGCAGCTGCCGGGCTGGCTGCGGCGCAGGTGGGACAGCAGGCTGAGGGGATCCAGCGGCCCGTCCAGCACCAGCTGCTGGCGCACTGCCAGCACCAGCTTCTGCAGTTCGCCCCGTTCCACCAGCTCCAGCGCCCGATCCAGGGCGGAGCGGTAGCCCGCCTGCCAGTGGGAGCCATGGGCGATGCCCACCGGCGGGGTCTGGCCGATTCCTGGGTGCCCGGAACCGCCCAGGGCCTCGAGCCGCTGGCGGGTGTCCCAGAGCTCTTCGGCCACGCTGCGGGCCGTGATGCCGCCACCGAGGACACGCTGCAGCCGCAGCCAGCAGTGGCGGCCCTGGCGGCTCAGCTGCCAGCAGGGCAGGACCGCCTGCACCCCCGCCGCGCCGGTGCCGGGGTGCAGGGGGCTCTCGAAGAAGGCGAAGGCCAGCAGCACCCGGGGCCGCGCCAGGGCGGGGCAGGGACCCGGTTCCCGGGCCAGGCGGTTCAGGCTCAGGCTGCTGAAGCGCTGGGCCAGCTCGAAGCGGCGCGGACCGCTCAGCTCCAGGCCATTGCACAGGCCGGCGGCGGCGATGCTGAGCCCGGGGGCGCCGTCCCAGAGAAAGCGGAAGTCGCCCTTGCCGCCCAGGTGGGGCAGGGCCACGAGGGGGTCGAGGGCGGCCATCGGCAGGGCCAGGCTGAGCACTCCCTCTTCCTCCAGACGCCGGCTGGCGGCGGTGGCTGCCGAGAGCAGCGCGGGGAAGCTGGCAGGGGCCTGCACCAAGGGGCCGAGGGACCGGGGCGGAAGGCTGCTCAAATGTATGGGCCTTTCCCCGCCCAACGCCCGCGGCCCCCATGTCTGAGCCACAGGTCGTCGCAAGCCGTTACGCCACCGGAGGCGTCGCCGCCTCTGAGGCCTCTTCTCGCGGCCGCCTCTGGCGCGCCGCCGTGAAGTGGCCCATGTACGCCGTGGCGGTGATGCCGGTGTTGCTGGCGGCGGGCTGGCGGCTCGGCCAGGGGCTGGCCCTGCGGCCCGACCAGTTGCTGCTGTTCCTGCTGGCGGCGGTGCTGCTGCTGGCCTGGGAGAACCTCGCCAACGACGTCTTCGATGCCGACACCGGCGTGGACACCCACGGCAAGCCCCATTCGGTGGTCAACCTCACCGGCCGGCGGGATCGGGTGCTCGGGCTGGCCAACGGCTGCCTGCTGCTCGGGCTGGCCCTGATGGCCCTGGTGGCCCTGCGCAGCAGCGCCGTGGTGCTGCTGCTGGTGCTGCTCTGCTGCGGCCTGGGTTACCTCTACCAGGGACCCCCGTTCCGCCTGGGCTACCGCGGCCTGGGGGAACCCCTCTGCTGGCTGGCCTTCGGCCCCTGCGCCACGGCCGCCGCCCTGCTGGCCCTGGGCCCGGCCGGGGACAGCGCCGGCGGGGTGCCCTGGGGACCGGCGCTGGTGCTGGGCAGCGGGCCGGCGGTGGCCACCACCCTGGTGCTGTTCTGCTCCCATTTTCACCAGGTGGACGAGGACGCCGCCCACGGCAAGCGCTCTCCGGTCGTGCGCCTCGGCAGTCAGCGGGCCGCCGCCCTGGTGCCCTGGTTCGTGGCCACCGCCCTGGCCCTGCAGTGGGCGCCCGTGCTGCTGGGCTGGTGGCCGCCCACGGCCCTGCTGGGCGCCATCGGCCTGCCGCCAGCCCGGGCCCTGATCCGGCTCCTGGGCGACGAGCACCACCGGCCGGAGCGCATTCTCGGCAGCAAGTTCCTGGCCCTGCGTTTCCAGGCGCTCAACGGCCTGGGGCTGGCCGCTGGCCTGGCCCTTGGCCCCTGGCTGGCGGCGCTGGCGAACCGGTGAGCACCCCTGCGGCCGAGGGGAGGCCCGCGGGTTGGCTGGGGCTGGAGACCAGGCCCTTCAGCTTCCGCCTGCCCCGGCCGCTGCAGACATCCTGTGGCCGGATCGTGGCCAAGCAGGGCTGGCTGCTGCGGCTGCGGGGCCCGGCCGGCGGCGTCGGCTGGGGGGAGGCGGCGCCGCTGGAGCCCACGGAAACGCCGGCCGTGGCCGCGGCCCTGGCGGCCCTGGGCCCTGCCGTGGAGCGGAGTGACCTGGAACGGAGACTGCCGGTCCTGCCGCCCGCCCTGGCCTTCGCCCTGGGGGCGGCCCTGGCCGAGAGTGACGGGATGGTGGGAACGGCGGCCGGTGGCGGCTGGCTGGCCGCTCCGCCACCGGCCTGGCTGCTGCCCGCCGGTGAGGGCATGCTCGCGGCCCTGGACCAGCGGCTGGACGGCCGGACGGCTGAGGCGCCATTCACCGTCAAGTGGAAGGTGGCGGCGGCGGCCGATGGGCTGGAACGGCAGTGGCTGGAGCGGCTGTTGGAGGGCTTGCCGGCCGATGGCCGGCTGCGGCTCGATGCCAACGGCGGCTGGGACCGGAGCACCGCCGCCGCCTGGGCCGAGCGGCTGCGGCGGGAACCGCGGCTGGAGTGGCTGGAGCAGCCCCTGGCCGCCGACGACCAGGAGGGTCTTGATCTGCTGGCCCTGCGGATTCCGGTGGCCCTGGATGAATCCCTGCGCCAGTGGCCGGAGCTGCGCACTCACTGGGGTGGCTGGCAGGTGCGGCGCCCGTCCCAGGACGGCGATCCCCGGCCCCTGCTGGGCCAGTTGCTCCGGGGGGCGCCCCGGCTGATGCTCAGCACCGGCTTCGAGACCGGCATCGGCGCCCGCTGGACGGCCCACCTGGCGGCCCTGCAATGGCGGGGCCCAACGCCGGTGGCCCCCGGTCTGGCCCCGGACTGGTCGCCCACCGGCCCCTTGTTCGACCGCGACCCGCAACGGGTCTGGGCGGCGGCGGCCTGAGGCCCTGGCGGGGGCCCTGGAGTGGCCCTTAGCGTGGTGTGCCGCACAGACCCTGCGTGGCCGATCCCCC
Source organism: Bordetella parapertussis (assembly GCA_943370335.1). GTDB lineage: Bacteria > Cyanobacteriota > Cyanobacteriia > PCC-6307 > Cyanobiaceae > Cyanobium. The sequence goes on along the minus strand of CALRQM020000035.1, from coordinate 557 downwards.
CTGGGCGCCGTTGCTGATGGAGCCCGCCCCGGCCGACCCCGGGGCGGCGGTATCCCAGCTGGAGCAGGCCTGGGGCCAGCAGCGCCTGGTGGCCCTGGCCGGGCCCGGCCAGCAGGGGGAGCTGGCCCAGGCCCTCGGCGGGGCCCCAGGGGAGATGGCGGCGCTGGCCCGGTTCGGGGCGGCGGTGGTGGTGGGCAGCGGTGGCAGCGCCGGCGGACGTCACTGGTGCCTGCAACCCCTGGCCCATCTGCAGGCTTCCGCCGAGGCCACGGCCAGCTGGATGGTGTCCCTGGGCCTGGAGCCGTCCGCCTGCCTGCACCTCGACCCCCTGCCCCTGCACCACGTCAGCGGCCTGCTGCCCCTGGTGCGGGCCCGCCACTGGGGTGGCGAGTGGCGCGGGCTGGCTCCTCCGCTGCTGCGCCGGCCGCAGGACCTGCCCCAGGCCTTCCCCCTGCCGAGGGATCGCCCGGTGCTGCTCTCGCTGGTGCCCACCCAGCTGGCCCGGTTGATGGCCAGCCCTGAGGGCACGGCCTGGCTGGCCGGCTGCGCCGTGATCT
>CALRQM020000034.1:0-33208 GCA_943370335.1 Bordetella parapertussis | reverse complement strand
GGCGGGGGCCGGATCCGGAGCTGACACCCGTGCCGGAGCCGGGGCGGCGGGCACCGGCGCGGCCATGCCCAGCAGATCGTTCTGTTGCCAGAGACCGGGTTGCTCCTGCATCGGGCGCCGTCCGCACGCACCCCCATCGTCGCAAGCCGGGCAAGGCCCCGCCGGGGCCACGCTTCCTAGGCTGGGACAACCCCATGCCTCCCCGCGTTCCGTGGCTCCAGCCCTCGCCTCCGGCGACACCGCCCCCCTGATCGCGCTCCCCGACCAGGACGGCACCGAACGCCGCAGCGACCAGCTGGATGGCAAGGCCCTGGTGCTGTTCTTCTATCCCAAGGACGACACCCCCGGCTGCACCATGGAGGCCTGCGCCTTCCGCGACAGCTACACCGACCTGCAGGCGCTCGGGGCCGCGGTGTGGGGCGTCAGCGGCGATGATGCCGCCAGCCACCGGCGCTTCGCCAACCGCCACCGGCTGCCGTTCCCGCTGCTGGTGGATGCGGGCAACCGGCTGCGCCAGGCCTTCGGCGTTCCCAGCGTGCTGGGCCTGCTGCCCGGGAGGGTCACCTATGTCATCGACGGGACGGGGGTGATCCGCCACGTGTTCAACAACCTGCTGGACGGACCAGCCCATCGACGCGAGGCCCTCGACGCCCTGCGCGGCCTCCAGGCCTCCTGAGCCCGCTCGCGATCCAGCACGAGAGGACCGGACGATGACGGCGTGGCGACAGCAGGGGGAGCTCTGGACGCTCGAGCCCACGGCCCGGCCCCGCGGGCTGATCGAGTTCATTGGCGGCAGCTACCTGGCCGCCACCCCCCAGCTCAGCTACCGGCGCTTGCTTGAGGCCCTGGCCGCCCGGGGCTGGCGGATCCATGCCTGGAGCTACGTGCCGGGCTTCGACCACCAGGCCCAGGCCAACGGCGCCTGGCGACTGTTCCGCCAGCTGCGGGAGCAGCAGGCAGGGCCCGCCGAAGCCGCCCTGCTGCGGCTGGGCCACAGCCTCGGCTGCAAGCTGCATCTGCTCGCCCCCGACGGCGGCCGCCGCTGCGATGGCCTGGTGGCGCTCAGCTTCAACAACTTCTCGGCGGAGCGCTCGATCCCCTTCCTGGCCGAGCTGGGCCAGCAGTTCCGTTTCCGCAGCGAGTTCAGCCCCTCCCCGGAGGACACCCTGCTCCAGATCGGCAACAGCTACCGCCAGCCCCGCAACCTGCTGGTGCGCTTCAGCCGCGACACGATCGACCAGAGCGGCCGGCTGATCGACGTGCTGCAGGCCAGGGGCGGCGATGCCTCCACCCTGGTGGAACTGCCCGGGGATCACCTCACCCCCGCCAGCGGCGGCCTGCGCAAACAGTTCCTGGGGGACTGGGCCGATGATCCGGCCCGCCAGCGGGGCATGGAGCGACTGGCCGAGCAGATCAGCGCCTGGAGCGCGGCTGCCTGAGGCCGCCTGAGGCCGGCCGCCCGTACGAGGGACTCAGACCCGCAGCTGATCGAGCACCGAACGGTCCTCGAGGGTGGAGGTGTCACCGCTCACCTCCTGGCCCGCCGCCAGGGAGCGCAGGATCCGGCGCATGATCTTGCCGCTGCGGGTCTTGGGCAGGGCGTCGGTGAAGCGGATCACGTCCGGCCGGGCGATCGGTCCGATCTCCAGACCCACGTGGCGGCGCAGCTCCGCCTCCAGGGCCGCGTCGCCGTCCACCCCCACATCCAGGGTGACGAAGGCCACGATCCCCTCCCCCTTGAGGTCGTCCGGCCGACCCACCACCGCGGCCTCCGCCACCGCCGGGTGGCTCACCAGGGCCGATTCGATCTCCATCGTGCCCAGCCGATGGCCGGAGACGTTGATGACGTCATCGACCCGGCCCATCACCCAGAAATAGCCATCCGCATCGCGGCGGGCGCCGTCACCGGCGAAATAGAGGTAGCTGCCGTCAGCGGGCCGGATGTGCTCCCAGTAGCTGCGGCGGAAGCGGTCGGGATCGCCGTGCACGGTGCGCATCATCCCGGGCCAGGGGCGCCGCACAGCCAGGTAGCCCCCCTGCCCCGTCGGCACACTGTTGCCCTCCAGGTCCACCACGTCGGCGACGATCCCCGGCAGGGGCAGGGTGGCCGAGCCGGGCTTGGTGGGGGTGGCCCCGGGCAGGGGGCTGATCATCACCCCGCCTGTCTCGGTCTGCCACCAGGTGTCCACCACGGGGCAGCGGTCGCCGCCGATCACATCGCGATACCACATCCAGGCTTCCGGATTGATCGGCTCGCCGACGGTGCCGAGGATCCGCAGGCTGGACATGTCGTAGCGGTCGGGCACCTCGCGGCCGCTCTTCATGAAGGCGCGGATGGCGGTGGGGGCGGTGTAGAAGATCGTCACCCGGTGCTTTTCGATCACCTCCCAGAAGGCCCCCGGCTTGGCGGGCCGGGGAGCCCCCTCGTACATGAGCGTGGTGGCGCCGTTGGAGAGCGGCCCGTAGACGATGTAGCTGTGGCCGGTGATCCAGCCCACATCGGCGGTGCACCAGTGGATGTCGTCCTCGCGGATGTCGAAGATCCACTGGAAGGTGAGGTGGGCCCAGAGGTTGTAGCCGGCGGTGGTGTGCACCACCCCCTTGGGCTTGCCGGTGGAACCGGAGGTGTAGAGCACGAAGAGGCGGTCTTCGCTGGCCATGGGCTCGGCCGGGCAATCGGCCCTCTGGCCGTCCACCAGCTCGTGCCACCAGACGTCGCGGCCGGCCTCGAAGGCGGTGGCCTCACCGGTGCGGCGCACCACCAGCACGTGCTCGACACTGGGACAACCCTCGTCCAGGGCCTGATCCACCGCCGGCTTGAGCGAGACGGCCTTGTCCTTGCGGAAGCCGCCGTCGGCGGTGATCACCAGCTTCACCTGGCCGTCGATCAGGCGATCGCGCAGGGCCTCGGCGGAGAAACCACCGAACACCACCGAGTGGGGGGCGCCGATGCGGGCGCAGGCCAGCATGGCGATGGCCGCCTCCGGCACCATCGGCATGTACAGGGCCACCAGGTCCCCCTTGCCGACGCCGAGGGCCTTGAGGGCGTTGGCGGCGCGGCAGACCTCGGCGTGCAGCTCGCGGTAGGTGAAGCGGCGCACGTCACCCGGTTCGCCTTCCCAGATCAGGGCCGTCTTGTCGGCGCGGGGGCCATCCAGGTGGCGATCGAGGCAGTTGTAGGAAAGGTTGGTGGTGCCCCCTTCGAACCAGCGGGCGAAGGGCGGATGGCTCCAGTCGAGCACCGTGTCGAAGGGCTCGAACCAGTGCAGCTCACGCCGGGCCGCCTCCCCCCAGAAGCCATCGGGATCGGCCAGGGCGCGCTCCACCAGCTCCTCGTAGGCCGCCATCGAACCGATGCGGGCCGCGGCGGCCAGCTGGGGCGGCGGATCGAACTGCCGCTGTTCCTGGAGCACCGACTCGATCGTGGGTGAGGAGTCCTGGGTCATGGCAAAGCCTGCCGGGCGGGCTGGGGCATGGTGCATTCAACCGCAGACAGGCCACGCTGGAGGGACACGGCTCCGTTCCCATGCCTGCCTGGCTGACGATCCTGCTGGTGATGGGCCTGGTGATCGCCGTCCTGACCCCGAGCCGCCAGCAGTTCGCCTGGTTCCTGCGGCTCCGGCGGCCCCGCTGGCTCACCTTCGAGCGCTGGATCCCGCTGATCTGGTCGGTCGTCTACGTCTGCTTCTACGCCTCGGCCCTGATCCGCTGGTGGGCCGGTGGGGTGACGGCGCCCCTGGCCATGGTGGGCTTCCTGGTGCTGCTGGTGCTGGTGCAGAGCTACACGCTGTTGATCTGCCGCACCCGGCGGCTCGCCTGGGGTACGGCGGCAGGCCTGGCCGGCTGGCTCTGGGGCCTGGGCCTGGCCCTGGCGCTGCTGCCCGTGTCACGGCCCGCCAGCCTGCTGCTGCTGCCGTTCCTGCTCTGGAGCCCGATCGGCACCTTTGTGACCTGGCGGATGCAGAGGCTGAATCGCTGAGGCCCCCAGGCCCTGAAGCACCGATCGGGCCGATCAGGGCTGCTCATCGCTGCTTGGCAAGATCGCCCGGCGGCGTTAGCCAGGGAGCAAACCCCCGGGAATGGAGCGCAAGGCCATGGAGGACCAGCCCATCACGCCCCATGCCGGCCCGACCCGGGACGCCGAGGGCAACCTCACCTACGTGGGCGACGACGGTCGCCGCTACGTGGTGGGGCTGCCGCCGGACATCGATGAGGACAACGTCGAGAAGGTGATGACCCTGCTGCGGGGCGGCACTGGACTGTTCCAGCAGATCGAGGCCCTCTGCCACCGCTGGATCGACGAGGTGGGCGGCAGCGAACTCGATGAGCGGGCCGCCCTGGTGCTGCTGCTCACCACCCTGGAAACCGCCCTGGAGGACCGTTACCCCGAGACCGATCCGTCCTGATGCAGGCTGGGGGCATGCCCCAGCGACCCGCCGCCTGCCTGTTCGATCTCGACGGTCTGCTGCTGGACACCGAACCCGCCCATGCCAGGGCCTGGCAGGAGGCCTCCAGCCGCTTCGGCCGTCCCCTCGCTGGGGCCGAGCTGCTGAGCCTGCGCGGCCGGCGGCGCCTCGACTGCGCCAGCCAGGTGCAGCAGTGGATCGTTGCCGCCGGCGGGGCGCCGCTGAGCATCCAGGAGTTGCTGGCCGTACGCCAGCCGATCGCCGAGGCCCTGCTGGCCAGCGCCCCGGCCATGCCCGGGGCCGAGGCCCTGGTGCGCCGTTGCGCGGCCCTGGGGATCCCCATGGCCCTGGCCACCAGCAGTGCACGCCAGGCGGTGGCGGTGAAGGTGGCCCCCCACCCCTGGATGGACCTGATCCGCGAACGGGTCCATGGCGATGATCCGGACCTGGGCGGCGGCAAACCCGCCCCCGACCCCTTCCTGCTGGCGGCCCGGCGTCTGGGGGTGGTCCCAACGGCGTGCTGGGCGTTCGAAGATTCCAGCGCCGGCGTGGCCGCCGCCCTTGGCGCCGGCTGCCGGGTCCATGTGCTGCTGCCTCCTGGGGTGGGCTGCCAGGCCTACCCCGAGGGGGTGATCTGCCTCAACTCGCTGGAGGAGGTGGAGCTGGATCAGTAGAGCCGGCTGAGAACAAACTCAGGCAGGGCGCGCAGGGCGCTGCGGGGCTCCGAGGGGGGCAACCACTCGATCGCCTCGTGGGCCTCACGGGCGAAGCCCTCGGCCAGGGCCCGGGCCCGGCCGATGGCCTCGCAACCACGCACCATGGCCAGGGCCTGGTCAAGGTCGCCGGTCTCACAGAATTCCCGCTCGATCAGCCCGGCCAGGGCCGGCCGCTCCTCGAGGGCATACAGGACCGGGGCGGTGAGGTAACCGGAGGCCAGGTCACTGGCGGCGGGCTTGCCCAGCTGCTGGTCGCTGGCGGTGAAATCAAGGATGTCATCGACCACCTGGAAGGCCAGGCCGAGTTGGCGGCCGAAGCGGTAGAGGGCGTCGAGGCGTGGTTCGGGCAGACCGGTGAGCACTCCGGCGGCCCGGGCACTGTTGGCGATCAGTGAGGCGGTCTTGCAGTAGCTCTTCTCGAGGTAGGTCTCGAAGCTCTGGCCCGTGTCGTAACGGAACAGACCCTGGCGCACCTCGCCATCGGCCAGATCCATGATCACGCGGGACAGCAGCTTCACCACCTCGAGATCGTCGAGATTGGCGAGATGCCAGCTGGCCTGGGCGAAGAGAAAATCGCCGGCCAGCACCGCGACGCGATGGTTGAAGCGGCTGTGCACCGTGGCCACGCCCCGGCGGGTGGCGGCCTCATCCACCACATCGTCATGGACGAGGGAGGCGGTATGGATCATCTCGGTGATCTCCGCCAGCCGCCGGTGGCGGGGGCTGAGGCCGCCGTCGGGGGCGATGGCCCGCGACAGCAGCAGCACGATCCCCGGCCGCAGCCGCTTGCCACCGGCCGCGAACAGGTGCTCGGCGGCCGCCTGAAGAATCGGATGGCCGGCGCCGATCAGGCTGCGCAGGTCGGCCAGCAGGGCATCGAGGTCGGACTCCACCGGCTGGAGCAACTCTGCAACCGTCGCCACGTCACCTCCACGATGAATGGATCCTAGGGGCCGTGCCTCAATAGGCGCGGGTGGGCGACTGGAGGCTGACGCTGCGCACCGCCGGCCGGCTTCCCAGCCAGGTGGCGGCCGCGCTGGCGAAGGCCTCGGCGGGGCCGGTGACACAGAACCGGGTGCGCTCCAGGGGCGGCCGCACCGACTCCACCGCCTGGTCGACCTCGGGGGAATCCCCCAGGCTGGCCAGCAGGGGTCCGAGGCGCTGGGCGGCCGCCAGGGCGGGGTCCACCAGCTGCACATCGGGCGGGAGCAGTTCGGCCAGCAGGGCCCGCAGCAGCGGGTAGTGGGTGCAGCCCAGCACGATCGTGTCCACCTCCGCCTCCAGCAACGGGGCCAGGTAGCGGGCGGCGGCAGCCCGCAGCTCAGGTGCCTGAAGATCGCCCGCCTCGATCAGGGGCACGAAGGCGGGGCAGCCCATCTCCAGCACCCTGGCCGAGGGGCGGCAGGCCTGGATCGAGCGCCGGTAGGCGCCGCTGGCGGCGGTGGCCGGGGTGGCCAGCACCCCGACGTGGTCGCTGGTGAGTTCGCTGGCCAGGCTGTCGATCAGCCCCACCACCGGCACGCCCGCCTCGCCCACCGCCACATCGAGGGCCAGGGCGTTGGAGGTGTTGCAGGCCATCACCAGCACGCCCACCCCCTGCAGTCGCAGCCAGTGCACCACCTCCGAGGCGATCGCCCGGATCTCCTCCTTCGAGCGCTGCCCGTAGGGGACCCGGGCCGTGTCCCCCAGATAGAGGCAGGGGGAATGGGGATAGAGGGCATGGACCTGGCGCAGCACCGTCAGCCCGCCGAGGCCACTGTCGAACAGGCCGACGAGCAGGCTCACGAGTCCCCCTGGAGAAAGTCGAGGATGCCGGCGGAGATCGCCACAGCCAGGCGGCGCCGGAAATTGGGATCGGCCAGGCGGGGCGCGTCCAGGCTGCCGGTGACGAAGCCCATCTCCGCGAGCGCTGCCGGCATCACCGTGCGGCGGATCACGAAGAAGCGGCCCGGTCGGGCGCCGCGATCGGGCGTGCCCGGCGAGATCGCCATGATCCGGGACTGGATCGCCTGGGCCAGCCGCTGGGAATTGCCTGACTGGAAATAGAACGTCTCCACGCCGTTCACATCAGGGCGGGCCATGCTCAGGGCATTGGCGTGGATGCTGACGAACACGTCGGCGTTGCTGCTGTTGGCCAGCGAAACGCGCGGCGGCAGGTCAACGTCCACGTCCGAGGTGCGGGTCATCAGCACCTGCACCCCCCGGGCCTGGAGCAGCTGGGCCACCTGCAGGCTCACATCCAGCACCACGTCGGTCTCCCGCAGCCCACCGATCCCCACGGCGCCCGGATCAGGCCCGCCGTGGCCGGGATCGATCACCACCCGGAAGCGGCCCCGGGGCACCGGCGGCAGACCGTCGGTGGAGAGCGGCCGTCCCGAGGTGGCCCTACCCCTGCTGCTGAAACCACTGGGGCGGGAGGCGGTCCAGCTCGAAGGGGCGGCGTCCATGTCGCCCTCGCCGACATTGCGGGTGAAGCCACTCAGGGGCAGGCCGGTGAGGGTGAGGCGCCAGCGATCCCGCGCCGTGCCCACGAGCCGCAGCTGGCGCGGATCGAGACGGGTGCCGGGCCTGAATTCGAGCACCAGCCGGGTGGTGCCGGAATCGGGCCGACCGATGCGCACTTCCCGCACCAGACCGCCGACGGTCACCGAACGGCTGCGCTGGGGAGCACCGGGCAGGTCCACCCAGACCCGGGGCCCGGTGACGCCCGAACCCTCCTCGTAGAAGGCCTGCAGCCGCACCCCCGGAGAGGTGCGCAGTTCCAGCACCCCCTCCCGGCTGAGGCGCCAGGCGGAAAGGGCGCTCGCCGCCTGGGCGGGCAGGGCCCCGAGCAGCAGGGGCAGGGTCAGCAACCAGGCGAATCGCGCCGCACGCACTCCCATGAATACTCAGAAAAGGGCCGGATGACGGTGCTGCAGGCTCGGCATCTGGGCACGGACCCTGGCTTCGTGGGCCATGTCGACCGGGGCCATCGCCAGGCCCGGCTCCACCCCCGCATCGGCCATCACGGTGCCCCAGGGGTCGATCACCAGGGCATGGCCATGGGTCTGACGGCGGCCGTAGTGGAGCCCCGTCTGGGCTGGCGCCAGGACGTAGGCGGTGTTCTCGATCGCCCGGGCCTGGAGCAGCACCTGCCAGTGGTCCTTGCCGGTGTAGGCCGTGAAGGCGGCCGGAATCATCAGCAACTGGGCACCCGCACCGGCCAGCTGCCGGTAGAGCTCGGGGAAGCGGACGTCGTAACAGATCGACAGGCCAACGCGGCAGAGACCCGGCACATCGACGACGGGGGGCAGGTCGTGGCCGGGCTGGACCGTGGCGGACTCCCGGTAGGTGATGCCATCGGGCAGGTCCACATCGAAGAGGTGGATCTTGTCGTAGCGGGCCAGGAGCTGGCCCTCACGGCCCACCAGCTCGGCGCGGTTGAAGGTCTGACCTTCCCCGGCCGGCACCGGGAACCCGCCTCCCAGCAGGGTCACCTGGTAGCGGCGAGCCATGGTGACCAGGAAGCGGCTGCAGCGCTCGGCCAGGACCGGTGCCAGCTCCAGCCGGCGGGCGTCGTCGCCCATGAAGGCGAAGTTCTCGGGCAGACCGACCAGGTCGGCACCGCGTCGGGCCGCCAGTTCGATCAACTCCTCAGCCGCCGAAAAATTGGCCTCCGGATCCGGGGTGCTGGTGAGTTGCAGCGCTGCTGCCAGAAAACTGCTCACCGCCAGACCACTCCAAGACGGGCGAATCGTAAGGGAGCCGCCAAGCGGGGCAAGGCGCGGCTCAACTGGCGCGCAGCACCCCGGGTTCGGCCTGGATCGGCACGATCTCCAGGCTGTCTACGGCGGCACAGCAGGCGAAATCGGCGTCATGGTTGCCGAGGCCGATCAGGCGCTGGCCGTGGCTGGCGCTGCGCAGGCAGGTCTCGGTGTCATGGCGCCACTGCTGCCAGAGGGCCAGGGCCGCCAGCATCTCGTCGTTGGCACAACGGACCCCCATGTGGGGAGCCACCGCCAGCTCGATCGCGGCCGAAGCCACCGCCCCCGCCGCCAGGCTGTCTTCGAGGGAGTAATCCCCCTCCCAGCCGCTGCCGACGATCCACACCCGCAGGGCCTGGCGCTCGATCAGCCGCCGGGCCACGGCGGTGCGGTTGGGCAGGCAGGCGGTGAGCAGCAGGGGCACCGCCTGGACCCGGTCGAGGGAGCGGGTGCCATTGGTGGTGCTCAGGAAAAGGCGTTTGCTCTCCACCCGCTCCGGGGTGACCGCCAGGGGGGAGTTGCCCAGGTCGTAGCCCTCCACCCGCTTGCCGCCGCGCTCGCCGGCCCGCAGCCGGCGGGCGGCCGGCCAGTCGGCGGCGGCGGCTTCAAGGGCACCCAGATCGGCGAAGGCCTGGATCGCCTCGGCCCCGTTCTGGAGCGCCCAGGCGATGGTGGTCGTGGCCCGCAGCACGTCGATGACCACGGCCGCATCGGGGCCGTCCTCCTCGGGAGAACGCAGGGGGGGAACCGCTTCGGAGGTGTGGAAGTAGGAGAGCAGCACGGGACGCGATCGCTACGGGGGTGCGTCACAGTAGGCAGCAGCTCGACGGCGCAGGACGAGGTGGCGGGAGTGGTGGCGGACGGAGTTGGGAGCGGCAAGGCGCTCGGGCGGCAGCGCAATCTGCGCGATTTCCTGGTGTTGCTGGAGAAGCGCGGCCAGCTGCGGCGCATCACAGCCCCGGTGGACCCGGATCTGGAACTGGCGGCCATCGCCGATCGGGTGCTGGCCATGGGCGGCCCGGCCCTGTTGTTTGAAAACGTGATCGGCTCCCCCATGCCGGTGGCGGTGAACCTGATGGGCACCGTGGAGCGGGTGCTGTGGAGCATGGGCATGGAACGGCCCGAGCAGCTCGAGGCCCTGGGGGAGCGCCTGGCCCTGCTGCAGCAGCCCCGGCCGCCGAAGGGACTCAAGGAGGTGATGAAGTTCGGGGGGGTGTTCTGGGACCTGGTGCGGGCCCGGCCCGACCTCGACCTCACCCCCCCCTGCCACCAGCAGGTGCTCAAGGGGGAGGCTGTGAACCTGGAGCAGCTGCCCCTGCTGCGCCCCTGGCCCGGGGATGCGGGCGGGGTGATCACCCTCGGGCTGGTGATCACCAAGGACCCCGAGACCGGCGTCCCCAACGTCGGTGTCTACCGGCTGCAGCGCCAGTCGATCAACAGCGCCACCGTGCACTGGCTGAGCGTGAGGGGCGGCGCCCGGCACCTGCGCAAGGCGGCGGCCATGGGCCGCAAGCTCGAGGTGGCGGTGGCCATCGGTGTGCATCCGCTGCTGGTGATGGCGGCGGCCACACCGATTCCGGTGCAGCTGAGCGAATGGCTGTTCGCCGGCCTCTACGCGGGCGAGGGCGTGCGGCTGGCCCGCTGCAAGACCCTCGACCTGGAGGTGCCCTCCCACAGCGAAGTGGTGCTGGAGGGCACGATCACCCCCGGGGAGGTTCTCATCGACGGCCCCTGCGGCGACCACATGGGCTTCTACGGCGGCGAGGAGGATTCGCCCCTGGTGCGCTTCCACTGCGTCACCCAGCGCCGGGACCCGATCTTCCTGACCACCTTCAGCGGCCGTCCGCCGAAGGAGGAGGCGATGCTGGCGATCGCCCTCAACCGCATCTACACGCCGATCCTGCGCCAGCAGATCCCGGAGATCGTCGACTTCTTCCTGCCGATGGAGGGCCTCAGCTACAAGCTGGCGGTGATCGCCATCGACAAGGCCTACCCGGGCCAGGCGAAGCGGGCGGCCATGGCCTTCTGGAGCGCCCTGCCCCAGTTCACCTACACCAAGTTCGTGGTGGTGGTCGACAAGTCGATCGCGATCCGCGACCCCCGCCAGGTGATCTGGGCGATCAGCGCCCAGGTGGATCCCCAGCGCGACCTGTTCGTGCTGGAGGACACCCCCTTCGACTCGCTGGATTTCGCCAGCGAACGGCTGGGGCTCGGGGGACGGCTGGCGATTGATGCCACCACCAAGATCGGCCCGGAGAAACGCCACGACTGGGGCCAGGCCCTGGGCCGGGATGCCGCCCTGGAGGCGCGGGTGGATGGCCGCTGGAGCGAACTGGGCCTCGACGATCTGGGACGGGGCGAGCCGGATCCCGCCCTGTTCGGCTACACCCTGGAGCATGTGCTGGAGCGCCTCGCGGCCGGCCGCTGATGCTGCGTCGCAGCGGCATCTACGCCCTCAAGGCCCTGCTGGAGCTGGCCCTGGATCCGCCGCGCTGGCAATCGGTGAATGCCCTCGCCCAGGCCCAGGACCTGCCTGCCCCGATGCTGGAGCAGCTGATGCTCAAGCTGCGCCGGGCTGCCCTGGTGGAGTCGCGGCGGGGCCGGCAGGGGGGCTACCGGCTGCGGCGCCTGCCCGCCGACCTGCCCCTGGCGGCGATCCTGGCGGCGGTGGACGCCCCTGCCGCCAGCCTGATGGACGCCACGGAGCCCGGGGACGACCCCCAACCCAGCGACCGGGTGACCCGGGTGCTCAACCGACGCCTGCTGCAGGCCCTGGAGCGGGAACTGGACCGCCTCACCCTGGAGGACCTGCTCTTTGATCTGCGCAGCGCCCGGGCGGCCTTCAGCGAATCCGGGGGACTGCTGCTGGGCTGAGGCGGGCCGCACCGATGAACATCACGGCCAGATCCTGGTCGAATTCCACCTGGAAGCCACCGGTCCGCAGGTAGTGGAGCAGGCGGCCGAGGGTACGCAGGGGACCACGGCCGAACAGATCCATCCCCTGCATCGTGATGGCCGTGAAACCACTGGCCAGCAGCCAACCCTCAAGGGCCTCCGGTGTCACGAACCGCTTCCAGTCGTGAACCCCGGCCGGTATCAGCCGCAGCAGCGTCTCCAGCAGCCAGATCATGGTGAGCCGGGAGCGGAAGGTGCGATTGATGGTGTCGAAGCAGAAGGTTCCTCCGGGGGCCAAAACCCTGGCGACCTCCGCGATCACGGCGTCCGGGCGATCGACATGCTCCAGCACATCGACGCAGATCACCACATCGAAGTTGCCCGAGGTGAATGGAAGCTGCTCTGCCAGTCCGACTCGGTAGTCGATCTCCAGTCCCGACACGGCCGCATGGCTCCGGGCCGCCTCGATACAGGGCCCGGAACGGTCGATGCCGCTCACCCTGGCGCCCCGGCGCGCCAGGAATTCACAGCTATAGCCACCGCCGCAGCCCACATCCAGGACGCGAAGATCTCTCCATTGGGGAACAAACTGATCGAAGCAGAGAAAGCGCAGCGGATTCAGTTGGCTGAGCGGAAAGATGGTGGCGGTCTCCTCCCACCAACAGGCCGCCTGTTGATCGTAGAATGAAAGATTGTTGCGCAACAAGGTGACGGCGCCCTCGGTATCGATCATTATCCCGACCCTCAATGAAGCCGGTCAGCTGGGACGCACCCTCAACCAGCTGGAGATCCTCGATCCGGCGGCCGACGAGGTGATCGTGGTGGATGGCGGCAGCACCGATGCCACCCTGGCCAGGGCCCACGTGCACGGCTGTCGGGTGATCCGCTGCCAGCAGGTGGGGCGGGCGGTGCAGATGAACCGGGGGGCGTCGGAGGCCCGCGGCGAGATCCTCTGCTTCGTTCACGCCGACACACTGGTGCCTTCGGATCTGGTGCAGCTGGTGGCCGCCACCTTGGCCGACCCGGCCACCAGCTGCGGGGGATTCATTTCGCTGATGCGGGGCACCCGCAGCACCCGCTGGGGCGTGAGCCTGCACAACGCCCTCAAGACCCACTACGCGGCGCTGCTGTTCCGGCCCCACCGCTACGTCCTGAAGGGTTTCCGGGTGCTGTTCGGTGACCAGGTGATGTTCTGCCGGCGGCGCGACTTCGAGCGCTGCGGAGGCTTTGACGACACCCTGCCGATCATGGAGGACGCCGATCTCTGCGAGCGGCTGGGCCGGCTGGGCCGGATCCGTCAGGTCAACCGGGTGGTGGAATCCTCCGACCGCCGGGTGGCACGGTGGGGGTCCTGGAAGGCCACCGGGATCTATCTGATGATCGGCCTGCTGTGGGGCCTGGGCGTGCCGGCCCCGCGGCTGAAGCGTTTCTACGGCGAGATCCACGACTGAGCCTCAACCATTGAGGGCCCAGTCGTAGGGGAGGTGGCTGATCCTGACGCCAGTCGGCAACGCCAGCTCCGGGCGGTAGCGGCCGACATAGGCCAAGATCGAGGGCGCCACCGCCAGAAAGTCGCGGCGGTACCATTGGAAGATCCGGCTGAGGTACAGGCGGCCGTTGACCGGATCGAAGCGCAGCTTGTGAGGATGCTGCAGGAAGCGCATGGCGTCCTGCTCCAGCTGGGCCTCGAGCCGGTAGGCCCGGTAGGCCTCCGGCCGCAGCAGCGGGCAGCCGACAGCGGCGCAGACCAGGGCGAAATGGAGACGGGGGTCGCCGAAGCGAGGCCGAAGGATCTCGTGCTCGATGCGGTTGAGGCTGAGGGGCTGGCCCTGCAGGCTGATCACCGGCCGGGAGAAGAAGGCCAGGAACGCCGGCCAGTTGGGCACCCCCGCGATGGTGGGGCGAATCGAGGCCAACGGGAAGCGGGCCAGCACCTGGCGGATCACCAGGGCGTTGTAGAGGTTGATCCACAGAGCCATGGCCTCGGCCCTGGAGCCAGGCCCAGGATTAAAGGGCCGCTGGGCCGCCAGCCAGTGCTCCAGCTCCGCCGCCCCCTGGCCCTGCCAGGTGGCGTAGTCCACCCGCCCGCGGTCGTCCACATGGCGGCGGAGCAGGCCATCCCAGGTGGCGATGTCGAGCATGGGGCGACCCTTCAGGATCCATCGTTCCATGCCGCCGCCGGTGACAGGAGATCCGTACCGGGGCAGCCACGGCAACGATTCCTACGCTGGACCCATGGTTCCCGCCCCCTCCCTGCCCGATCCCACCGGCCCGCTGCTGGAGGAGATCCTGGTGCCGCTGCTACAGGACTACGCCGAGTCCTTCGATCGCGGTCTGCTGCTGCTCGACCACTGCCCGGAGACGGTGATGGCCACCCCGGAGCAGGCGAACCTGCGCCAGCGGCTCGAGGAAGCACGCCGGTCCCTGGCGGCGGCCAGGTCCCTGCGGGCCGCCGCCCCCAAGCCGATGGGCCTGGCCATGGAGACGATCACCCCCTGGCACCGGCTGGTGGTGGAGGTCTGGAGCCTGTCGGCCAGGCTGCGGGCGATCGGCATACGACCCTGAACGGGGGGCAGGAACCGGCCGCTCCATAGGATCACGCCAGTTGGCGCCACAGTTCTTGTCCTCCTCCGTGGGTGTCGATTTGAGCGTGGCCGCCCTGCCGGTGCCCCTGGTGCTGCCGGCCGGCGGCAGTCTGCGGGGGAGCGTGACGGTGCCCGGGGATAAGTCGATCTCCCACCGCTCGCTCCTGTTCGGGGCCATCGCCGAAGGCACCACCCGCATCGAAGGGCTGCTGCCCGCCGAGGACCCCCTCAGCACCGCCGCCTGTCTGCGGGCCATGGGTGTAACGGTTTCGCCGATCGCCGCCGGCCAGCCGGTGACCGTCGAGGGCGTGGGCCTCGACGGGCTGCGCGAGCCCACCGACGTGCTCGACTGCGGCAATTCCGGCACCACCATGCGGTTGATGCTGGGGTTGCTGGCCGGCCGGGCGGGGCGCCACTTCGTGCTCACCGGTGATGCCTCCCTGCGTTCCCGGCCCATGGGGCGGGTGGGCGTTCCCCTGGCCCAGATGGGCGCCCGGATCCAGGGGCGCGAGGACGGCAACCTGGCCCCCCTCGCGGTGCTGGGGCAGACCCTGCACGGCAGCGTCATCGGCACGCCGGTGGCCTCGGCCCAGGTGAAGAGCGCCCTGCTGCTGGCCGCCCTGACGGCGAACGGGCCCACCACCGTGATCGAACCGGCCCCCACCCGCGACCACAGCGAGCGGATGCTGCGGGCCTTCGGTGCCGACCTGGTGGTGGACGGCGACCAGGGCCGGTTCATCACCGTGCGGCCCGGGCCCACCCTGCGGGGCCAGACGGTGGTGGTGCCCGGGGACATCAGCTCGGCCGCCTTCTGGCTGGTGGCAGCGGCGATCACCCCGGGGGCTGAACTCACGGTCGAGAACGTGGGCCTCAACCCAAGCCGCAGCGGCATCCTCGATGTGCTGGAGCAGATGGGCGCCCGCATCACCGTGCTCAACACCCGGGATGTGGCCGGCGAACCGGTGGGGGATCTGCGGGTGCAGCACGGCCCCCTGCGGGCGTTCCGCATCGAGGAACCGATGATCCCCCGCCTGGTGGACGAGATCCCCGTGCTGGCGGTGGCGGCCTGCTGTGCCGAGGGGGTCAGCCGCATCAGCGGCGCCGCCGAGCTGCGGGTGAAGGAGACCGACCGCCTGGCGGTGATGGCCCGCCAGCTGACGGCGATGGGGGCCCGGCTCGTGGAGCACGCCGATGGCCTCAGGATCGAAGGCCCCACCCCGCTGCACGGGGCGGAGGTGGACAGCGAAACGGATCACCGCGTGGCGATGAGTCTGGCGGTGGCCTCCCTGGTGGCCCGGGGCGACACCAGCCTGGGACGGCCGGAGGCGGCCGCCGTCTCCTACCCGGGCTTCTGGGATGACCTGGCCCGCCTGCGCCACTGAACCGGCAGAGACACCTCGCCAGCGGCGCCGGCCTGCCCTAGCGGGACCCCGGCGGCAACGCCACCGCCGCCGAGATCATCGAGCAGCGGCGCCGGGAGCAGGCGCACAGCCCACCCCACCGCGGAGGCTGCGGCCGCCATACCCCGGCGGACTGGGCTGCTCCGAAGGACACCGGTAGATTCCGGCGCAGACGCCCCGCCGCCGCCGATGCTCGCCGTTGCCGTCCTGGCCGCCGGGAAAGGGACCCGCATGAAGAGTGCCCTGCCCAAGGTGCTCCAGCCCCTGGCCGGCGCGACGCTGGTGGAACGGGTGCTGGGCAGCTGCCACCGGCTCGCGCCCGACCGCCAGCTGCTGGTGGTGGGGCACCAGGCGGAACGGGTGGAGCGCACCCTGGCCGGCGTGGAGGGCCTGGAGTTCGTGCTGCAGCAGCCCCAGAACGGCACCGGCCACGCGGTGCAGCAACTGCTCCAGCCCCTGGCTGGCTTTGAAGGGGAGCTGCTGGTGCTCAACGGCGATGTGCCCCTGCTGCGGCCAGAAACCTTGGAGCAGCTGCTGGCCACCCACCGCGCCAGTCGCGCGGCGGTGACCCTGCTCACCGCCCGGCTGGCGGACCCCAGCGGCTACGGCCGGGTCTTCGCCGACGGGGCGGGCCAGGTGAGCGGCATCGTGGAGCACCGCGACTGCACGGCCGAGCAGCTCGGCAACACCCTCACCAATGCGGGGATCTACTGCTTCGACTGGGCCCGCCTGGCCGCCGTGCTGCCCCACCTGAGCAGCGACAACGACCAGGGCGAGCTTTACCTCACCGACACCGTGGCCCTGTTGCGGCCAGCCATGCACCTGGCGGTGGACGACCCCAACGAGGTGGCCGGCATCAACGACCGCCAGCAGCTGGCCCACTGCGAGGCGGTGCTGCAGGACCGGCTGCGGCGCCACTGGATGGCGGAGGGGGTGAGCTTCACCGATCCAGCCAGCTGCACCCTCAGCGAGCACACCCGCTTCGGCCGCGACGTGCTGGTGGAGCCCCAGTGCCATTTCCGCGGGGTCACCAGCATCGGCGAGGGCTGCCGCATCGGCCCGGGCTGCCTGATCGAGAACAGCCATCTGGCCGCCGACGTGGAGGTGGTCCATTCGGTGCTGCGCGACAGCCACGTGGAAGCCGGCTGCGTCATCGGGCCGTTCGCCCAGCTGCGGGCCGGCACCCATCTGGCCGCCGGCTGCCGCATCGGAAATTTCGTGGAGGTGAAGAACAGCCAGTTGGGGGAGGGCTGCAAGGCCAATCACCTCAGCTACCTGGGCGATGCCGACCTGGGCGCCGATGTGAACGTCGGGGCCGGCACGGTGACCGCCAACTTCGATGGGGTTCGCAAGCACCGCACCGTGATCGGTGGCGGCAGCAAGACCGGTGCCAATTCCGTGCTGGTGGCACCGATCACCCTCGGGGCCGGGGTGACGGTGGGAGCCGGCTCCACCCTCACCAAGGACGTGCCCGCCGGGGCCCTGGCCCTGGGTCGGGCCCGCCAATTGGTGAAGGAGAACTGGAACGCCGCCAGCCCCCGCCAGGAACAAGGGGTGGCGGGCTGAATCCCGAATTTACGGCCTAATCTTGGCCCAAAATCACCTCGCGACCATGGCCGTCAATCCCGTCATCTGGTTCGAGCTCTACGTCGATGACATGGCCCGCGCCAGGGCCTTCTACCAAACCGTGTTCGACGTGACCCTGGAATCCATGTCCGATGCGGGCATGGAGTACTACGCCTTCCCGATGCAGAACGACCAGGTGGGGGCCGGAGGGGCCCTGGCGAAGATGGAGGGCATGGCCCCGGGTGGGGGCGGCACCCTGATCTATTTCCACTGCGACGACTGCGCCGTGGAAGAAGCCCGGGTGGCGGGCGCCGGCGGCACGGTGCTCAAACCGAAGATGTCGATCGGCAGCTACGGCTTCATGAGCCTGGTGCTCGACACCGAAGGCAACACGATCGGTCTCCACTCCCAGGCATGACGCCATCGGTCCCTGCCGCCCGCTTCCGCTGGTGGCATGGCGCCGCGATCCTTTTGGCCGCCAATGCCATCAGCTTCTGGCCGGCTGGGGTGCTGGGCGACTCCGCCTTCTACACCGGCTTCAGCCTCCCCCCCTACGCCCCACCGGACTGGCTGTTCGCCCCCCTGTGGCTGGTGCTGAACATCACCTCCCTGGTGGCTCTGTCCCGGGTGTCCAACCTGGATCTGGACGACGGCACCTCTCGGCGCCGCGGGCTGGTGCTGGTCTCGGAAGGGGCAGGCTGGCTGCTGTTCGCCGTGTTCACCACACTGTTCTTCTGGCTGCAGAGCCCGGTGCTGGCAGCGGTGGATACGGTGGCGGGGCTGGTGGTGGCCGCCGTGAGCGTGGCGGCGGCGGCCAGCCTCGATCGGCCCGCCGCCGGACTGATCGGCCTGCGGCTGCTGTGGCTGCTGCTGGCCAGCGCGGTGGCGCTGAGCATCGCCCTGCACAACCCCGACCCGTTCCTGTCAGCCACCACGGCGCCAGGTGTGGAAGTGCTCCAGTAGGGCCAGGGTGCGCTGGGGGGCATGGGCCTTCTTCCAGGCCCCGGCGGCGTACTTGTTGGCTTCCGCCAGGGTGGGATAGGCGTGGATCGCGCCCATCACCTTGCCCAGGCCCAGGTTCCATTTCATCGCCAGCACGAATTCAGCCAGCAGCTCCCCGGCCTGCTCCGCCACGATCGTGACGCCGAGGATCCTGTCCTTGCCGGGGACGGTGAGCACCTTCACGAAGCCGGTCTCGGCCGATTCGACGATGGCCCGATCCAACTCGGCCAGGTCGAAGCGGGTGACCTCGAAAGCCACCCCCTGCTCGATCGCCTCGGACTCGCTCAGCCCCACTCTGGCCACCTCCGGATCGGTGAAGGTGGTGCGCGGAATGACGCGCCCATCGACGGCGAAGCGCACCGGATCAAACAGCCCGTTCACGGCCGCATACCAGGCCTGATGGGCCGCGGTGTGGGTGAACTGCCAGGGGCCGGCGGCATCACCGGCGGCATAGATGTTGGGGAAGAGGGTCTGCAGGTGGGGGCTGGTGGTGATGGTGCGGCCGGTGGGGATACCCAGGGCCTCGAGGCCATGGCCCTCCAGCCGGGCCTGGCGGCCCACGGCGCAGAGCAGCTCGTCGGCCTCGAAGCTGAGGGCGGCGCCATCCACCAGGGCCATCACCCGCACACCCCCGGCAGGGCCAGGCTCGACGCGCTCTACCCGGCAACCGGTGTGCACCCGGACACCGTCGCGCTCCAGCACCTCCCGCAGCAGCGCCCCCACCTCGCCATCTTCCCGGGGCAGGAGCCGGGTGTTGCGCTGCAGCAGGGTCACCGGCAGGCCCAGCTGGGCCAGGGCCTGGGCCAGTTCGCAGCCGATCGGCCCACCACCCAGCACCACCAGGCTCGGCCTCGGGGAGGGATGTTCGGCCAGCGCATCCCAGAGGATCTCGCTGGTGAGCACCCGCACGGTTTCGATGCCGGGCAGCTCAGGGATCACCGGCGCGGCGCCGGTGGCCAGCACGATGGCCCGGGCCGACAGCACGGTCTCGCTGCCGTCGGCGGCGGTGATTGCCACCGTCCAGGGGCTGAGCAGGCGGGCCTGGCCGAGGCGCACGTCCACCCCGAGGGCGGTGTAGCGCTCGACGCTGTCGTGGGGGGCGATGGCCGCCACCTTCTGCCGCACCCGCTCCAGCACCCGGCTCAGATCCACCTGGGGCTCCTGGGGGGGCAGGCCGTAGCGGTCGGCGTGACGCAGGCGGGCGGCGAGGCGGGCCGTGCTGATCAGGGCCTTGCTGGGCACACAGCCCGTGTTCAGACAGTCGCCGCCCATGCGCTGCCGCTCCACCAGGGTGACCCTCGCCCGCACGGTGGCGGCGATGTAGGCGGTGACCAGGCCCGCCGCCCCGGCACCGATCACGATCAGGTTGCGATCGAAGTGGCGGGGGCGGGGCCAGGGGCGGTAAAGGCGCCAGAGACGCCAGCGGCCCAGCAGCAGCTTCACGATCCAGGGCAGCAGGCCCAGCAGGGCGAAGGACGCCAGCAGGGCAGGCGAGAGGAGGCCCGTCAGGCTGGTGAGCAGGCCCAGCTGGGTGCCGGCATTCACGTACACGAGGGTGGCCGGCAGCATGCCCAGCTGGGAGACGAGCGCGAAGGGCAGCAGGGGCATGGGGGTGAGGCCCATCAGCAGATTCACCAGCACGAAGGGAACCACCGGCACCAGCCGCAGGCTGAGCAGGTAGGCGGCGCCGTCGCGGCGGACACCCGCCTCGATCGGCCCCAGCCGCTGGCCGAACCGGCGCCGGACCGGTTCCCGCAGCAGGGTGCGGGCCAGCAGGCAGGCCGCCGTGGCCCCCAGGGTGGAGCCGATCGACACCAGCACCGTGCCCTGGAGCAGGCCGAAGATGGCGCCCCCCGCCAGGGTGAGCACGGTGGCGCCGGGCAGGGAGAGGCCCGTCACCAGCACGTAGACGGCCACGAAGGCTGCGGCGCTGGCCAGCGGCGCCGCCTGGCGCCAGGCCACGAGCTGGGCGCGGGAGGCCTGCAGGGCGGCGAGATCCAGCTGGCGATACCAGCCTTGCCGGAAGAACAGGGTCACCCCGGCCAGCAGCAGGGCGATCAGCAGGAGTCGTCCCACCGAAGCGCCGGGGCGGTTCTCCTGGGCTGGGGAGCTCATGGCTGGCCCCCCGGGGGCTGGACCAGTGGTGGGCGCTGGATCACCGGAGCGGCGGCGGCGAGGATCTCGGCCCGGTCGCCGGTCAGGGGCGGGACGATGCGCTCGCCGTTGATCAGCCGCTTGGTGCGCTTGGCCGCCTCCCCGGTGGCGACGACCCGGCGATCCCAGCCCTCGGTGTAGAGGGCCCCCCAGGGACCCAGATCCAGAATGGTGGTGTACCAGTCGATCCGCAGCGGCAGCAGCGGCAGGCCCAGCAGGTCGCAGACCGCGTTGTGCCCCGCGAACCGGCCCATGGGCCGGCCGTGCTGACAGGACATGACCGTGGTGTGGCCGCCGTCCAGCTCCAGTCGGGCGCTGTCGCCGGCGGCGAACACACCGCTGAGCCCCTCGACCCGCAGATCGGCATCGACCGGCAGGCGGCCGAGGGCATCGGTAGCCACCCCGCAGCCGGCGGTCAGGGGGTTGGCGCGCATGCCGGCACACCAGACCACCGTCTGCGTGGCGATGACCTCACCGAAATCGAAGCGAATCTCCGACCCATCGAGGCCGTCCACCCGGACACCGAGCCGCAGCTCCACGCCCAGGGCGGCCAGGGCCTCTTCGATCACGGGCCGGGCCGCGTCGCCCATGTCGGAGCCCACCGTGGGGTTGTGATCCACCAGCACCACCCGCAGCGACTGGGACAGCCCGGCCCGCTCCTGGACAGCCCGCAGCCGTGCCGGCAGTTCGCAGACGGCCTCGATCCCGGTCAGGCCGGCCCCCACCACCACGGCCGTGAACCGGCCGGGACCCTCGGGGCGCTCCGCCAGGGTCTCCAGGTGCTGCGCGAGCCGGGAGGCGCCGCCGTAGGTGTCGACATCGAAGCCATGCTCGGCCAGGCCGGGGACCGGAGGCCGCAGCAACTGGCTGCCCAGGGCGAAGACCAGCCGGTCGTAGGGAATGGTCTGGGGTCCCGCCTCACCCAGGACGCTGACCGTATGGGCGGCCGTGTCGAGGTGGCCCACGTCCCCCACCAGCCAGCGGACCCCGGCGGGGCCGAGAACCGCCTCCAGGGGAACCCGCAGGGGTGTCAGGTCGGCCTCGTAGTTGCGCACGCGGAGGCCATGGAAGGCGTCACGGTTGATGAGCAGCAGCTCGATGGTGTCCGGGCCGATCCCCAGCTGATCAAGTTGGCGGGCGGCCGAAAGGGCACTCCAGAGTCCGGCGAAGCCACCGCCCAGCACCAGGATTCGCTGGGCTCCCATCACGTGTCTCCGGCAAGCGGCTCAGGACTCACCGGATTCCATCAGGCAAATCCCACAATAACTGAGACTGGACAGATTCGTGTGGATCCGGACAATTCCGCTCATGCTCCTGCAGAAGGAAAAACAGAAACGGATTAACATTGATCAAAGCGGTCTGAAAGGATCTAAATCGTCCTTCAAGGGATCCCGATCAGCCGCTCTGCCTGCGCTCTTCCAGGAATACCATGAACCAGACGATTGAGCATGGGCGCCAGGTCATGGTGCTGGGACGGCCTGCCCGCCAAGGGCGCTGGCTCCTGATTCCCCTGGGCATGGTGATCCTGCTCTGTCTCGGAAGTGTTTACTCCTGGAGCCTATTCAGGACCCCATTGGAGCAGGAGCTGGGGATCGGCGCGACGGAGAGCCTGTTGCCGTTCACCTTCGTGCTGGTCTTCTATGCGGGGCTGATGCCCGTCACGGGATTTTACCTGCCACGCCTCGGCACCCGCCTGACAACAGCCATCGGTGGCCTCATCGTTGGCCTGGGCTACATTCTTGCCAGCTTTGCCACCCAGGTCGGAGGACTCGTCTTCACCTATGGGATGATCGGCGGAACAGGGATTGGAATTGTGTATGGAGTGCCGATCCTGGTGGTCTCCCGGTGGTTCCCTGACAAGAAAGGATTGGCCGTTGGGCTGACGATCATCGGCTTTGGGCTCTCCCCACTGATCACAGCCCCACTGGCCAGTCAACTGATTGAAGCCTATACGGTCAGGCCCACCCTGCGGCTTCTCGGCATCGCCATGATCATGATCATCACGGCCCTTTCATTAACCATGAAACTGCCTCCCAAAAACTGGCATCCGCAGCAAGCCGCTTCAAAAGCCCTCATCGTTTCAGTCCACAATCACCGGACAAGTCTCATCAAGAGCAGATCCTTCTATGGACTCTGGATCTGTTACGTGATTGGCACTCTCGTGGGGTTGAGTGCGATCGGGATTTCCAGCTCCGTCGGGGAAGAGCTCATCGGCATTAATCCAGCCATGGCGGCCAGTAGCATGTCTTTGTTTGCTGTTTTTAATGGGGTTAGTCGTCCCTTGTTTGGCTGGTTAAGCGATCACTTCAAGCCCCATTATGTGGCCATTTTCTCCTATTCAGTCAGTTTGTTGGCCTGCATCTTGATGATGCACGCGCGCAGTGGGCAGATTGGCATCTATTTGCTTTCCTTCTGCCTGTTCTGGTTCTGCCTGGGAGGATGGTTGGCGATGGCTCCCACCATCACGCTGCGCTTCTTTGATCCTGATCACTACGCACAGAACTACGGGATTGTCTTCACCGCTTATGGCGTCGGCGCCTTGATCGGAACCCTTGTGACGGGACGCACCCGCGATCTGTTTGGGAGCTACAACCACGTATTCTATCCCTTGGCCCTGCTCACCGTCATTGGGATGGTGGTTGCTGGCACGCTGATGAGGCGCGACCGCGTGGCGCTCCACCCATGATTCGGACCCATAGCCGCTAGATCACTCGGCGCAGCTCGGCAGCACCGGGGCAAGGCACACCCCTCAGCCCCCGGCCACCACCAGCCCCGAGTGCCGGATCAGGGCCTCCGGGCTCGGGGCCCGGCCTCGGAAGGTTTCGAACACCTCGCCGGGGTGGCGGCTGCCGCCGAGGCTGAGCACCGTCTCGCGGAAGCGGCGGCCGGTGGCCTGGATCGCCGCCTCGTTCTCCAGGCCCACCTCCTCGAAGGCGCTGAAGGCATCGGCGCTGAGCACCTCGGCCCACTTGTAGGAGTAGTAGCCGGCGGAGTACCCGCCGGCGAAGATGTGGCCGAAGGAGCAGAGGAAGGCGTCCTCCTCGATCGGCTCCAGCACGGTGGTGGTGGTGGCAATCTCCCGGCGCACCTGCTCCGGCGTCTTGCCGCACTCCGGCGTCCACTGGCTGTGGAGGCGCAGGTCGGTGAGGGCGAAGTGCACCTGGCGCAGGGTGGCGGCGCCGCCCATGAAGGTGCGGGCGGCCTGGAGCTTGGCGAACTCCGGCTCCGGCAACGGTTCACCGCTCTGCCAGTGGTGGGCCATGCCCATCAACGTGGCGTGGTCGTAGCACCAGTTCTCCATGAACTGGCTGGGCAGCTCCACCGCATCCCATTCCACATTGTTGATGCCGGCCGCCTGGGGACGCTCCACGGTGGTGAGCATGTGCTGCAGGCCATGGCCGAACTCGTGGAACAGGGTCTCCACCTCCTCGAAGGTCATCAGGCTGGGGGTCTCCCCCACCGGCGGGCTCTGGTTGCACACCAGATAGGCCACGGGCAGCACGGGCTCGCCGGCCCCGTCGACCGAACGCACCAGGCACTCATCCATCCAGGCGCCACCGCGCTTGCTGCCCGGCCGGCTGTAGGGATCCAGATAGAAGCCCGCCAGGGGCTCGCCGCTGCCGGCGTCATCGACGCGGAAGAAGCGCACGTCCGGATGCCAGACGGGGGCCTCGCCATCGGCAGGCCGGATGCGAAGGCCAAAGAGGCGATCGCAGAGCCCGAACAGCCCATCACGCACCCGGGGCAGGGGGAACCAGGGCCGCAGGGCCTCGCTGTCGAGATCGAGGGCCTCCTGGCGCCGCACCTCGGCCCAGAAACTCACATCCCAGGGCTTGAGGTCCGCCGCCTCGGCCGCCCCCTCCCGGGCCGCACAGGCGCGCAACGCCTCCAGTTCCAGCAGAGCCACCGGGTAGGCGGCGGTGCGCAGGTCCTCCAGCAGGGCTTCCACCTCGGCCACCGAGCCGGCCATCTTCGAAGCCAGGCTCACCTCAGCCCAGGATCCATGGCCGAGTTGGTGGGCCTGCTGCCGCCGCAGGGTGAGAATCCGCTCGATCGCGGGCCAGTTGCCATCGGTTTCGCCCGAGGCCCGGCTCACGTGGGCCTTGTAGGCGACTTCACGCAGGTCGCGGCGGCGGCTGTACTTCAGGAACGGGCCAAAGCGGGGCATGTCGAGCCCCAGCAGCCAGGGCCCCTCAGCGGCCGTCGCCTGGCCATCGCCAGCGTCGCGGGCGGCCTGGGCCAGCTGCTCCCGGAGGCTCTCGGGGAGCCCCTCCACCTCGGCGGGTTCGGTGAGCCGCAGGGTCCAGCTGTTGGTGGCATCCAGCACCCGGTTGCCGAAGCCGGTGGCCAGCTCCGCCAGCTCCTGGCTGGCGGCGTTGAAGGCCTCCTGGGCGGCGCCCTCCAGGCCCACACCCCGCAGCTCCATGTCCCGCAGTTCCGCCGCGAGGATCCGCTTCTGGGTGGCATCCAGACCTCCCTGGCTCTGGAGCGTGCGCAGGGCCTCGAACAGCACCCGGCTCTGGCCGGCACGGTTGCCAAAGGCCACCACCGCCGCCTGCTGACTGGCGTGGGCCTCGCGCAGCTCGGGGCTGTTGCAGACGCCGTTGAGGTGGCTCACCACCCCCCAGCTCCAGCGCAGCCGTTCTCCCAGGCGCTGAAGGGGATCCATCACTTCGGCCCAGCTGAGGGGCCGTGCCGCCAAGGCCGCCGCCGCCAGGTCGGTCTCCACCCGCTCCAGCTCCGCCTGCAGGCCGCTCAGAAGCTCAGGGATGTGGGCCCGCACCTGGTCGGGGGTGATGGCCTCGAAGCGGGGCAGACCCTCTCCGGCCAGCAGGGCAGGGGGAGTCTGAAGGGTGCTGGTCATCGCCGGGCGGCCGCTTCGATGGAAGCCCCCATTTCAGCCCACCCGGGTGCCTGGTTGCGGGTCAGCCGAGGGCGGCCATCCGTCCCATGGCCACGGCACCCCTGCTGGCCAGTTCAGCCGCCAAGCTGTTGGTGCTGGCCTCGTAGAGGTTGATGGCCACCCGCGGCCAGAAGCCGATCACCAGGGTGGGCACCAGCAGGGTGAGTCCGATGACCAGCTCCCGGGGCTTCATGTCGCCCACCACAGCCAGGGCCGGGATCCGTGGACCGAAGAAGACCCTCCGGCACAGGGAGAGCAGATAGACGGGGGTGAGCACCAGACCGATGGCGGCCAGGACGATGGCGATAACGCGGAAGCCGATCGTGAAGCCCTCGTAGGAGGTGACCCCGAGGAACACGGTGATCTCGCTGATGAAGCCACTCATCCCCGGCAGGGCCAGGGAGGCCAGGGAGCTGGCCAGGAAGAAGGCGAAGGTGATCGGCAGCACCTTGGCCAGGCCGCCCATGTTGGGAATCGAGAGGGTTTCGGTGCGCTCGTAAAAGACGCCGGTGACGAAGAACATCGCCGCCGCGATCAGGCCATGGCTGATCATCTGCAGCATGGCGCCGCTCATGCCGAGGGCATCGATGGCGCCGATGCCCAGGAGCACGAAGCCCATGTGGCTCACCGAACTGCAGGCGATGCGGCGCTTGACGTTGTCCTGGGCGAAGGCATTCAGCGCCCCGTAGACGATGTTGATGATCCCCAGAACGATCAGGGCCGGGGCCAGCCGCAGGTGCACATCGGGGAGCATCTGCACGTTGAAGCGCAGCAGGGCATAGCCCCCCATCTTGAGCAGCACCCCCGCCAGCAGCATCGACACCGGCGCATTGGCCTCGCCGTGGGCATCGGGCAACCAGGTGTGCAGCGGGAACATCGGCAGCTTCACGCCGAAGCCCACCAGGAAGCCCAGATAACAGAGCAGGCCGAAGGTACCGCCGGGGGAACGGGCCGCCAGTTCGCTGAGGTTGAGGGTGAAGGTGTCGCCGGAGAGGGCCAGGGCCAGGCCGCTGATCAGGATCAGCAGGGAGGCCGTGGCCGTGTAGAGGATGAACTTGGTGGCGGCGTACTGGCGCTGCTTGCCCCCCCAGATGGCGATCAGCAGATAGACAGGCACCAGCTCCAGCTCCCAGGCCAGGAAGAACAGCAGGAAATCCTGGGAGAGGAACACCAGGCTCTGGGCCGTGGCCTGGACCAGGAGCAGACCGAAATAAAGGCGCGTCTTGAGCCGGATGTTCCAGCTGGCCGCCACCGATAGCAGGGTGACAAGCCCACTGAGCACCACCAGGGGGGCCGAGAGACCATCGGCCGCCAGGGACCATTCCAGGCCAAGGGCCGGCACCCAGGAGACCCGCTCCACCAGCTGCAGTTCCGCCAGGCCGCCATCGAAATGGCGGGCGAACACCCAGAGGATCAGGGCGAAATCCACCCCGAGCACCCCCAGGGCAACCGTGCGCGGCAGGCGGGGGTCGCTGCCGTCTCCGGGCAGCAGGGGCATCACCAGGGCCGCCGTGGCCGGCAGCAGCACGATCAGGCTGAGCCAGGGGAACGCTGCACCCTCGGGGAGCACGGCGGGAAGCGAAGAGGACGCGAGCGAAAGAGGCAGGCTGGCGTCCATCACTGAGGGGTGCTCCAGGCAGGAAGTATGGCGGGAGAGGCGGCCTCCAATGGAGGGTGTCCCCAGGGGGCAGAGCCTATCAGCTGAGTAGATCTACTCAGCTGGGCCGTTCTAGTCGCTCACGACGGCCTGTGGGCGGCTCCCCTCGGCCAGGGGGCCCCAGGTGCTGCCGCCATCCTGGACAGCGAGCACGGCGCTGTGGCTGCTCACCCCCTCCCCCCGCCAGGCGCGGGTCATGGCCTCTCCCACCGCCTCGGCACAGCCGGCGGAGGCGAGGGCCAGCAGGCTGGGTCCGGCGCCGCTGATCACGCAGCCCCAGGCGCCGGCCTCCAGGGCCGCCTCCCGTACGGCCCGCCCCCCCTGGATCAGGCCCCAGCGGTAGGGCTCGTGGATGCGGTCGTGCATGCCATCGGCGATCAGGTCGCCGTTGCCGGTGCGCAGCCCCTGCAGCAGCAGGGTGAGGGCCCCCAGATTCATCACCGCATCGCTGATCGGGATGCTGCGGGGCATGGCGCGGCGTGCCTCGCTGGTGCTCAGCCGGATCGTGGGAATCGCCACCACCGCCTTCACCAGAGGGTTCCATTCGCAGCGCACCACCCGCCAGCGGTGGGAGGCGGCCCGCGCCGTCAGGCACAGGCCCCCCAGCAGGGAAGGGACGACGTTGTCGGGATGGCCTTCGATGTCGATGGCCAGCTCCAGCAGCTTTTCCCGGCTGAGGGGCTCCCCCACCAGCGCATTGGCGCCGATCAGGCCCGCCACGATGGCGGTGGCGCTGCTGCCCAGACCCCGGGCGGGGGGAACGGCCAGCTGCACCCGCGCCTCCAGGGCCACCGCCTCCAGCCCCACCTCACGCCAGACCCGCTGGGCAGAGCGGTAGACGAGGTTGTCGGGGCCGCCACGCAGATGGGCCCCCTCCGGGCCCTCGATGATCAGCTCGAAACGCTCACCGCCCCCCTCGATCACCCGCAGCTCGAAGCGGTTGCCAAGGGCCAGGGCGGCGCCGAGGCAGTCGAATCCCGGGCCGATGTTGGCGGTGGTGGCCGGAACCTCCACCACCACCCCCTGGCCGATCTGGGGCCGGACCATACGTGACCTGTCGTTGGGCTCAGTGTTGCAGCCGACGCTTTGCTGTGCTGGCCTCAGCCCAGCAGCATCCTGGCCCGGCAGGCGGCGCTGAAGCTGCCCACCCCCGGATCCAGCACGGCGGTGATCGGCATCGGCTCCAGGGTGGAGCGCAGCCGTCCCTTGTTGAGAAAGGGCTCCAGGAAGGAGCCCGTGCGCAGGCTGTCGAGCAGCTTGGCGGCCGTGCCTCCCGCCAGCCAGAGCCCTCCCCGACTCAGGGAGGCCAGGGCCAGATCACCGCAGACGCTGCCGTACGCACCAAGCCACAGGGCAAGGGCGTCGGCCGACAGGGGTTCGCCGGCGGCGGCGGCCAGCGCCACCTCGGCGGGCAGGTCGGCGCGTGCGGGCCCATCGCCGGCGTCGCGCCAGAGCCGGGCGCTGGGGCTGAGGGGATGGTCGCCGTCGGGGTGGCGGCAGCTGAGCAACCAGCGGGCCACATGGCCAAGGCCCGTACCGCTGACCACCCGCTCGATCGATACCCGCTCAAGGGCCAGATCGGCTTTCAGCCACTGCTTCAGCTCCCACTCCTGCTGGCACCGGGGGGCGAACTCCCCATGGGCCGCTTCGCTGGGGATGGCCCGCAGACCGGCGGCGGTGGGCAGGCCCATGGCCACCCCCAGCCCGGTGCCGGCCCCCAGCACCAGCAGCGGCGCCTGCGGGTCGCGGCGACCCTCCCGCACGGGCGCCACCTGGGCGGCCCCGAGATGGGGGAGGCCGTAGATGAGCACGGCGAAGTCGTTGACCAGCTCCAGATTCGGCAGGCCGCAGCTATGGGCCAGGCCGTCCGTGTCGAGGCGCCACGGGAGGTTGGTGAGCTGGGCCTGCCCACCCTCCACCGGTCCGGCCACGGCGAAACAGGCGGCGGCAGGGGGCGTTCCGCCAGCAACGCCGGCGGTGGCCAGGAAGTGGCGCACCATCGGAGCCAGGTCGTCCCAGGCCGCCGAGACGAAGCGCTCCTCCAACAGCCGTTCGAGCCCGTCGCTGCCGGAGCGCCAGAGGCTCAGCAGGGTCTTGGTGCCACCGATGTCGCCCGCCAGCAGCAGGGTCATGCCAAGTCCAAGGTGGCCAGCCGGCCGGCATTGGCTGCCGAAGCGGCGGACACCAGGGCGTCAGCCTCGACGCTGCCCAGATCCCCCTGGCGGCGACTGCGCAGGCTGACGCTGCGGGTTTCGGCCTCCCGGGCACCGATCACCCCCAACAGGGGAATCTTCATCTGCTCGCCGTTGCGGATCAGCTTGCCGAGCCGGTCGCCGCTGTGGTCGATGCCGGCGCGGATGCCGGCGGCCGCCAGCTGGCCCTTGAGCTCTTCGGCCCAGGGGAGGGCCTCATCGGTGACGGGCAGCAGCCGCACCTGCTCGGGGGCGAGCCAGAAGGGGAAATCGCCGGCGTAGTTCTCCACCATCACGCCGAAGAAGCGCTCCAGGGAGCCGAAGATGGCGCGGTGGATCATGATCGGCCGGCAGCGGCTGCCATCGGCCGCCACGTAGTGCAGATCGAAGCGTTCCGGCAGGTTGAAGTCGAGCTGGATGGTGGAGCACTGCCACATCCGGCCGATGGCGTCCTCGATCTTGAGGTCGATCTTCGGGCCGTAGAAGGCCCCGCCCCCCTCGTCCACCTTGTAGGCCCAGCCCTTGCGCTCCAGGGCCTCCACCAGGCCGGTGGTGGCCAGCTCCCACACCGCGTCCTCGCCGATCGACTTCTCCGGACGGGTGGAGAGGTGGATCTCGTAGCTGCGGAAATCGAAGGTGGACAGGATGCGCTCGGTGAGGTTCAGCACCCGCAGGATCTCATCGGAGATCTGCTCCGGCAGGCAGAACACGTGGGCGTCGTCCTGGGTGAAGCCGCGCACCCGCATCAGTCCGTGCATCACCCCGGGGCGTTCGTAGCGGTACACGGTGCCGAGCTCGGCCCAGCGGATCGGCAGCTCCCGGTAGGAGCGCAACCGGCTGGCATAGGTGAGCACATGGAAGGGGCAGTTCATCGGCTTGAGCTGGTACTGCCGCTCATCCACCGCCATCGGGCCGAACATGCTCTCGCTGTAGAAATCGAGATGGCCGGAGGTCTTCCAGAGGCTGAGGTCGGCCACGTGGGGGGTGTACAGCAGCTCGTAGCCGTCCTCGAAGTGGGCTTGGCGCCAGAAGTCCTCGATCAGCAGGCGCATGCGGGCGCCGCGGGGGTGCCAGAACACCAGGCCGGCACCCGCCTCTTCTTCGATCGCGAACAGCTCGAGGTCGGTGCCGAGCCGCCGGTGATCGCGGCGCAGGGCCTCCTCCTTACGCCGCCTGTGCTCCGCCAGCTGCTCCGGGGTCTCCCAGGCGGTGCCGTAGATGCGCTGCAGCTGGGCGCGGTTCTCGTCGCCGCGCCAGTAGGCCCCGGCCACGCTCTCAAGGGCGAAGGCCTTGGGGTGGAGTTCGCCGGTGTTGGCCACGTGGGGACCGGCGCAGAGGTCCCACCACTGGTCTCCCAGGGTGTAGAGGGTGATCGGCTCGTTCAGTCCGGCCAGGATCTCCAGCTTGTAGGGCTCGTTCTGGGCCCGGATGCGGCGCTCTGCCTCCTCCCTGCTCACCTCGATGCGCTCCAAGGGCAGCTTGCGGGCGATGATCTTGCCCATCTCCTTCTGGATCGCCTTCAGGTCGGCCTCGGTGAAGGGATCCGGGTTGTCGAAGTCGTAATAGAAACCGCTCTCGGTCCAGGGACCGATGGTGACCTGGGCCCGGGGAAAGAGCTTCTGCACCGCCATGGCCAGCACATGGCTCATCGAGTGGCGGATCCGCAGCAGCTGGGGGCTTTCGCTGGTTTTCGGCAGCACGATGGCGGCGCCATCGGTGGCGGCACCACTGGAGGCTGCGGGGCTCGAGGCCGGTGGCACCGGCGAAGGGGGCGCGGACGTCATGAAGGGCACCTGTTGAAGGCATGGTATCGAGGCCCACCGGTGGGACCCTCCCCCACGCCACCGGCGGGGGCCGGTGACGCCCGGCAGCGGCCCTAAGTTGGACGTGCTGAGCACCCTGATGGCTGCCCGACCCACGCCAGGACCCGTCCAGAGCCCGGACCAGCGGCCAGCCCCCAGCCGCCCCGCAGGATTGGCGCTCAACCGCGCAGCCGAACGGCGCAGTGTGGCCCTCAGCTACCTGCTGTGGTGCACCTGCCTGGTCGGACTGTGCGGCCTGCCGCGCTTCTACAACCGCAAACCCCTCAGCGGCACCCTCTGGCTGCTCACCTTCGGGCTCTGCGGCATCGGCCAGCTGCTGGATCTGGTGCTGGTGCCCGACATGGTGCGACAGGCCAATCAGTCCCTGCTGCTGGAGGAAGCCCTGGCGGGGAGCGAAACGGCGGCCTACCCGCCGATCGAACGCCAGTTGCTGCAGCTGGCCCGACGGGCCGGCAAGGCCGGCTTCACCCTCAACGATGCGCTGCTGGAGCTCCACCTGCCCGCCCAGGCCAACAGCAGCGTGGTCAGCGCCGAGATCGAGCGGCTGCTGCTCAACCACCTGCTCGATGTGGGCAACGACGAACGGGGACGGGTGGTCTACCGGGAGCCCTGAGCTGGGAGCCCTGAGCTGGCTCAGGCGCTGGCGAGCCGGCGCAGCCGTTCCAGTTCCCGCTGGTAGAAGCGCTGCAGTTCGCTGCGGTCCTTCACCGGCTGGCCGTAGTGGCTGACACCATCAAGCGTCGGCAGGGAGGCCCACTCCGGCGCCAGCCGCGCCAGCACCTCAGCCGTGAGGCCGTGGCGATCGAAGCGCTGCAGCGCCCCCCGCTCGTGTACCAGATGCAGGGCCGCCTGATCCTGGCTGGCGGGACGGAAATCCCGGAGCTGGAGCTCCTCGGCGGCCTGGTCCCAGGTGGTGGGGAGGAACTGGTAGGCCCCGGCGGCGGCGCTGGCGTAACGGCGCCGCACGACGATGTCCGGATGGCGGCTGAGATCGTCGAAGCGATCACCGCCGTAGAGCACCTGGTAACCCTCCTGGCTGCCACCGATCCAGGTGCCTTCGGCGAAACGGATTGTGTTGAGCAGGGCCCGCCGTTCGGGGGTGATGCCGTAGGGGCCGCCCGCCGCTGGCCGTCCTGCTGCCTGCGTCGGTCGGACGGCGGCTTGCACCACTTCCGGCGCCGCCGCCGGGGGCACCGGTGCGGCCGGCCGCTGCACGATCGGGAGCAGCAGCAGCAGCACCAGGGCGAGCGGGCCGTGCTGGTGCTGCTTCGGTGGTGAGTGGAAAGGGCGACGCAAGGGCAAGCGTTCGTCAGGGGAACCTGACCTTGGCCAGGCCCAGCCCCAGAAAGCGAGACCCCTGCGCCCGTACTGGACAGAACGGGGCCCAACGTGCTTAGACAGCCGATCCGAGCGAACGGCTCTCAGGAAAACTTCAGTCAGGACAGGGGGATGTCCGCGCGTTCCCAGCCGTCAGCCCGCAGCGGCCAGGCATCCCGCAACAAGCGGTACATCCACGACGAACGATCAGCTGTCGTGATCAATACATAACGAATGATTTACACATTCCGGCTGCACCTTGCCGGAAAGGCCGCACCTCGCTTCAGTTCTGGGCCAGAAATCCCAGGGCGCTGCGGACCCGCTGCAGCGTTGCTCCAGCCACGGCCGCAGCCCGCTCCCTTCCGTCCCGCAGAACGGCCTCCAGGGTGGCCGGATCGCTGCGCAGCTCGGCGTAACGCTGCTGGACGGGCCTCAGGGCTTCCACCGTGGCCTCCGCCAGCAGGGGCTTGAAGCCACCCCAGCCCATGGAGGCGCACTCCGCTGCCGCCCGCTCACGGCCGACGCCGGACAACAAGGCGTAGAGCCCCAGCAGGTTGTCGGCCTCCGGCCGCTCCGGGTTGCCGAACTCCAGCCCCATGACCGGATCGGTCTTGGCCCGCTTGATCTTGCGGGTGATCAGCTCCGGAGGGTCCAGCAGGGTGATGCGGGAACCCTCATTGGGATCGCTCTTGCTCATCTTGGCGCTGCCGTCGGTCAGGCTCATCACCCGCGCCCCCTCCTTCAGGATCAGGGGCTCGGGCACCTTGAGAATCGGCTGCTCCGGGTCGGGGGCGTAGCGGGCGTTGATGCGCTGCTGGGCGATGTCGCGGGCCAGTTCGAGGTGCTGCT